>NZ_JBSFTT010000022.1:0-158043 GCF_053591415.1 Streptomyces sp. NPDC003032 | reverse complement strand
AGGGGGGACCCTGTGGGAGAGTAGGACGCCGCCGAACTAATTGTAGAGAAAACCCCCGCACCATTCGGTGCGGGGGTTTTCTGCGTTCCGGGGGATTTTCTGCCTCCATGTGCGTTTACGCCGGGTTCACCAATTTCGTGTCGTACGCGAGAATCACCGCCTGCACCCTGTCCCTCGCCCCCGTCTTCGCGAGGATGCGGCCCACGTGGGTTTTCACCGTGGATTCCGCGAGGTGGAGCCGGGCCGCGATCTCCGTGTTCGTCCAGCCCTGGCCGATCACTGTCAGGATTTCCCGTTCTCGGTGAGTGAGGGAGGCGAGGCGCGGGTGGTCCGCCGGGTCGGCGGGAGAGGAGCCGGCCGACGGGAGGTGGTCCGCGTAGGTGTCGAGGAGGCGGCGGGTCAGGCTCGGGGCCACCACCGCGTCGCCCGAGGCGACCGCGCGGATTCCGGAGAGGAGTTCCTCGGGCAGGGCGTCCTTGATGAGGAAGCCGGAGGCGCCCGCGCGCAGACCGTCGTACGCGTACTCGTCGAGGTCGAACGTCGTGAGGATGAGGACGCGGGTGCGGTCGCCCGACGCGACGATGCGGCGGGTGGCCTCGATGCCGTCCAGGCCCGGCATGCGGATGTCCATGAGGACCACGTCCGGGTGGAGTTCGGCGGTCATGCGGATGGCCTCGCTGCCGTTGCCGGCCTCGCCGGCCACCGCCATGTCGTCCTGGCTCTCCAGGAGCATCCGGAAGCCGAAGCGCTGCATGGGCTGGTCGTCGACGATGAGCACGGTCGTCACGGTGTTTCGTCGTCCTTCGGGAGGTGGAGGTGGACCCGCCACCCACCCGGCGGGTCGGGGAGCGGCCCTGCCTCAAGTGTGCCGTCGTACAGGGAAGTTCGCTCGCGCATTCCTGTCAGACCGCGGCCCTTGACGGAGACCGGGGTGCCATCCGAGCCCGAGCCCGAGCCCGTGCACGAGCGCGTGCCCGTGCCCGTGTCTGTGACCTCCACCGTGACGCCGCGCTCGGAGTAGGAGACGTCGACGGAGGCGGTCGCGTGCGGACCGCCGTGCTTGAGGGTGTTGGTGAGGGCTTCCTGGACGACGCGGTAGACGGTGAGTTGGCGGCCCGCGGGGACCGAGTCGGGGCGGCCGCGCACGGTGCTGCGTACGGGGAGGCCCGCGGCCCGTACGCCGTCGATGAGTTGGTCCAGGTCGGTCAGGGCGGGCTGCGGGGAGCGTTCGGCCGTGGCGGGGGCGTCTTCGCGCAGCACGTCCAGGAGGCGGCGGAGTTCGGAGAGGGCCTGGCGGCTCGTCGTGCCGATGGCTTCGAGGGCTTGGGCGGCGCGCTCGGGGGACTTGGCGGCGGCGTACGAACCGCCGTCCGCGAGACCGGTGATGACGGAGAGGTTGTGGCCGATGATGTCGTGCATCTCGCGGGCTATGCGGGTGCGTTCGGCGGCCGTGGCGAGCTGGGCCTGCTGGTCGCGCTCGACCTCCAGCTGGCGGGCGCGGTCCACGAGGGCCTGGGTGTGGTCCTGGCGGGAGCGGACGGCTATGCCCGCGAGCGCGACGACCACGAAGGACCAGACCTGCGGGACGATCAGCTCGTCCCAGCTGTTCTCGGGGTAGGCGACGACGCAGACCGTCATGGGGGCAACGGTCATCGCGGCGGCCCTGCCCAGGGTTTTCAGGGGCAGCCGCAGCGCGATGTTGAAGACCACGATGAACTGGATCAGGGCAGCTTGCAGCCAGGCGCCCGTCCAGTTGCTGACCGCGGTCGTCGCCGTCATCACCGCCAGCACCGCCAGCGGATGGCGGCGGCGCCACAGCAACGGCGCGGAGAGGGCCACGCTCATCAGGAGGATCTGCCCCTGCGGTACCTCGGAGTTGGCCGCGGTGCTGCGCCAGCCGCCGCCGGTGCCGTCCGTGAGGGCGGCGATCACGAAGAACGCCGTCATGTGCACGTCCCAGACCAGCGGGTGGCGCCTGTCGAAGGCGCGTACCCGCTGGGTCGAGCGCTGGAGGTACTGGGTGAGGGGGTGCGGCTCGGTCACGGCCTCATCCTCGGTCACGGCGCTGCCGTGGGACCAGGGACCCGATGCCCGTCATACGTCCCGCCGCTTGAGCAGCACGGACGCCGCGGCGATGATCGCGGCCGACCAGAGGGCGAGCGTGAGCAGGGCGGTGCCGGGGGCGATGGTGTTCTCCACCCGGGCCACCGAGCCGAGCGAACTGGCCGCCTGGGCGGGGAAGTAGCGGATGGCACTCTCCACGGCGCTGAACGGCAGCATCGACAGGACCTCGGGCAGGATCAGCACGCAGCCGACGAACGCGCCGATGGCGCCGGGCACGGAGCGCAGCAGGGCGCCGAGGCCGAGCGCGATGAGGCTGAGCAGGGTGATGGCGGCGGCGCTGGTGGTGAGGGCGCCGAGGACGCCGACGTCGGTGAGGGAGAGTTCCTTGTCGGTGTCGGAGAGCCAGATCTGGGCGGTGAGGAACGTGACGACGTTCGTCACGAGGCACACCGTGAAGGCGACGGCCGTGAAGATGCCGGCCTTGGACCACAGGACGGGCAGGCGGTGCGGGACGGCGGCGAGCGACGCCCGGATCATGCCCGTCGAGTACTCGCCCGCGGTGACGAGGATGCCGAGGACGGCGAGGCAGATCTGGGAGAGCTGGGTGCCGAAGAGGGTGAAGACGACCGTGTCGATCTCGGCGTCGTCCCCGTCGTAGGTGGAGCCCATCGTGATGCCGACGGCGATGACCAGGGCGGACGCCGTGAGGAGCGTGATCCATGTCGAGCGGAGCGTCCACAGTTTGTGCCACTCGGAGCGCAGGACGCCCTTGGTGCTCAGGCGGTACGTGGACGTGGCGGCGGGCCTGGCCTGGGTCAGCGTGCCGGTGCTCATGCCGTGGCTCCTTCCGGGTGAGGGGCGGTCGTCGAGGCGACGTACTCGACGGAGTCGCGGGTGAGGTCCATGAACGCCTGCTCCAACGACGCGGCGTGCGGGGTGAGTTCGAAGAGCGGGATGCCGTGGGCGGCGGCGGTGCGGCCGATGTGCTCGGCGTCGGTGCCGCGTACGTCGAGGACGCCGGGGGCGCTGCCGGTGATCTCGATGCCGGGCCCGGCGAGCCGTTCGGTCAGGTGGCCTGCCTCGGGGGTGACGACCTTGACGGCGCCGGTGCCCGACTCGCGTACGAAGCGTTCGACGGTGGTGTCGGCGAGGAGCCTGCCGCGGCCGATGATGATCAGGTGCTCGGCGGTCAGCGCCATCTCGCTCATGAGGTGCGAGGAGACGAGGACCGTACGGCCTTCGGCGGCGAGGGACTTGAGGAGGTTGCGGATCCACAGGACGCCCTCGGGGTCGAGGCCGTTGACCGGTTCGTCGAGGATGACCGTGGCGGGGTCGCCGAGCAGGGCGGCCGCGATGCCGAGGCGCTGGCCCATGCCGAGGGAGAAGCCCTTGACGCGTCTGCGGGCGACCTCGTCGATGCCGGCGAGCCGGAGGACCGCTTCGACGCGGCTCTTCGGGATGGAGTGCGTGTGGGCGAGCGCCATCAGGTGGTGGAAGGCGGTGCGGCCCGGGTGGACGGAGCGGGCTTCGAGGAGGGCGCCCACTTCGTGCAGGGGCGCGGGGTGCTCCGCGTAGGTGCGGTCGCCGATGGTGGCGCGGCCGCGGGTGGGGGCGTCGAGGCCGAGGAGCATCCGCATGGTGGTGGATTTGCCCGCGCCGTTGGGGCCGAGGAAGCCGGTGACCGTGCCGGGGAGGACCTCGAAGCCGAGGTCGTCGACGACGGTCTTGTCTCCGTAGCGTTTGGTCAGTCCGTATGCCCTTATCGTCATGCCTTCGATGCTGGTGTGCGCGGGGTCGCGGATCGTCGGACCGGGGGCGGGACGTGGGGGCCGCGGGTAGTACCGGGGTACGACGGCGACCCTGAGACCGGGGGCGCCCCTTCCCGGGTTCCCGGGCCGGGCGCCCCCTCTCGCGGTGCTCAGCGGTACGGGTGCTCCGCGCGGGCGGTGCGCAGGGCCTTCGCCCACCAGGCCAGCTGGTCCAGCATGACCTTGGCGGCACCGGCCGCGCCGTCCTCCTCGTGGGCACGGCCGCCCGCACCGAAGTGGTCCCAGGCGCCGTGGAAACTGACGCCGTCGCGGACGGTCACGCAGTGCAGCTCGGCGAAGACCAGGCGGAGCTGTTCGACGGCGCGCAGGCCGCCGCCGACCCCGCCGTAGGAGACAAAGCCGACCGGCTTGGCCTCCCACTCCGTGCGGTGCAGGTCGATGAAGTGCTTCAGGGCGGCCGGGAAGCTGTGGTTGTACTCCGGGGTGATGACGACGTACGCGTCGGCTGCGTCCACGCGCTCGGCGAGCGCGGTGAGGGCGGGGGTGCGTTCGGTCCCCCAGTCCGGGTGCGCGGCGGGCAGTTCGAGGTCGGCGACGTCGATGACGTCGACGGTGAACCCGGTGTGGCGCTCGGCGATGGCGGTGAACCAGCCGCCGACGGTGGGGCCGAAGCGGCCGTCGCGGGTGGAGCCGACGACGACGGCGAGGCGCAGGGGCGTGGTGGAGGTGTTCGGGGTGGTGGACATGTCGTACTCCTCAGAAGTGGATGTTGTTCTACGCGTGGTCGGCGGCCGGCTGATGGGTGCGGCCGGTATGGGAGTCGGGGGCGGTCTTCGGTGCTCCGGTCGTACGCGTCCGGGGGCGCAGCAGCGTGTGGACGAGGAGCGCGAGGCCGGTGCTCAGGCCCGCCACGGACCAGAGCGTGGTCCGCCAGGCCTCGGTGAACTGGCCGGCGTGGCCACCGGCGCCCGCCGTGACGCGGCCCGCCAGCTCCGCCGAGCCGACCTTGGACTCCACGAGGGCGAGCAGCAGCGCTCCGAAGACGGTGAGCATGACGGCGCCGGTGCCGCCGCGGACGGTGTTGAGGAACCCGGAGGCCATGCCGACCTTCGCGGGCTCGACCATGCCGAGCGCCTGGGCGTCGATGATGCCGACGGACAGACCCTGGCCGACGCCGATGGTCAGCAGGGGCCCCGCGAGGGCGGCCGCGGAGATGCCGGGGTGCAGGGTGGTCAGCCAGGCGTTGCCCGCGGCGGCCAGGAGCAGGGACAGGACGAGCACGTGGCGGGCCGGGACGCCGCGGTTGACCAGGCGGGCGCCGAGCGGAGGCAGTGCGAGGACCGGGACGGTCATCAGGAGCAGGGCCAGGCCCGCGTCGCGTGCCGTGGTGCCGCTGGTGCCCTGGAGGTAGGTGGGCAGGAAGGCGAGGACGCCGGTGGTGCCCGCGCCGAGCCCGAAGGCGCCGATGGACCAGCCGAGGAAGGCGGGGTCGCGGGCCAGCGAGAGATCGAGGACGGGGCGTCCGCCCGAGGCCGCGAGGTGCTTCTCGACGCGTACGAAGGTGATGAGCAGCGCGAGACCTGCCGCGAGCGGAAGGAGCGTACTGGCCGATCCCCAGCCGGACTTGGAGCCCTGCGTGATGGAGAAGAGGGTCAGCGAGAGGCCGCCGATGAAGGTGACGGCGCCGGCCTTGTCGACGCGCGGCGGGGTGTCGGCGCGGGACTCGGCGAGGAAGCGGGTGCCGGCGAGGATGACGAGGCCCGCGCCGGCGAAGGCCAGGAACGTGGTGCGCCAGCCGAGTCCGTCCACCATCCAGCCGGAGAAGGTGGGGCCGATGGCGAGGCCGACGCCCGCGGTGGTGCCGAGGGCGGCGAACGCCCTGGTCCTGGAGGGGCCGGTGGAGGTGGCGGCGAGCAGGGAGCCGCCGCTCGCCATGACGCCCGCCGCGCCGATGCCCGACAGCAGGCGGGCGGCGTCCAGGAACAGGATGTGGTGGGCGAAGGCGGAGGCCAGGGTGCCCGCGGCGTAGAGCGTGGCGCCCGCGGTGAGGACGCGGCGGCGGCCGAAGATGTCGCCGAGCGAGCCCGCGACGAGCATGAAGGAGGAGGCGGCGAGGAAGTAGCCGACGACCACCCACTGGAGGGCGACGCCCGACGCGTTCAGGTCGGAGCCGATGCGGGGCAGGGCCACGGTGGTGCCGGACATCGCCATCGGGAGCGTGAGCATGCCGAGCAGGACGACGGCGAGGGTGAGGGCGGGACGGCCCCGGCGCGTGGCGGGCGGGGCCTGCGGAGCGGTCTCGGTAGGCATGCGAGTAAAGTACAACGAGCGTTGTAGTAATTACAACGGTCATTGTAATTTTTCGGGAGAGGTGGAGAGAGGTGGGGAGAGGCGAGATGCGAGGGAGAGGCAAGATGGCGGACGAGAAGCCCCTGCGCAAGGGGATGCTGGAGAAGCGTCAGGCGATCACACGAGGCGCCCGCACCGTCTTCGGGCGCGAGGGCTACACGCGCGCGAGCATCGACGCGATCGCCGCCGAGGCCGGCGTGTCCACGCGCACCATCTACAACCACTTCGGCGACAAGGAGGGCCTCTTCCGTGCCGTGCTCCTGGAGAGCGCGGCGTCGGTGACGGCCGCCACGGAGGTGCTCTTCGAGCGGCATCTGCGCAAGGTCCGCGACATCGAGGAGGACCTTCTCGACTTCGCCCGCGAGTGGGTCGGGCAGAGCGAGGCGCACCCCGGGCACTTCTCCGTCGTACGCCAGATCATCCCGGAAGGGCGGCGGCTGCCCGCCGACGTCCTGGAGGAGTGGCAGCGGATCGGCCCCAGGGCGTCCCAGGAGGCCCTGGCGAAGTGGCTGGCGGAGCTGGGCCGGCAGGGGCTGCTCGCCGTCGACGACACGAACGCGCGCAAGGCGGCGCGGCACCTCGCGTTCCTGGTGGGCGGCGGCATCACGACCGAGTCGTACTTCGGGGCGCTGCCGCTGGACAAGGCGGAGGTGGAGGAGCTCGTGCGGGACGGGGTGGGGATCTTCCTGCGGTTGTACGGGGTGGAGGGGCGGGCTTAGGGCGGGGGCGCCCGTCGGATACGCGAGCCCGGCGGGTGGCTGGAGCCGGGGCCGGGGCCGGGGCCGGAGCCGGGGCCGGAGCCGGGATCAGGGCGTGGGCTATGGCGTGGGCCACGGCCACGGCACGGGCTATGGCGTGAGCTATGGCGACGCGGGCTTAGGGCGGGGCCGCCCGGCGGATACGCGAGCCCGGCGGGTGGCTGGAGCCGGGGCCAGGGTCAGGGCCGGAGCCGGAGCCGGGATCAGGGCCGGAGCCGGGGCCGGGATCAGGGCGTGGGCTATGGCGTGGGGTGGAGTGTGGGGTCGGAGTGGGCTATCAGGTAGCCGAGTTGGGCGCGGGAGCGGGAGCCCAGGGCTTGGGAGATCGCGGCCACATGGGCCGCGACCGTACGCCGTGACACCCCGAGGCGCCGCGCGATCGCGTCGTCCGTGAGGCCCGAGACGAGCAGCTGCATCACCGCGCGGCGGACCTCGTCGACGATCTGCGGTTCGCGGGAACGCGCTCCGGCGCGGGCGCGGGCCGCGTCCGGCTCGGCCACCGGCCGTGCCCGCTCCCACGCGTCGTCGAAGACCGCGGCGAGGTGCGCCACCACCGCGGGGTGCCGGATCTCCACGGCGCCCCTGCCGAGGAGGTAGGCGACGGCCCGGTCGCACAGGATCAGGCGGCCGGTCAGCTGCTGCAGCGTGCGGACCCGGCCGCCCGCCCGCTCGATGTCCTGGAGGTGCCGCCACTGCGCGGCGTGCGTGCGGGCCGCGTGCGGGTACAGGGCGCGGTGCGTGACGCCCGCCGGGACGAGCTGTGGGTCCGCGAGGTCGTGGGGCCCGCGCTCGCCCGTCGGCTGGACGGTCAGCAGCTCGGAGCGGCAGTCGCGGACGGCCCGCTCCAGGAGGGCGGGCACGGCGTCGGCTCCGTCGACGGCCGTCAGCCAGTCCTCGGACTCGCGCCGGGCGGCGCGGTAGATCGCGTGGACCGGCGAGAACCCGGAGCTGATGGACCTCAGCCGGTCCTGCTGGGCGTCGAGCGAGTCCCGTACGGGCTGGAGCAGTTCGGACTCCGCGACATTGGGCGACACGGGAACGAGGACGTCCGGGTCGTCCGGCGGCGGCGTCAGGAGTCCCAGTCGTACGAGGCAGTGGGGCGCCGTCGCTCGCGGCAGGCAGCCCTTGACGACCGCGGCGCGGTAGCGGACCAGGCCCTCGGAGCAGGGGGCCGCCGCGGTGTCGGCGCACCGGCAGCCGGTCGCCGGGGCCTGTGCGTCAACGTGCATCGCACGATTATGCACCGGGTTTTCGAAGGTGTGGGTGGGATGTGGCTGTGAGGGTGGTGGGCAGGGAGCTTTTCCCGCTTGCGAATCGAAGGAATGATGCATGTGAATCTCTCCGGCAGCACGGTCGTCATCACCGGCGCGGGCGGCGGCATCGGCCTCGCCACCGCCGAACTCGTCGCGCGGCGCGGGGCCCGCGTCGTCCTCACCGACCGCGGTGCGGACGTGGTGCGGGCGCAGGCCGAACGGATCAGCGAACTGACCGGTTCCGAAGCTGAGTTCCGCGAGCTGGACGTCACCGACGGGGCCGCCGTGGAGGAGGTCATGGGGTCGGTCGGCACCATCGACCACCTCTTCACGTGCGCGTCCGGCAGCGTGATCGCGCCCTTCGGGGAGCTGACGGAGGCGCAGGTGCGGCGGTTCTTCGAGGTCAAGTGGTGGGGGCAGTACCGGTGTGTGCGGGCCGCGCTGCCGTACATGCCGAGCGGAACGGGGTCGGTCACGCTCGTCTCGGGGTATCTGTACCGGAAGGTCGACCCCGGGTACTTCGCCTTCGCCGCCGTCAACGGCGCCGTCGAAGCCGCGGTGAAATCCCTGGCCATGGAGCTGGCGCCGCTGCGCGTCAACGCGGTCGCGCCGGGCCCGACCGATACGCACGCGCATCTCATGAGCCCCGAGGAGCACCGCGCCTACCGGGAGGAGGCCGCGGGGCGGCTGCCGGTGGGGCGGCCCGGGACGGCGGAGGAGGTCGCGCACGCGGCGGCTTATCTGATGGAGAACTCGTTCACTACGGGGACGACGCTGGATGTGGACGGGGGTAAGCGTTGAGGCCCGGGGGGTGGGGTGGGGTGGGGCGGTTCTCGGCCGTCCGGTCGTTGAGAGCGGTAGGCCAGCGCGGTACAGAGCGGTAGGCCAGCGCGGTACAGAGCGATAGGCCAGCGCGGTAGGCCAGCGCGGTGGGTCAGACCGGTAGTTCGCTGTTCGGCCAGCGGGATCTGCCCTGTTCGCGTGAGCGGAGCAGGGCCAGAGTGGGCAGGCCCAGGTCGGTGCCCGTCGCGAGCAGGTCGGGAAGCTGGGGCAGGGGGGCCACCGCGGCGGCGTCGTCCAGGACGAGCGTCATTGGTGGGTCGAGCCGACCGGAGGATGACCGTTCGGCCATGCGCCGGCCGTGCTCGACCACGCTGGAGGTGAGCGCCGTCAGCAGAGGCATGGCACCCGGGCCCTGGCGGGACTTGGGATCCTCGATCGCCTCGCCCACCACAAAAAGCGTGCCCCCTTCATGCACAAAGGAATCCAGGGTCAGCGCATCAGTTCGGTTTGGTGTGCAGGACTCACGGACGTGCACCGTGAAGAGCGCGGAGAGGGCGCGGGCCGTCAGCTCCTGGGCGACGTCGCGTCGCTCCGCGTACGCGGTCAGGGCCGCCTCCAGCTCGCCCGCGGCGCCGGACGCGGCCTTGGGGTGCGTACGGAGGATGCGTACCGCCTCCTGGACCTGGGTGCCCTGGGACCAGCGGTGGACGTTCTTCATCGGCTTGTCGGCCACCGCGGCGGCGTGCAGGAAGCTGCGCATCAGGATCTCCGCCGTGTCGGCCACGGCGGCGTCCAGCCGGGCGCTCGGCCGTATCGGAGCGAGGAGCGCGGCGGCGCGCCGGGCGGCCGTCGCCTTGTCCTGGCAGCCGGAGGTGGGGGACCAGTGCAGGCGGGCGGGGGTGTCGCAGAGGTGGAGGGGGTCGTAGAGGAGGACCGGGCCCAGCTTGGCGCGGGCGTCCTTCGTCTCTTCCCACAGGGTGGGGTCGGAGGTCAGGACCAAGGCGGCGGCCTCGGCGTCCTGGACGGCCTTCAGGGCGTGGGGTCTTCTCGTCTCCGGGGTGCCGAGGATCAGGGGGGTTCGGGGGGTGGGGAGGGGGTACGAGGGGGACTCCGTGGGTCTCTCGGGGGGCGTGACCGGGATGTCCGCGATCTGCGCGCGAGGCCCCTCGGGGGGCGTGAGCGGGGTATTCGGGCCGGTCTCCGCGCCTCCGGCGCGAGGCCCCTCGGGGGGCGTGACCGGGGTACTCGTGCCGATCTCCGCGCCTCCGGCGCGGGTTTCCCACCCACTCGCCCGTGCGGGCCCGTCCGCCCCTGGTGCGCCTTCGGCGCGAGTCTCCCAGCCGCCCGGCCGCACAGACCCGCTCGCTCCCGACACACCGCCCGCGCGCGCCGCCCTCCGTACCGCCCGCCATCTCGCCGCCGTGCCCATCACGAAGATGGTCAGTACGAGCACCACCATCAGCTGACCGATGAACAGCCCCCAGAACAGCCCGTACCCCGAAAGCTCCGCAGGCGGTGTGTCGGGCCAGGCGCCCGCCAGGTCCTTGGGGGCGCCGATCAAGTGACGTACCGCCAGCGGCGTATGGCCGAAGGTCACGTGCTGCGGCCAGGCCCCCTGCGCGAAACGCGCCGCGAGACCCGTCGCCGACCAGACGAGGACCGTCGAGCCCAGCAGGAAACCGAGCACGCCCAGCAGCAGCCCGTCCGGTACGCCCCCGGCCCCCGCACGCCGTTCGGGGCCACGCCCATAGGAAGAGCCGCCCCGCTCCCAGTCATCCCGCATGCTGCTCCATGTACGCCGCCCGCTGCTCCGCCTCCAGCTCGGCCGCCCGCATCGCCTCGTCGGCCGACATACCGGCGGCGGCGAGGTCGGACGACGACTCGGTCATGGCGCGGTCCGTGAAGACCAGCGGCCGTTCCGTCTCCGTGATGAGGTGCTTGACGACCTGGACGTTGCCGTTGACGTCCCAGACCGCGATGCCCGGCGTGAGGGTGGGGATGATCTCCACCGCCCACCTGGGCAGCCCGAGCACCCGCCCGGTGGCCCGCGCCTCGTCGGCCTTCTGGGCGTAGATCGTCCGCGTGGACGCCATTTTCAGGATCGCCGCCGCCTCCTTCGCCGCCGCACCGTCCACCACGTCGCTCAGGTGGTGCACCACCGCCACGAACGACAGGCCAAGGCGTCGGCCGAACTTCAGCAGGCGCTGGAACAGCTGCGCCACGAACGGCGAGTTGATGATGTGCCACGCCTCCTCCACCAGGAAGATGCGCTTCTTGCGGTCGGGCCGGATCCACGTGTGTTCGAGCCAGACGCCCACGATCGCCATCAGGATCGGCATCGCGATGGAGTTCCGGTCGATGTGGGAGAGGTCGAAGACGATCAGGGGGGCGTCGAGATCGATGCCGACCGTCGTCGGGCCGTCGAACATCCCCCGCAGGTCACCGTCGACCAGCCGGTCCAGGACCAGCGCCACGTCCAGGCCCCACGCCCGTACGTCGTCTATGGCCACGTTCATCGCCTCGGCCGACTCGGGCTCCGGGTGGCGCAGCTGCTCCACGATGTCCATCAGGACCGGCTGCCGCTCCACGATCGTCTCGTTGACGTACGCGTGTGCGACTTTGAGCGCGAAGCCCGAGCGCTCGTCGAGGCCGTGGCCCATCGCGACCTCGATGATGGTCCGCAAGAGCGCCAGCTGGCCCGTCGTCGTGATCGCGGGGTCCAGCGGGTTGAGGCGGATGCCCATGTCCAGGGCGGCCGTCGGGTCGAGCCGGATGGGAGTTATCCCCAGCTCCTGCGCGATGAGGTTCCACTCGCCGACGCCGTCCTCGCCCTGCGCGTCCAGGACCACGACCTGCCGGTCCTTGAAGCGCAGCTGCCGCAGTACGTACGTCTTCTCCAGCGCCGACTTGCCGTTGCCGGACTCGCCGAGCACCAGCCAGTGCGGCGCGGGCAGCTGCTGCCCGTACAGCTGGAAGGGGTCGTAGATGTAACCCTTGCCGGAGTACACCTCACGCCCGATGATCACGCCCGAGTCGCCGAGGCCCGGCGCGGCCGTCGGGAGGTAGACCGCCTGGGCCTGCCCCGTCGACGTACGCACCGGAAGCCTGGTCGTCTCGACCTTCCCGAAGAGGAAGGACGTGAAGGCGTCCGTGAGGACGGTCAGCGGATCCCGCATCGCAACAGCCTGCCTCTACGTCGATACCGTCTAGCGCTCACGCGCTCTAGCGTCGGATGCCGGTCGCGAACGGCAGCGTGTTGACGAAGGCCCTGTGGTGCTCGCGGTCGCACCACTCCAGCTTGAGATACGACTTGCCGGCGGAGGCGCGGATGGTGCGCTTGTCGCGCGCGAGCGCCTCCGGGGAACGGGACGACACCGTGATGTAGCCGACGAGGTTGACGCCCGCCGCGCCGCTCGCCAGGTCCTCGCCGCGCTGGTCGAGACGGGAGTGCGAGGCGATGTCGCGGGGGTCGACCGTGCGGTTCATCTTGGCCTGGCGGCTGGCCTCCGCCTCGTCGTTCGTCTTCTCGGTCAGCATCCGCTCGATGGCGACCTCGGTGGGTTCGAGGTCCATCGTCACGGCCACCGTGCGGATCACGTCCGGGGTGTGGACGAGCAGCGGCGCGAGGAAGTTGACGCCGACGGGCGTCATCGGCCACTCCTTCACCCAGGCCGTGGCGTGGCACCAGGGGGCGCGGGTGGAGGACTCGCGGGTCTTGGCCTGGAGGTAGGTGGGCTCCATGGCGTCGAGCTCGGCGGGCCAGGCGTTGCGCTTCGTCATCGCCTGGAGGTGGTCGATGGGGTGGTCCGGGTCGTACATGGAGTGCACGAGCGAGGCCAGGCGGCCCTGGCCGAGCGGTTGCCGTACGCGGATGTCGGCTTCCTGGAGCCGCGAGCAGATGTCGGTCAGCTCACGGGCCATGACGACGGCGAGACCGGCGTCCTTGTCGAGCCTCCGGCCGCCCTGCGGACGGGCCGCGCGGGCCATCGCCTGCGCCTCGGCGGCCAGGTCGCGGGAGTAGTGCATGCAGGCGACGAGGTAGGCGCGGTGCTGTTCACTGCTGGTCGACACCATCGACTGGAGCTGGTCGTACGACTCCTGGAGCCACGGCAGCGCGCGGTCGTCGCCGCGCGTGCTGACGTCCTTGGCGTGGGCGTCGGGGTCGGCGGGGAGGGTGCGGGCGAGCATCTGGAGACGGGTGACGAAGCCGTCGCCGTTGGCGACGTGCTTCAGCAGCGTCCCGAACCGGTCCACGAGGGCCTCCTGGTCCTCGCTGTCACGCAGTCCGACGCCGGGACCCTCGATCTCGATGGCGGCGGTGACGGTGCGCCGGTCCGCGTGGAGCAGTACGGCGATCTCGTCCGGGCCGAAGGGCGCGGCGAGCCAGTTGATGCGGCCGATGCCGGGTGGCGGCCCGACCTCGACCTCGCGGCCGTCGATCCTGACCCCGGCCTCCGGGGCGGTGGACCGGTAGGCGGTGCCGCGCTTCAGGGAACGCTTGTAACTGCGGTTGATCTCGAACCATTTGTAGAACGTCCGGCCCTTGTACGGGACGTACACCGCCGCGATGGCGAGCATCGGGAGCCCGGTGAGCAGCACGATGCGCAGGGGGAGGACGGGGACGAGGAGTCCGCACATCATGCCGAGGAACGCCCCCACGATGATCAGGGCGATCTCCCCGGTCTCGCGGTTCTTGCCGACGATCGCGTTCGGCCGGGCGCGGCCGATCAGATACGTGCGGCGGGGCGCGACCGGCTGGGACACGTGGGACTGGGTCGTCAACGCCCTTCACCTCCCGTGCGGTTGGTACTGCTGGTGCGGGAGCCGCCGCGGTTGCCCGCGTGCGGCGTGTTCGTCGCGCTGCCGCGCGGCGGGGGTGCGGCGGAGGGGACAGATCCGCCGCCGTTCGATGAGCCGCCGCCGGAGGGACGGCCGCTGTGGGCGGCGACGCCGCCGCTGGCGGGGTTGGCGGGCCGGGGCTGGCTGCTCCCGCCGCCACCGCCACCGCCTCCGCCTCCGCCTGAGCCGTTGCCCCGGCTGCTGTGGGCCTTGATGCCCTGGGAGACGAGGGAGGCGGGGGAGCTGATCACGGCGGCGGCCTTGCTCTCGGCGCCGCGCATGATGCGGTTGTTGCGGGAGCCGGCGATCTCGTCGCCGAAGCCCGGTACGAAGCGGTAGATCATGGCGCTCGCGAAGATGGCGAGCAGGATGATCGAGAGCCCCGAGACGACGGCGGAGAACGCGTCGGGCCCGTCGTCGGCGGAGAGCGCCCCGGCGAGACCGAGCACGATGACGATGATCGGTTTGACGAGGATGACGGCGATCATGATGCCCGCCCAGCGGCGGACGTGCGACCACAGGTTCTTGTCGACGAGGCCCGCGTACACGACGGTGCCGAGGAGCGCTCCTACGTACAGGAGCGCCGCCCTGATCACCAGCTCCAGCCAGAGCACGCCGGCGGCGAGGATCGACACGAGCGAGACGACGATCAGCATGATCGGGCCGCCGCCGATGTCCTCGCCCTTCTTCAGGGCGCCCGAGAACGTCCCGAAGAACTGGTCCGTCTGACCGCCCGTCGCCTTCGCGATGACGTCCGAGACGCCGTCGGTCGCCGAGACGACGGTGTAGAGGATCAGCGGTGTGAAGGCGGAGGCGAGCACGGTGAGCCACAGGAACCCGATGGCCTCGGAGATCGCGGTCGTCAGCGGCACGCCGCGCACGGCCCTCTTCGCCACGGCGAGCAGCCACAGGAGGAGGGTGAGGATGGTGGACGCCGCGAAGACGACGGCGTACTGCTGGAGGAACTTGGGGTTCGTGAAGTCGACGTTGGCCGTCTCCTTCACGGCGTCGGACAGCTTGTCGACGGTCCAGGAGGCGGCTTCGGCGCAGCCCTTTGCCAGGGAGCTGAGGGGGTCGAGGGAGTCACCCAGGGGTGGGTCGCTGGGGTACTTTCCCTCGCTGCTGCTGCCTCCGCCTTCTTCGCCTTTTTCGCAGTACTTTTTGGCGGGGCCGCGGATGAGGTCGCAGGAGTTGTCGGAAGGCTGCGGGTCCGGTGCCGCTACGGCGTGGGTGGCCAGCAGCACGGCTGCCGTCTGCACTGTGGTGAAGGCAGCGGCGAGCGTGAGGGTGCGGCGACGGGTGCTACCGGGCATAAGTGAACCCTCCGAACTGCTCCACTGCCTTTGCCATATCGTCGGCAGTGGACGCCCTCTGGTCGCGCCCGACCGGGACAGGGCCGTCCTTTTGCCTGAAGTCGGCGACCTTCCAGTCACCGCCGACCCACCGCAGCTCGTACGTGTTGGTGAACCAGCTCTCGGCCACGGGGTTCTTGGCGCTCTCGCCGGCCAGGCCGAAGAGGGACGAGTACCAGATCTCGACGCTCGCGCTGTCACCGCTGAACTTCTTGACCTGGGTGCCCACCGGAATGATGCGGGAGACGAACTTCGTGTCCTTGGGCGCCGACCCGTCAGGGTTCAGACCGATGCTGGTCAGGAACTTCTCCCCCGAGTAGACCTTGTCCAGGGCTGCCTGACGCTTTGCCGCCTCGTCGGGGGTGTAGACGGCGTCCACGATGCCGTGGCGCTGGTCCTTGTCGAACATCTCGGCGGAGCCGAGCGCGACCGCGTAGTTCGCCGCCGCGCTCTGCGCCCCCTGCTCATCATGAGCGAACCCCGAAGGGATGCCCGCGGTCTTGCCGTCGACCGGCCTCTTCCCCGAAGGGGCCGTCGACGTCGCGTCCGGCTTCGCGGCGTCGTCGCCCCCCGCCGAACCACTCTCACCGCCCCGATTGGCGAAGGCGATCGCCGCGATCAGCAGGACCACGACGCCGACCACCGTCACCAGGCTGCGGGAGGACGTCCGCCCGGTCCGGGCGGATCTGCGCGCGCCGCCGTAGACGTCGTCGCCACCCTCCCCCTCGGGAAGCCGCGTCCTGGTCTCTCCCGAGCCGCCGAAGAGGCCGTCGTTCCGCTCGTCGTCGGGACTCATGCCGCGACCGCCCCCTCAACCTCTCGCTGAACCGTCACGTAGGACACGTATGACGGTAGCCGTGCTGGTTCCCGCGCGGGCGCGGTGTGGTGACTCGACATCAGGGAGTTGCAACCTCAGCCGGTGGGCACGACGGACGGGTGGGGAGAGGGGACATGGGGGAGGGGGACAAGGGGCGTGGGGGTTGAGGGGGGCTGGGGGAGGCTGGGGGGCTGGGGACGTGTGGGAGGGCCGTCAGACCGCCATGCCGTACACGATGGTGAACAGCGTGCCGAGCGAACCGATGATGAAGACGCCGGTCAGCCCCGCGATGATCAGGCCCTTGCCCTGTTCCGCGCTGAAGGTGTCCCGCAGCGCCGTCGCGCCGATGCGTTGCTTCGCCGCGCCCCAGATGGCAATGCCGAGACAGAGGAGGATGGCGATCGCCATCACGACCTCGATCATCACGCGTGCCTCGTTGCCCAGGCTCCCGAAGGGACCCCAGTCGGGGGCGATCCCGCCGATGATGGTGGTGATGTCGCCCTTTTCGGCTGCCATAAGCATGTGTAACTCACCGCCCCTAGTGGGTTGTTCCGCCACCTCTGCCTACCTCGGTGCAGAGGACAGCTCATTCTCGCCGACAATCGGGCCCGCGGATGACTCCTTGGCGTCATTCGTTGGCCGACTTCGTGCGTTTCCTCGTGGGTGAGGTCTGGTCACTCTGTGTATCACGCGGTAGGACGCCGGGCAATGACGGCCCGGCGTGCCTCTGACCAGGACTTCTGACCGGGACTCAGCCGAGTCCGAGACCGGCGGTCGCGCGGGTCACGAAGGAGCAGTCGGTGTAGCGGTAGGACGGGCTGAGCCTGGCGCCGTCGGCTCGATCGCGTACGGTGCCCCGCTTGTAGAGGAAGTGGTACTCGCCCGCGGGCAGTCCGAGGGTGGTCTTCGGGTACTTGGTGACGCCCGCCCGGCAGGCCTTGTCGCCCTCGGACTTGCCGGCGAAGATCCGGCAGGACGCGCAGTCCTTGAGCTTGACGCGGCCGGTGGTGGGGCCGGTGTAGAGGAGTTCCAGCTCGCCGGGGCCGAGGTTGGCGAGGATGAACTCGACGTTCCCGCCGCCGGGCGAGCCGGACGGGGGCAGGCGGCGGCCCGCGCTCGGGCGCTCTTCGGCGATCTCGGCGGCGATGGCGACGTCCTTGGCGCGGTCGAGCTTCTTGCTGGAGGGGTACGTCTTGGCGAAGCCGTTCAGGGACGCTGCCGCCTTCGCGAAATGGCCGTCCTCGAACTCGTCCATGCCGCAGGCGTAGACGCCGCGCTCCAGGGCACGGTCGCTGTCACCGCGTACGGCCTCGGCGTCGACCTTGTCACCGGGCAGCGCGGCCGTGGTGGCGGCGATGGCGCGCAGTTCGTCGACGGCGGGGCAGGGGGCGGGGCCCTTGAGCGCGGCCGTGCGGGTGTCGATGGCGTCGCGGAGGGCGGGTTCGACCTTGTCGGCCTGGTCGGAGGCGGGGAAGGTGCGCAGGAGGTCCGTGAGCGGGGCGTCGGCGGCCGAGGAGCGGCCGAGCCCTTCGACGCCGCACTCGTACAGCGAGGTGGCGAGGCGGTCGTCGGGCCAGGTGGCGAGGGTGCCGAGGTGGTCCTTGCCGAGGGTGCCGGGGACGGTGCGCAGGTGTTTGAGCGGGGTGACGGCCTCGCAGTACCGCTTCGCGGTGTAGGGGGCGGCGACGGTCTCGTAGTAGGTCGTGAGGCTCTTCGGCAGGCGGTCGGCGGCCTTCGAACCCGGGTGGTCGTCGGCGAGGCCGCGGTAGATGCCCATGGCCTTCTTGTACTTCGTCTCGGCGGCGCCCTCGAAGGGCTGACCGTCGAGGCCCGCGACGATGCGGTCGGCCCTGTCGAGGCGGTCGAGGAGCATCTGCTCGACGGCCTCGTCCCGCGCGCTCTCGTACGCGAAGGCGCCGCCGGAGGGTACGGCGAGCAGTACGACGCCGAGCGCGACGGCCAGCGGTGCGCGCAGCGGCCAGTGGCCCCGGTCGCGGGCGGCCCGGAACGCGCCGTGGGCGGCGGCCAGGAGCAGGAGGGCGACATAGCCGATGAGGATGCCGCCGGGTACGCCGTCGACGTCGGCGGGCAGCGCGAGGAGGAGCAGCGCGGCGGTCGCGCCGCAGCAGAGCAGGGCGAAGAGCCAACGCCGGATGAGGAGGTAGCCGAGGCCGAGGCCGGTGAGGTTGAGGAGGGCGACGGCCAGGGGGCGCAGGGGGCCTTGGTGGGCGGAGCCGGAGGTGTCGGAGGGGCCGTGGGCGTACGGGGCGCCGGTGGGCGGCGGTGGCAGGGGCGGCAGGTGCGTGGACTGGGTGGGTGGCTGTGGGGGCGGGAACGGGAACTGGGGTGCCGACGGCGGTGGCGGTGGCGGCTGGGGCGGGAACGAGGGTGGTGGTCCGAATCGGCCCGGGCTGTCGTTCTCGTCACCGGGCCCGGCGGCATGCTGATCTCTTGGTTCCATATTCTTCGGCTTCCCCCCGGCCGTGACGCCGCGTCATGCCGGACCCGACGGCCGACCGCATAACGCCCGATTTCCCAACCATCGGTGATGGTTGGGTGCACGTCAATCGAGTGGGGAGGGCTTGTGTCCCCTGAGGCCAGAGGGTCTTCCCTTCCCTGGGCCCAGGGGACTTCCCCCACTTCCCCCCGACCTCAGCCCGCGGGGGAGTCGCTGACCTTGCCGACGGGGCCGATGGCCAGCTTCGGGCCGCTGCCCGGTGAGCCCTCACCGCTCACCGGGAGAGAACCGGCGGGCCAGGCGATGGTGACGGTCTTCGTCTCGTTCGGCGGGGTCACCAGGATCTTGGCGACGCGGACGCCGGAGCCGCCGGTGTTGTTGACCGGGAACGTGATGTTGAACGCGGCGGACTCGCCGTCCTTGAGAACCCCGGGGTGGGGCTGGTCGCCGTTGCGGTCGACGGAGAGGGTGTCGCCCGTGGCCGTCTTCAGGTCGACGCCCGCGTAGCCGTTGATGGCGCAGTCGCGGCCACCGCCGTTCCGGAAGCTGACGGTGATGACGCCTTCCGTCTTGCCGGTGGTGTTGTCGGCGGCGGTCACCTCCAGCTCGTCGCTGCGGCAGATGCCGATCTTGCCGTTCTCGTTGGAGCCGGTACCGGCGACGGTGCCTTCACCGCCGCCGTCGCTGTTGTCGCCCCCGCTTTCGCTTCCGCTGTCACCGTCCGTCCCGGACCCGGCGGACCCGGCGGAGTCGCTGGACTCGGCGGACGCGGTCGGCTTCGCGCCGCTCGGCGATCCCCCGGCGTTCGACCCGTCGTCGTTGTTGTTGCAGGCGGTGAGCGCCAGCGCACCGGCCAGCGTGAGTCCGGCGAGCAGGGTCTTCGAGAGGTGCGTGAGCTTCATGGGGTCCCCCGTGAGGTGCGAACTGATGTCGGTACGAGGCCGTGGTTTCCGGCTCGATCAACAGCGAAGCCGTCCCTGGCCGACGGGGGCAAGGAGTGCCGGGGGATCAGGGACGCTGGAACGCTTCCAGGGCTCTGACCTGCGGAGATGACGTACGTATGGGACGCTGGTCCGGGACGGCCCTGTCAGACCCTGGGCGCCCCGTACCACCGCCACTGGGTCCGCCGCTCCCGGTCGGGGAGTTCGCCGCGGCCCGTGGCCCACAGGAGCGTGGCCCAGGGGTCCGTGTCCGTCGGGACGTCGGGGAAGAGGCGGTACAGGACGCGGGCGCAGAGGTCGGCGGGCGGGGACCACGCGTCACCGATGCCGAGTCCGTTCGCTATGTCGTAGGTGTGGACGAGGGTCTCCACCACCCCCATCGCGGCGAAGCCCTCGGGGTCCGAGGCGCCGAAGCCGTGGTGGGAGCGGACGGTCGGCGGGGTGGTGGCGACCATGGCGGTCAGCAGGGCGCCGCACGCCTCCACGACCATGAGCAGCCCCGCCGGTCCGGCAGCGGGGTCGGCGAGGGTGACGTTGGCGGGGCCGCCGGGCGTCCGGCTCACCCAGTGGAAGGGGACGACACCGTCCAGAGGGGGGTGTTCGGGGCCGAGTTGGGCGGCGTACGCGAAGAGGTCGTCGGCGAGGTGCTCGCCCGTCTCCCAGCAGTCCCACTCCAGGCCGCCCGCCTTGGCGCCCCAGTCGGCGTCGTCCGGCGCCGTGCGCAGGGTGGCGACGGCCAGTCGGACTGCGCGGGTGACGTCGTCGGCCGTCACGGGGGCGGTGGGGGACAAGGGGGCTGCTGATTCTCCGGTGTCAGGCATGGCCGGACGGTAGCAACTCACGGGAAGCGCTCTTGTGGCGGTGCCGGGCTGCGGCGACACTCGATCTTTTCCGGGCGGGGGCTTGTCCCGGACAGTCGTGCGGTGGCCGGAAGGGGACAGTCGAGCATGGACAACCAGGGCGGTTCGGGACCCGAGCGGGTCCGCACCGCGGCCGAGTTCGTCGCGCTGCTGCGGCAGATGAAGGAGGCGTCCGGCCTCACGTACCGGGAGTTGGAGCTGCGTGCCACCGAGCGCGGGGACCTGCTGCCCCGGAGCACGGTCGCGGGGGCGCTGTCCCGTGGGGCGTTGCCGAAGGCGGAGCTGGTGGCGGCGTTGGTCCGGGCGTGCGAGGGGGAGGAGCGGGTCGGGGCGTGGCTCGCGGCGCGGGACCGCATCGCCTCGGGCGACCCCGAGCCCTCTCTTCCCCCTCCCTCCGCTGCTGACCTGGCCCCGACCTCAGCCCCCGCCTCTGCCCTTGGCTCCACCCCCACCTCCGTAGGGAAGCGGCCGCGGGCGTTCACCCTGGTTGCCGGCGTGGTCGCTGTCGTGGCCGTCGCGGCGGTCGGCGCGTCGGCGCTGAACGCCTCGGACGAGCCGCGCGATCCCTCGCCCTCCGCCTCCGGGAAGGCGGCGAACGTGCCGTCCGGTGTCGTACAGGTGCAGCCCTTACGGGCGTCCGGCCTCTGCCTCACCGACGGGCGGGACAGGAAAGGGCGGTACGGGAGCCATATCGCGGTGTTCCGGCCGTGCGGGGAGGCGGTGCCGCCGACGACCGAGCTGGAGCCGCTCGGCGGCGGCGTGTACCGCGTCCGCTGGGACCACCCCGAGCACGGCGAGGGCTGCCTCGCCGCCCCGTCGAAGGGCGGGGCGAAGGGGTTCCTGGAGCCGTTCACCGACTGCGGTGCGGCGGCGCGGCTGTCGGTGGAGCGGCGGGGCGGGGCCTATGTGCTGCGGCTCGCGGACGGGCGGTGCGTAGGGCTGAACGGGCGTGCTGTCGCGGGGGTGGAGGCGGTGATCGGGAGGTGCGGTGGCGCGGACGCGCAGCGGTTCGTCGTCGTCCCGGCGAGGGTCCCCCCGAAACACCCCTCGCCGGGCACGGCCTGAGGCTGGCAGTCCGCTGGGGCGCCGGGCAAGGGAAAACCCTGTCCGGGACGGGGATTCCGCTGTCCCGGACAGGGCGGAGGGCGCAGGGGCGTGGCGTCAGTCCTGGCCGACGCCTTCCACGAAGTGGTCGAACTCACCGGCTTGTACGCCGAGCACGAAGGCGTCCCACTTCTTCCTGGTCGTCGTGACGACGTTCTCCGGGTCGCTGGTCTCCCGGAGATAGACGGCGTCGTCCTCGCCGAAGGCGATCTCGATCCAGGGGCCGGGGCCCTGCTCGCCCTCCGGGGCGGCGCGGACCCAGTCGAGGCCGGCGGGAATTTCGGGGCGGGGGGTCTCGGTCACTTTCCGCTTCTTTGGGTGGGGGCCGATGTGGGCACGGGGATATGTGAGTGGCCTCAGGCGGGTTCGGCGCCTGCGGTGCGCTTGGTGTCGCGGATGAGCGCCGCGAGGGCCGCGAAGGCCGCGGGGGCGGCGGTGAGTATTGCTCCGGTGGGGTCGCTGCTTTCGGTCAGATGGACGGTTCCGGATGCGTCTGAAGCGACGTATACGCAGGAATTGCCCTGGGCGCAGTAGGACGACTTCTGCCAGTTCGATTGGGACATTTGGGCTCCCTCTACAGGTCCTGGAGGGCGGGTTCGGCGCCTGCGGTGTGCTTGGTGTCGCGGATGAGCGCCGCGAGGGCCGTGGGGGCGGCGGTGAGTATTGCTCCGGTGGGGTCGCTGCTTTCGGTCAGACGGACGGTGCCGATGGACGTTGCAGCGACGTACACGCACGAGCTGCCCTCGGAGCAGTACGAGGACTTCTGCCAATCCACCTGGGGCATTTGGGCTTCCTCTACAGGTCCTGGAAGGTCGGTTCGGTGCCTGCGGTGTGCTTGGTGTGGCGGATCAGGGCCGCGAAGGCCGTGGGGGCGGCGGTGAGTATTGCTCCGGTGGGGTCGCTGCTTTCCATGAGATGGACGGTGCGGGACGATGCGGCTGCGACGTGGAGGCAGGAGTCTCCCTGCCCGCAGTAGGACGACTTCTGCCACTCATACGTCGGGGCAAGCATGGTGTTCCCTTTCAGAGGTCGCGGATCAGGTTCTGGATGAGGTCGCGTGACCTCGTGTCGTCGAGGGCAACGGATTCCAGTCGGTCGAGGAGAACGCGGTACATCTCCAATTGGGCCTCGGCGTACAGGAATGTGGGGCCATGCGACTGGTCCAGGTGGACCGTGTCCAGCTGGGCGACGTGGCCGCTGGAGTAGAAGAGGGACTGCCCGGATCCGGGAAAGGAGCCTGCGGCGAACGGGATGACCTTGACGGTGATGTGGTCCCGCTCGCTCATGTCTAGCAGGTGTTGCAACTGCCTCTTGGTTACGTCGGGCCCGCCGAACTGCATGCGCAGGGCGGCCTCATGGATGATCGCCTGGTACGGAGTCGGAGGATCGCGGAAGAGGACTGTCTGCCGTTTGATGCGGAACGACACCCGGTGCTCCACATCCGGAGGCGGGAACTCTGGCACGACTTGGAGGAACAGTTCGCGTGCGTGGTCGGCGGTCTGGAGCAGGCCCGGGATGTGCACGGTGATGGCTGTGCGCAGGCGGGTGGCGTGGTGCTCCACCTCGGCTAGGTCCAGCAGCCCGGCGGGCAGTAGCTCGCGGTACTCCTCCCACCAGCCACGCTTACGGTCGCCCGTCATGTCGGCGATGGCTTCGACGAGAGCCTTGTCCGAGCAGGCGTAGTGGCAGGCCAGGGTCCGGACCCGCTCGGCGCTGACGCCGACCCGTCCGGTCTCCATGTTGCTGACCTGCGCCTGCTTCATACCGAGCAGTTGGGACGCCGCAGTCGACGTCAGGCCAGCACGTTCGCGCAACTTGCGCAGCTCGGCGCCGAGGCGGAGTTGACGACCCGTCGGGTTGTTCCGAATGGCCATGCCTGCTGCTCCTGTGCTCTCGCGTCACTCACACGAGTGGTTGCTTTTAGTCTTACCCAGAACGGGATGAAGAATATATCCGGCGGCGCTACTTTTGGTGTGGCACACCGCCCAGAAGAACCCCGCTCGACGGAGCGGCAACGTCACTGGGTCCCACCCAGCAACTACCCACTCCCGACGGAGATTTCCGTGAACGCAACCGTATCGCCGCCCTGGACCTACACCCTCCAACTCCCGCGCGATCCCCGCGCCCCGGGAATCGCCCGCGCCACCCTCCGCGCGGTCCTGGAGTCGTACGGGCTCGGCCGGCTCACCCCCACCGCGGAACTCCTCGCGGGCGAGCTGCTCAGCAACGCCCACTGTCAACCGACGGGCCCTACGCCCTCCGCCTCCGTTCCGCCTCCCCGGAGGGGATCCGCGTGTCCGTGTGGGACTCCGACCCGCAGATCCCGCCCGGCTTCGCAGAAGACCCCGCGCCCGATCGCCGGCCGCCGGACATGGCGGAGAGCGGCCGGGGGCTGCACCTCGTGCGGGCCTGCGCGGATGCTTGGGGCGCCTACCCCGTGGGGACGGACCACGCGGGGAAACTGTTGTGGGCCGAGGTCACTCCCGGCGCTCCGTAGCGGACGGTTCCGTGAAGGAGACCGTCTGGAGGATCGCCGCCATGATGTTGCAGAACTCCGTCCAGTACTCCGTGGACGCGGTGTGGAGCGTGAAGACGGCGGTGAACGGGCCGGTGGGGAACGGCACATGGACCTGTATCTGTCCGGTGAGCAGTTCCGTCGCCTCGCCGGTCGCGGTGATCTCCGGATTCAGCTTGTACTCGGTCAGGGTGACGCAGGAGACTGCGGGGCCGCACGGCAGGTCGAGCCAGCGGGCGTCGTTGTGCGGGGTGCTGGAGAGGATGGCCAGGATTCCCTGGGCGACGATGTCCGTGCTGTCCGGGGCCTCGTCGTCCGGGGCCTGGCCGGTCGGGGCCTGGCCGGTCGGGGCCTGGCCGGTCGGGACGGCCGCCACGGTGAACGCGCACTGGGCGACGCCTTCGGAGCCTTCTGCCTCCTCCGCTTCCTCCACTTCCTCCGCTTCTTCCGCCGTGGAGAAGAGGCCCATCGCCGAGTAAGAGACACCGGTCTCCGCCATGAGCTGGGCGAGACCCGCGTAATACGGGGCGGCGGGTTCCCAAATTCGGGCGTCTCCACGGGAGTAGAGGCGGCGTACGAATTCATGGGCCCGCTCGGCGCGCTCCTCCGGAGTCGCTGCTAGTGGCAGGGCGAAGAATCCGTCCGGGACGTTGAACCAGATGGGCGGGGGGTCGAGTTGGTCGGGCGAAGTGGTTGGAAGGCTGGTCGGGGATGTCATGGGGCGGAGGTGTCCTGGTCTGGTTCGTAGGCAGGGTCAGAGGTCTTCGGGGTGGAAGTCGGAGTGCTTCAACTCGCTGCCGTCGGCGTTCATGGTCAGGTGACGACTGTCGGCCCCGAAGAACGCGTCGATCTCGCTCGGCACCAAGGCCTCGGCGCGATAGTGCCCGCACGGCCGACGCGTGACGAAGGGGTCTGAGAGGTCTGGCGCCCGAGCGGTGGCCAGAAAGTTGTCGACCGCATCCCGCTGTGCCTGCGTCAGGGTTTCCAGAGGAACCAAGTCGGCGGCGACCAGGTAGCGAGTGAACTTCCCCCGGAACTGCGATCTCAGCCTGCACCATGAGCCGTCGGAGAAGACCAGTCGTACGTCCCGCCCATCCTTGAAGTCGCGCGGTTCGACTTCGCTGATGGCGGATCGGGGAGTTTCCCAGAGGTATTCGTCCTCGATGCGGGTGAGGTCCTTCTCGTCGAAAGGGAGACCGACGATGACCAGACGGCGGTCGGTGACGATCGCGTGGGTGCGGTACTGCTTTTCGTCAACCCGGCCTGGATCCAACTGCCAAGGAAGAGTACGAGCGATCGTGCCGGGCGCGGCCCACAGGACGGGAAAGTCCTCGACCTCGTCAGCCGGGTCGTCCGGAGTGTCCTTGCCTCCGTCGGCAAAGGAACTGCCACTCACATTGCCTCCGGCAGCACTGAGAGCGGCCATGATGGCGACGCCGAGGGCCATCACCCCGCCCTTGCCCACCTTGCGTGCGAGCGAACCACCGGTTGATCGCGGTGTGTACACGGGCCCCTCGGGCCAGCCGGGCAGTTCCCCCTGGATGTCCTTGCGCTCGGTGTCGCGGAACCAGCGCATGCCCTTGACGCGGGTGGCCGCGCCGGTCGCGAATGTGACGGGTGCGCGGGCAAGGAGTGTCTCGCCCGGTTCAGGCTGCCAGATGTCCATGTCCGTACGGCTCTTCCTCTGTGGCGACTCAGGGCCCGTTGCCGGGCGCCTTGACTCTGTTACTGCGCTGCCCGCTCTCAGCCACCCGAGGCCGACTGCGCGAAGCGGTCGCCGGGGAAGAGGGCTTCGCCCACGTGCTGGTGAATGCTTGTGACCTTGGGGAAAATCTTGAGTCCCGCGTCAATGGCGATACCGGCACCCAGGGGGTTGATGTTCACCTTGGGGATCATGTTCAGCCCCTTGGATCCCAACCACTGGCCTTCGTGATAGCCCGCGGCGGCCAGGCCACCCATACGGGATGCCAGCCCACTGGTGGAATGCGCCACCTCGTAGACATCAGTGGATTTGCCGCCGATCTTCACCAGACCCCCCATGCCGAGGCCACCCGTAAGACTTTGCGAGTTCTTCCCGAAGGCCATGAGGATCTTTGAGCTGCCGATCTTGCTGTAACCAAATCCCTTGCCGAGGTTGGCGACAGCGGCTATCGCCTTGCCCTCACCGACGACCTTGATGCCCTTGCTGAACATCCCGATCCCCGGCATAAGCCCCACCGCATCCAACCCCATCTGAGCCCAACTCACATCGGCCCCGCCCATTTTGGCGAGCCCGTGCGCCCCCAGCGCCAGCCCGCTCGTGATGAGCGCCGCCGTGCCGAAGACCGCCGCCAGCGGTGGGAAGGGAAGTGTGACGATGGCGAGGAGGCCAAGGACGGCCGTCAGGTCGCTCAGCAGGTCGCCGATCAGTTTGATCAGGTCGGCGTGGTCCTGGAGCCACTTGCCCGCCGCGTCCCACGCGTCGGCGACGCCCTTCGTGAGCTTGTCCCAGAAGCCGGGCTCGTCCGGGGCGATGTCACCCGCCTTGTCCAGCTCCTTGCTGATCGCCCCGGCCGCCTTGGCGTAGCGGTCCTCCAGGTCGTGAACGTCGCCGATGAGGTCGGTGACGGCCCCCGACGCCTTGCCCATCTCCTTGCTGTCGGGCTTGGCCTCCGACCGCGCGTCCAGCTTGTCGCCGGCCTTCTTCTCCAGCCGGTCGGCCTCGTCCTGGAAGTCCGCAAGCTCCTTGGCCCACCGGTGCAGCGCACGCGAGGCCTTGTCGAAGGATTCGTGGCTCTTGCGGATGAGCGGGGTGACGTCCTCGCCGATGTACTCGGTGAACGCGAGCGCCGCCTTGCCCTTCCAGGCGCCGCATTCGATGCGCTCCAGGTCCCTGACGGCCGCTCCTAGCTCACCCGCGAGTCCGCCGAGCTTCTTGGCCAGTTCCCGGGTGTCCTGGACGTCGCCGGGCGTGGGGTCCCAGCCTATGTTCGGAAACGCGGGACGCTTCGTACCCACGTTACTCCGCCTTCTTCCGGGTCGACTTCAGGGATTCGGCCAGGGCCTGGTCCAGCTTGCCGAACTCCTCGTCGATCTTGTCGATCATCTTGACGGCGCCCTGCGTGTGCTTGCCGAGCTGCTTGACGCCGTACCCCCACTCATCCGCGAATTCATGGACGTCCTCGATGAGCTTCCCGGCACCCACCACCGAGCCGTCGGTGTTCTTGAGGGTGCGACGGGCGACGTCCATGCGGTCGCTGACCGAGGAGAACGTTCTCTTGAGGTCCTCGAAGACCGTCCCGTCGAGACGAAGGTCGCTCATGTCGTCGCTCAGCTCTCTGTGCGGTTGCGTGTGGGGGTGCTCGTCCAGCCGGCGTTCGCTGGAGTGAACCAAGCTATCCATGAGGGTGAGGGATGGTCGATTCCAGTGGCAGGTGACCCTGTCGCTGTCGCATGGGGCCTTTACACTGAGCGGCGGCGGACTCCCGGCGGGTGAGGGGTGGTTGACGGTGCGTAAGGCGTGGCTGGTCGCGGCCGTCGGGTTCGGTGGCGCCCTCAGCTTCATCGCGCTCCTCGTCGTCGGGACGTACATGGCCGCGGGAAGCATCGCCGGAGGCGCGAGCGGCGGTTCCGTCGGGCTCGCCAAGGGAGCCGTGCCCGCGACCTACCAGCCCCTCGTGCAGAAGTGGGGCAATCTCTGCAAGGCCATCAACCCCGCGCTGCTCGCCGCCCAGCTCTACCAGGAGAGCGGGTTCAACCCGCGCGCGAAGAGCCCGGCCAAGGCGCTGGGCATCGCGCAGTTCATCCCCGGGACCTGGGCCGCGCACGGCGTCGACGGCGACGGTGACGGCGACCGCGACATCTGGGACCCCGAGGACGCCATTCCCTCGGCGGCCTCGTACGACTGCCATCTCGCGGGCTATGTGAAGGACGCCCCGGGAGACCCCACGAAGAACATGCTCGCCGCGTACAACGCGGGCGCGTACGCCGTCATCAAGTACGGCGGCGTGCCGCCCTACCGCGAGACGCAGAACTACGTGAAGACCATCACCACCCTCCAGAAGAGCTTCGCCCGGCCCGTGGGGCGCGTGCAGCCGTCGCGGCAGGCGGCAGGAGCGATCTACTTCGCGCAGAAGAAGCTCGGCACCCCCTACCTGTGGGGCGGCAACGGCACAGCCGAGCAGAACGGACGCTTCGACTGCTCCGGCCTGACCCTCGCCGCCTACCGCACCGTCGACATCACGCTGCCACGCGTCGCCAACGACCAGTACAACGTGGGGCCGCACCCCAAGCGCGAGGAGCTGCTCCCCGGCGACCTGGTCTTCTTCTCGGACGACCTCACCAATTCGCGCGCCATCCGGCACGTCGGCATCTATGTCGGCGGCGGCTACATGATCAACGCCCCGCGCGCCGGTGCCGTGATCCGCTTCGACCCGATCGACACCCCGGACTATTTTGGCGCGACTCGCGTCACCGACGAGGGGGCGGAGACGCTCCCGGCCGAGCTGGGGGCGTGAGTGGAGCGTGCGCGGGGGCGAACGGAGGCGCACGCGGCGTGTGACATGGCTTGAACTCTCCGTTAAAAGGCTCTCCTGAGCTGCGGCGATGTATCTCTCTTCGGTAACGTCTGGGTGATCTTTCGGTGGAGAGTGGAACGTAGGGGTGGGGACCGCGCGTTCCCTTGACTGGACCGACCACGGGGGTTGATGGAAAGGGCGCACAGAACGTGCGCCCATGGGCTAGGAGACAAGGGGCCGCAGCGCCATGGCTGGACTCGATGAATCCGGGTCGAACCCCGATGTCGGCCTGCTCTACGACATCAACGGCCTGACGCAGGACACCCCGCACTGGCTCGACCGCGCCCTGGCGTTCGTCGGGGAGTACGGGCTGCTGATCGCCCTCGTGCTGCTCGTGGTGTGGTGCTGGTGGGGCCAGCGGAAGCGGGGCACCCTCGACGACGCCGCCTCGTCGGTCGCCGCCGTCGTCTGGGCGCCGCTGGCCGCCGGAATCGCGGTGCTCGTCAACGTCCCCATCCGGGGCTTCGTGGAGCGGCCACGCCCCTTCCGCGACCACAGCGGGGTCCATGTCCTGGTCGAGGGCAAGGACGACTTCTCCTTCGTCAGCGACCACGCCACGCTCGCCATGGCCATCGGCGCCGGCCTCTTCGTCGCCCACCGGAAGTTCGGGTTCGTCGCCCTCGGACTCGCCGCCCTGGAAGGCTTCTGCCGCGTCTTCATGGGCGTGCACTACCCCACGGACGTCATCGGCGGCTTCGCGCTCGGCACGGCCGTCGCCCTGCTCCTCTCCCCGCTCGCCATGGCGCTGCTCACGCCGCTCGCCAAGGCGGTCGGGCGGTCCCGGCACGCGGGCCGGCTGGTGTGGGACCGGAAGGCGAGGCCGGCGGCCGCGCCCCTGAGCGAGCCCGCGGCGCCCTCGCAGCAGACCGCGGCGGACCCGGACGAGCGGGACCTCGCGGCCTAGCGCCGGCACTTCAGAGAACCCGGGAGAATCAGAGAACCCGGGAGAATCACAGAACCCGGGAGAATCACAGAGCCTGCGGGAAGTCGAAGAAGCGGCCCGGGTCGTACTGCTTCTTCAGTTTCTTCAGACGCGGCGCCGCGTCCCCGTAGTACGCCTCGCGCCAGTTCGTCAGCGTCGGGTCCGTGTAGTTCTGGTACGCCGCACCCGACGCGTACCGCCCCATCGCCCCATGAGCCTTTTTCAGCCACGCCCGCGCCGGTGAGCCCGACGTCCCCGCGCGCCACGACGCGATGTACTGCGCCAGCATCCGCGAGCGGCGGTGCACGAAGGCCGTCGCCGTCGGGTCGACGCGGTTGACGGCGCCGCCGAGCGCGGTCAGCGCGATACTGCCCGCGCTCGCGCCCGTCACGTTCTCGACCTGCGACAGCAGCGCGCGGATGCCAGCCGCCGACAGCGAACGGTCGAAGAAGTCCGAACTCGCCGCGTACGTCTCACGCTTGAGGGCGCCCTGCGGGCTGCGGCCCGGCGTCGCGCCCGGCAGATGGCACTGGGCGTCGGCGGCGAAGGACGAGCAGCCCGCGTACACCTCCATCGCCTCCTCGTACGTACGCCGCTTCAGGGAGACGCTGCGCGCGGAGGCGCCGATCCTGTCGGCGAGGCGGTCGACGGCGTTCTGCAGCTCGCCGTACGTGCCCAGCGAGAAGCAGGAGACGGAGACGGTCGGGGTGCCGCCCGTGCTGTTCGCCAGGTGGAGGGACGACCAGATCTCGTCCGGCTGGTCCGGGCCCCACTCCTGCCACGCCTTGACGACCGCCGCCGCCTTCGACCAGGGCCACCTCATGTACGCGGAGACGGCCTGGGGCGCGGTGTGCGTGCGGTAGGACAGTTCGGTGACGACACCGAAGTTGCCGTTGCCCGCGCCGCGCAGCGCCCAGAAGAGGTCCTTGTTCTGCGACTTGGAGGCGGTGAGCTGCTTGCCGTCCGCCGTGATCAGCGTCGCGGAGGTGAGGCTGTCGCAGGTCAGGCCGTACGCACGGGAGACCACGCCATGGCCGCCGCCGAGGGTCAGCCCCGAGATGCCGACGGTCGGGCAGGAGCCCGCGGGGAGGGTGACGCCCTTCGCGGCGAGCGAGCGGTAGACGTCGATCAGCTTGGCGCCACCGCCGATCGTGGCCGTGGTGCCGCTCGCCCGTATCCTGCTCAACTTCGATACGTCGATGATCAGCCGGCCGGTGCCGGAGGACCAGCCGGCGTACGAGTGGCCGCCGTTGCGGATCGCGACCGGGGTGCGGTGGGCGCGGGCGTACGCCAGGGCGGTGCGGATGTCGTCCGGGTGCGCGACGTAGGCGACGGCGGTGGGCTTCAGGTTGTCGAAGCGCGTGTTGTACAGCTGGCGGGCCGCCGCCCACTTGGCCTCGCCGGGCCGGACGAGAGTGCCATCCAGGTCACGGGCGAGGGCCTTGAGGGTGGCGGGGGAGGTGGCGGCGGCGCTGGACGTTCTGATGGGGGTACTCCCGCCGCTTCCGCTGCCGCTGGTGCGGGAGGCCGCGCCCGCGTCCGGTCCCCCGCCCGTGCAGCCCGCGACCGTGGCCCCGGCGAGTGTGGCGGCCGTTGTACCGATGAACGTACGTCGTTCCATAACGCCTCCCGTTGCTTCCGGGGAACGAGACGGTGCGCGGGGCGGGCGGGTTCCCCTAGGGGGACTCCTCATGTTCGGCCGCGTCCGTGCGGGCCTTGCTGCGGGCCCTGCGGGCCGGGCCGCGCCAGCCGCAGGAGCAGTGGGCCGCGATGAAACGGCCGTTCTCGACCGTCGACGTGCGGTGCGGTGCGGTGACTTCTGAGACGTCCTGGTAGGCCACGCCGTCACCGTACCGACCTTGCCGCGGGCGGCGCGGCGTGACGGGTCAACGCACCGGTCGTTATCCGGAACGACGGGGGGAACGACGGGGGATCGACGAGCGCGGACACGCTTGGGGGTAGACAAGCGATGGTGCAGCAGCACAGGCGCACAGGGCGAACGGTCGTCGCCGTCGCGGCGGCGGGGCTGATGGCCGTCGCCACCGGCTGTTCGGGCGGCGCCGCCGCCGACGGCAGCGGTGCCGGGGCCCCCGGCGACCCCGAAGACGTGGTGCGGCGGTCCGCCGACTCCCTCGTCCGGGCGGGCAGCGCGGAGGCGCGTACGTCCATGGAGATGGCCAGCGGCGGGACGCGCGTGACCGTCCGGGGCGAGGGCGTGTACGACTTCCGGCGCCAGCTCGGGCGGTTCCGAGTGGTGCTCCCGCAGGACCCCGCCGGGGGCCGCCCGCGCCGGCCGATCACCGAGCTGATGTCCGCCGGCGCGCTCTACATGAAGAACCGCGGGGCCGGGGTGCCCGCCGACAAGTGGGTGCGGATCGAGACACGCTCGCTCTCCGACGGGAATCTCGTCACCGGCGGCGCGACGGACCCCCTCGCGGCGGCGGAACTGCTGCGCGGGGCGCGGAAGGTGACGTACGTGGGGGAGGAGCGGGTCGGGGGCGCGGAGGTGCGGCACTACCGCGGGGTCGCCGATCTGCGGGCCGCGGCGAAGGCGGCCTCCGCAGGTCAGCGGGGTGCGCTGGGGGTGGCGGCGGCGAAAGGGTTCAGCGAGGGGAGCGTGCCCTTCGACGTCTACCTCGACGAGCGGGGGCGGGTACGGAAGCTGCGCCATCAGTTCACCGTGGCCAACGCCGATGTGGCGTCGACCACGCTGCTCTACGGTTTCGGGGTGACCGTCGGGGCGCGACTTCCGGCCGAGAAGGACATTTTCGCCGGGAAGATCGCCGGTCCCTAGTGATCCCTGGTGGTCCCTAGTCGCGTACGGCCGGAGGAAATGGTCCGTCCGTGCCATGCGCGGTGTGTAGGGCGCTCCCTACTCTAGGAAGTCGATACCGGTAAGGGTCAGGAAGAGGTGATGAACGTGGCTCCTATGCGTGGCGGTACGGCGGTTCAGGACCACGTCGCCCTCGCCGAGATCGAGCTGTGCGGCGAACTCATCATCGCGGCGAGCGCGGCGGCCGAGCGCTTGAGCTTTGACCGGATCGACGAGGTGCTGAGGGTCTCCGACGTACGGGAGACCGGGGCCCGGGGCGACGAGCGCCCCTAGCCCCGGTCGCCTTGCCCTCCTGTCCGCCGCTTCGCGGCGATGTCTCCCGCCCGCCCGTTTACCCCGTGATGCGGGGCAAACGGGCGGGCGGGGAATGCGGGCTCGTTCCTGGTTCCCCTCGCGGGAGCGTCACGTGCGGAGCATCCGGGCGATCGCCTTCGTCGCCTCTTCGACCTTCGCGTCGATCTCCGTGCCGCCCTTGACCGCCGCGTCGGCCACGCAGTGCCGCAGGTGTTCCTCCAGGAGCTGGAGCGCGAAGGACTGCAGGGCCTTGGTGCTCGCCGAGACCTGCGTGAGTATGTCGATGCAGTAGACGTCCTCCTCGACCATGCGCTGCAGGCCGCGGATCTGGCCCTCGATGCGGCGCAGACGCTTGAGGTGTTCGTCCTTCTGCTTGTGGTAGCCGTGCACGCCGTGGGCGTGGTCCCCGTGGGCGTCGTCGGAGGGCGCTTCGGGCGCCCCCGTGGTCGGCACGGCCGCGTCGGTGGTCGTCATCGCGTCCTCCTCTGGACTTCCTGCTGGACATCCTGGTGGATTGCCTCTGGAACCTCCCGCTGGTCGCCCCTACGGGAGGTTCCAGCCGGGCCCCTGCGAGGCGTGGGGTATTTATGCAGTTCCATATACCCCTGGCGGGTATATCTTAGCCGATTTCTCGGGGGGTGTGCTGATCACTGTGCCTGATGGGCGACACTGGGGAGCGGCCGGTTAGCCGTGGCCGGATGATGCGCCTAGCATCAGCCTGACCGCATCCAGAGCACCCCGAGGACCCCACGTGCGCTTTCGTCTGACCCCCAGGGAGACGAGCTTCTACGACATGTTCGCCGCATCCGCGGACAACATCGTCACGGGCTCGAAGCTCCTCATGGAACTGCTCGGAGCGGACTCTTCCGCGCGGGCCGAGATCGCAGAGCGTATGCGGGCCGCGGAACACGCGGGAGACGACGCCACGCATGCGATCTTCCACCAGCTGAACTCCTCGTTCATCACGCCGTTCGACCGCGAGGACATCTACAACCTCGCGTCGTCCCTGGACGACATCATGGACTTCATGGAGGAGGCCGTCGACCTGGTCGTCCTTTATCAGGTCGAGGAACTCCCCAAGGGCGTCGAGCAGCAGATCGAGGTCCTGTCCCGGGCCGCCGAGCTGACGGCCGAGGCCATGCCGAACCTCCGCACCATGGAGAACCTCACCGAGTACTGGATCGAGGTGAACCGGTTGGAGAACCAGGCCGACCAGATTCACCGCAAGCTCCTCGCCCAGCTCTTCAACGGCAAGTACGACGCCATGGAGGTGCTGAAGCTCAAGCAGATCGTGGATGTGCTGGAGGAGGCCGCCGACGCCTTCGAGCACGTGGCGAACACGGTGGAGACCATCGCGGTCAAGGAGTCCTGACCCCTCCATGGACACCTTTGCCTTGATCGTGACCATCGGCGTCGCGCTCGGATTCACGTACACGAATGGCTTCCACGACTCCGCGAACGCCATCGCCACCTCCGTCTCCACGCGCGCGCTGACGCCACGGGCGGCGCTCGCCATGGCCGCGGTGATGAACCTCGCCGGTGCCTTCATGGGCAGCGGGGTCGCCAAGACCGTGAGTGAGGGGATCATCGAGACCCCGCACGGTGACAAGGGCATGTGGATCCTCTTCGCGGCCCTCATCGGCGCGATCGTCTGGAACCTCATCACCTGGTACTTCGGGCTGCCCTCGTCCTCGTCGCACGCGCTGTTCGGCGGCATGGTCGGCGCCGCGCTCGCCGGGGGGATCGGAGTCATCTGGTCCGGGGTCCTCGACAAGATCGTCATCCCGATGTTCCTGTCGCCGGTCGTCGGTCTCGTCGCCGGTTATCTGGTGATGTGCGCGATCATGTGGATGTTCCGCAGGTCCAACCCGCACAAGGCCAAGCGGGGCTTCCGTATCGCGCAGACGGTGTCCGCGGCCGGCATGGCCCTCGGCCACGGTCTCCAGGACGCGCAGAAGACCATGGGCATCGTGGTGATGGCCCTGGTCATCTCCGACGTACAGAGCGCGGACGCGCCGATCCCGATCTGGGTCAAGGTCTCCTGTGCGCTGATGCTCTCGCTCGGTACGTACGCGGGGGGCTGGCGCATCATGCGGACCCTCGGGCGCAAGATCATCGAGCTGGACCCGCCGCAGGGTTTCGCGGCGGAGACGACCGGCGCGGGCATCATGTTCACCACGGCGTTCATGTTCCACGCGCCGATCTCGACGACGCACGTCATCACGTCCGCGATCATGGGCGTGGGCGCGACGAAGCGGGTGAACGCGGTGCGGTGGGGTGTCGCCAAGAACATCATCCTGGGGTGGTTCATCACGATGCCTGCGGCGGCCCTCGTCGCCGCGGTCAGCTTCTGGATCGTGAACCTCGCGTTCCTGTAGCGCGCCCGTATCGCCTCATGGCAGCACGTGGAAAGGCCCGCCCCCGGGAGCCCAGGGGCGGGCCTTTCTTGTTGTCCCTGCGGTGGCACCGCCATGCAGCACCGCGGGGAGTCAGGGGGCGGTCGGCTCAGCCGAAGCGGCCCGAGATGTAGTCCTCGGTGGCCTGCACGGACGGGTTGGAGAAGATCCGCTCCGTGTCGTCGATCTCGACGAGCTTGCCGGGCTGGCCGACCGCGGAGAGGTTGAAGAACGCCGTGCGGTCCGAGACGCGGGCCGCCTGCTGCATGTTGTGCGTCACGATGACGATCGTGAAGCGCTCCTTCAGCTCGCCGATCAGGTCCTCGATGGCGAGGGTCGAGATCGGGTCGAGCGCCGAGCACGGCTCGTCCATGAGGAGGACGTCGGGCTCGACCGCGATGGCCCGCGCGATGCACAGGCGCTGCTGCTGGCCGCCGGAGAGGCCCGAGCCGGGCTTGTTGAGGCGGTCCTTGACCTCGTTCCAGAGGTTCGCGCCCTTGAGGGACTTCTCGACGACGTCGTTCAGCTCGGACTTCTTGTACGAGCCGTTGAGCTTCAGGCCCGCCGCGACGTTGTCGTAGATCGACATCGTGGGGAAGGGGTTCGGGCGCTGGAAGACCATGCCGATCGTGCGGCGCACGGCCACCGGGTCCACGCCGCTGCCGTAGAGGTCCTCGTCGTCCAGGAGCACCTTGCCCTCGACGCGGCCGCCGGGGGTGACCTCGTGCATGCGGTTGAGGGTGCGCAGGAACGTGGACTTGCCGCAGCCGGACGGGCCGATGAAAGCGGTCACCGAGCGGGGCTCCACGGTCATCGAGATGTCGTCGATCGCCTTGTGGGAGCCGTAGTAGGCGGTCAGGCCCGATACGTCGATTCGCTTGGCCATGGGGATCACTGCTTCTTTCGGGTCTTAATACCAGGGTCGCTGATGGGCCTTCCGTCGGCGGAGCCGACCGATGACACTTAGCGGCCCGTCTTGGGGGCCTTCCAGCGGGCGATGCCGCGGGCCGCCAGGTTGAGGATCATGATGAAGCCGATGAGGGCGAGCGCCGCCGCCCAGGCGCGGTCGTACGACGCGTCGGTGCCCGCCGCGTACTGCTGGTAGACGTACAGCGGCAGCGAGGCCTGTGAGCCCTCGAAGGGGTTCGTGTTGATCAGGGGGTTCACCCAGACCAGGAGCAGGACCGGCGCGGTCTCACCGGCGATGCGGGCGACCGAGAGCATGACGCCCGTGGTGATGCCGCCGATCGCGGTGGGCAGGACGACCTTCAGGATGGTCCGCCACTTCGGCACGCCGAGGGCGAGCGAGGCCTCGCGCAGCTCGTTCGGGACGAGCTTGAGCATCTCCTCGGTGGAGCGGACGATCACCGGCATCATCAGGATGGCGAGCGCCATGGCGCCGGCCCAGCCGGAGTAGCCGAAGCCGAGGATCAGGATCCAGAAGCTGAGGACGAACAGGCCCGCGACGATCGAGGGGATGCCGGTCATGACGTCCACGAAGAACGTGATGACCTTGGAGAGCTTCCCCCGCCCGTACTCGACGAGGTACACCGCGGTGAGCAGGCCGATCGGCACGGCGATCACCGAGGCCAAGAGCACCTGCTGGAGCGTGCCGACGAGGGCGTGGTAGATGCCGCCGCCGGTCTCGTCGTCGGCGATGACGCCCATGGAGTGGGTCAGGAAGTAGCCGTCGAAGACCTTGAGGCCGCGCTGCAGCGTCTCGTAGATCAGCGAGGCCAGCGGGACGACGGCCAGCAGGAACATCACCCACACCAGCGACGTGGCGAGGCGGTCCCTGGCCTGGCGGGTGCCCTCGACGGCGACCGCGAGGACGTACGACCCGACGATGAACAGGAAGGCGGCGATCAGGCCCCACTGGATGCGGCTGTGCAGCCCTGCCCCGGCGCCGATGCCCACGGCGACGGCGAGCGAGCCGGCGGCGACGGCCAGGGGCGACCAGCGGGGCAGGCTCGCGGCCTTCAGCGTCGAGGGGCGCTTGTCGAGCGGGCCGGTCGGGGTGGTCGGGGTGGGTGTCGTGGTGCTCATGCGTTGGCCCCCGAGTACTCCTTGCGGCGCGCGATGATCAGGCGGGCCGCGCCGTTGACCAGCAGGGTGATGACGAAGAGGACCAGGCCGGAGGCGATGAGCGCGTCCTGGCCGTACTCACTGGCCTCGTTGAACTTGCTGGCGATGTTCTGTGCGAAGGTGCCGCCGCCGGGGTCGAGCACGGACGCGCTGATGAGGAAGGTCGGGGAGAGCACGGTGGCGACGGCGATCGTCTCGCCGAGCGCGCGGCCGAGGCCGAGCATGGAGGCGGAGATGATGCCGGAGCGGCCGAAGGGCAGCACCGAGATGCGGATGACCTCCCAGCGCGTCGCGCCGAGGGCCAGCGCGGCCTCCTCGTGCATCTTCGGGACCTGGAGGAAGACCTCGCGGCTCACGTTGGTGATGATCGGCAGGATCATGATCGCGAGCAGGATGCCGACGGTCATCAGGGAGCGCGGGGCGCCGCCCTGGTACTCGAAGATCCCGGTCCAGCCGAGGTAGTCGTCGAGCCAGCTGTAGAAGCCGGTGAGGTTGGGCGCGACCACGAGGGCGCCCCACAGGCCGTACACGATCGAGGGCACGGCGGCCAGCAGGTCGATCACGTACGCGATGGGGGTGGCCAGCTTGCGCGGCGCGTAGTGCGAGATGAAGAGCGCGATGCCGATGGCGACGGGGACCGCGATCACCAGGGCGATCAGCGAGCTGACCACGGTGCCGAAGACCAGGACGGCGATGCCGAAGAACGGCTTGCCGCCGGTGGACGCGCCGGCCGGGTCCCACTCGAAGGTGGTGAGGAAGTTGCCCGTGTTGTCGGAGAGCGCGAGGGCCGTGCGGTACGTGAGGAACGCCGCGATGGCGGCCATGACCGCGAGGAGCGCGATGCCGGAGCCCCGGGAGAACCCGAGGAAGATCCGGTCGCCCGGGCGGGTGGCGCCGCGGGCGGCGGCCTTGCTCACGGGGGCGAGGCGCGGCACGTCGTCGACGGGTGGAGGAGCGGTGGTGTTGCTGGATATTTCCATGGGGTTCTCCGGTCTGCGGAGGTGCCGCGCGGGTGGCGCGGCAGCTCCGTGGCGGCGGTGCACCGGACGGTGCGGCCGGCCCGGACCTGCGGGGCCGGCCGCACTCGGTTGAGCTAGCTCAGGCCCGCGACGGTGGAGCGGACCTTGGTGATGATCTCGGCCGGGATCGGCGCGTAGTCGTTCTCCTTGAGGACGTTCTGGCCGTCCTCGCTGGCGATGTAGGTCAGGAAGGACTTGGTGGCGGCGAGCGTGTCGGCCTTGTTGCCCTTCTCGCAGACGACCTCGTACGTCACCAGGGTGATCGGGTAGGCGCCTTCGGCGGTGGGCTTGTAGTTCAGCTCCAGGGCCAGGTCCTTGCCCTTGCCCACGATCTTCGCCTCGGAGATCGCCTTGGAGGCGTTGTCGACGGTGGCCTTCACCGGCTCCTTGGCCTCCGTCTTCAGGTCGACGGTCTTGATGCCGTCGCCCGCGTAGGAGAGCTCGAAGTACGAGATGGCGCCCGCGGTCTGCTTGACCTGGCCCGCGACACCGGCGGAGCCGTTCGCGGACTGGCCGCCCTTGGGCTCCCACGACTTGCCCGGCTCGTAGGGCCAGGCGTCGGGGGCGGCGCCCTTCAGGTACTTGGTGAAGTTGTCCGTGGTGCCGGACTCGTCGGAGCGGTGGAAGGCCTGGATCTTCGTCTTGGGCAGCTTGGCGTCGGGGTTGAGCTTGGCGATCGCCTTGTCGTCCCAGTTCTTGATCTTGTCGTTGAAGATGTCGGCCAGGGTCTTGGCGTCCAGGTTCAGCTTGTCGACGCCGGGGACGTTGTAGCCGATGGCGATCGGGCCGCCGACCATCGGCAGGTCGATGGCCTGGCTGTTGGTGCAGACCTTCTTCGACTTCGCGATCTCGTCGGGCTTCAGCGCCGAGTCGGAGCCGGCGAACGCGGTCTGGCCCTGGAGGAACGCGGTGATGCCGGCGCCCGAACCCGTCGGGTTGTAGTTCAGCTGCACGTCCTTGCAGTTGGTCGTGTAGACCTTCCGCCAGGCGTCGACGGCGTTCTTCTGCGCGGAGGAGCCGGAGGCCGCGAGCTGGCCCTTGGCGTCGTCGCACTTGATGTTGGCGTTGGCGTTGGTCTCCTTGCCGCCGTCGCCCGAGCCGCTGGTGTCGTCGGAGCCGCACGCCGTGAGGGCCAGGGCGCCGGAGACGGCGAGGGCGCCGAGGGAGAGGGCGCGGAGCCGGTTCTTGCGCTGAAGCTTCACTTTCGGGTGTTCCTTCCGGGAGCCGCCGGCCCTTTGCTGGCGGCGTGCGATGTCTGTCTGTAAGGCCGAAAATAGGCAGGACAGGTGAAGCGGCTGAAGGGCAGGAGTGAACGGCGGGTGAACCTCGGCGGTCGGCCTGGTGAGGCATCCTGCTACGGAAAGTACCTGATCCGCTACGACGCGTTATAAACGCCGGGCGCCGTCTCGTGCTGCCAGGCCTGCTGGAAGCCGAACCTCGCCGCCTCGACCTCGTGGCGCTGGTCGGCGTGGAGCACGCCGAGCGCGTACGCCGTCGCCGGGGCGATGCGGGGTGTACGGGCGGCCTGCGCGGCCGCGGCCGCGGCGGCGGCGGCCTCACGGTGGACGTTCAGGGCGTGGCTCGCGTCGGCCACGCGGGGCTGCGGCGTCGCGTGGCCCAGCAGGACCTCCTGGGCGTACCTGTGCAGGCGCAGCAGGGAGCGGACCTTCAGCCAGGGGGCGTCCTGGGCGTCCGGCGCGGAGTCGGCCGCGAGACCGTGGACCAGGGCCCCGGCGTTGTACGGGTGGCCGGCCTGGCCGAGGGGGAGCGCGGCGACGGCTTCGGCGAGGTCCGACTCGGCCTGGGCGGCCAGCGGTTTCAGGTCGTCGGCTGTCCCGCTGAGGGGCACTTCGCTGGCCAGTACGGCGATGTTGTCGGCGACGGCGTGGAAGCGGGAGGAGCCGAAGGCCTGGAGGGCGGTGGAGTGGGCCCGGGTCCGGGCCAGGGTGAGCTGCCGCTCCAGGAGGGCGGCGGCCTTGGCCGCGCCCACCGTCAGGCCTTTTGGCGTGCCGCCCCTCTGGTCTGCACTCGGCGTCAGCGGCTGTGCCCACCCGTTCCGCCGTGCGATGGGGGCGCCTCCCTGCTCCTTGAGAGCTCGGGGGAGCCTGCCCACAGCGGTAGCGGCCTGGCTGTCCGCGGTGTGGCAGTGCCCCGTAGCCGGTGTCGTGGGACCCGGGAGCGGTAGTGGGCCCGAGAGGCGGTGCAGGGCGGTCAGGAGGCGGGTCAGGCGAGTCGCGTACGCGTGTTCCTGGGCCAGGGTGGACGTGAGCCAGGCCAGTTCGGGGCGCAGGGACGACGCCCACTCCGTGTCCAGGAGGGGGCGGAACGTGTGCAGCGTGGCGCCGATGCGGCGGGCCGCCCGGCGCAGGGCGCGGGCCGCCTCCAGGGACTCCTCGGCGCCCTGCGCGTCCGTAGTGGACTCGCGGTGCAGCCGCAGCGAGCGGAGGAACTCCGTGGCCTGGCCCCGCAGATGGGCCGCGAGGACATCGCCCGCCGTACCGGTCGTCGCCGCCGTACCGGTCGTTCCCGCCGTACCGGTCGTACCCGTCATCTCATGGTGTCGCTGTGCCACGCCGGCGCCTCCGGGCGTCTATGAGCATCTCCTGGACGTTCCGCAGGGGCTGGCCGTCCGGATCCGCCGAGTGGCGGGTCCAGTTCCCGTCCGCACCCAGGTGCCAGGAGGCGGTGGTGTCCGACATGCCGGTCTCCAGGAGCCGGCTGAGTGCCGCTCGGTGCGCCGGGTCCTGGACCCTGACCAGCGCCTCGATGCGGCGGTCGAGATTGCGGTGCATCATGTCGGCGCTGCCGATCCACACCTCCGGTTCACCGCCGTTGCCGAAGGCGAAGACGCGGGAGTGCTCCAGGAAGCGGCCGAGGACGGAGCGTACGCGGATGTTCTCCGAGAGTCCCACCACGCCCGGCCGCACCGCGCAGATGCCGCGCACCCACACGTCCACCTCGACGCCCGCCTGCGAGGCGCGGTACAGCGCGTCGATGATCGCCTCGTCGACCATCGAGTTGACCTTGACGCGTACGTAGGCGGGGCGGCCCACGCGGTGGTGCTGGGTCTCCTTGTCGATGCGCGAGACGAGGCCGTCGCGCAGGGACTTGGGGGCCACGAGGAGGCGGCGGTAGGTCTCGCGCCGCGAGTAGCCGGAGAGGCGGTTGAAGAGGTCGGAGAGGTCCGCGCCGACCTCCGCGTTGGAGGTGAGCAGACCGAGGTCCTCGTAGAGGCGGGCGGTCTTGGGGTGGTAGTTGCCGGTGCCCACGTGCGAGTAGCGGACCAGGGAATCACCCTCTTGGCGTACGACGAGGGAGAGCTTGCAGTGGGTCTTCAGGCCGACCAGGCCGTAGACGACGTGGCAGCCCGCCTCCTCCAGCTTGCGCGCCCACTTGATGTTGGCCTGCTCGTCGAAGCGGGCCTTGATCTCGACGAGGACGAGGACCTGCTTGCCGGACTCGGCGGCGTCGATCAGGGCGTCGACTATGGGGGAGTCGCCCGAGGTGCGGTACAGCGTCTGCTTGATGGCGAGGACTTCGGGGTCGGCCGCCGCCTGCTCCAGGAACGCCTGTACGGACGTGGAGAAGGAGTCGTACGGGTGGTGCAGAAGTACGTCGCGTTCGCGAAGGGCGGCGAAGATGTCGGGCGCGGACGCCGACTCCACCTCGGCGAGATCGCGGTGGGTGCCCGCCACGAACTTGGGGAACTTCAGATCGGGCCGGTCCAGCTTGGCGATGCTGAAGAGGCCGGTGAGGTCGAGTGGGCCCGGCAGCGGGTAGACCTCGGCCTCGCTGATCTTCAGCTCGCGCACCAGGAGGCTGAGCACGTTCGGGGCGATGGACTCCTCGACCTCCAGGCGCACCGGGGGCCCGAAGCGGCGCCGCATCAGCTCCTTCTCCAGGGCCTGGAGCAGGTTCTCGGCGTCGTCCTCCTCGACCTCCAGGTCCTCGTTCCTGGTGAGCCGGAACATGTGGTGCTCCTGGATCTCCATGCCGGGGAACAGCTCCTGGAGGTGCGCGGGAGCGGCGATGACGTCCTCTATGGGGACGTACCGCTGGGGGGAGGCCTCCAGGAAGCGGGAGAGCAGCGGCGGGACCTTCACACGTGCGAAGTGCTGATGGCCGGAGATCGGATTGCGTACGACCACGGCGAGGTTGAGCGAGAGTCCCGAGATGTACGGGAAGGGGTGCGCGGGGTCCACGGCCAGCGGGGTCAGGACGGGGAAGATCTGCTGCCGGAAGAGCGTGAAGAGCCGGGACTGCTCCTTCTCGGTCAGCTCGTGCCAGCGCACCAGCTGGATGCCCTCGTCGGCGAGGCCGGGCGCGACGTCGTCGTGGTAGCAGGCGGCGTGCCGGGCCATGAGCTCGCGGGAGCGGTTCCAGATGAGTTCGAGGACCTCGCGGGGCTGGAGGCCGGAGGCCGAACGGGTGGCGACGCCGGTCGCGATGCGGCGCTTGAGGCCGGCCACGCGGACCATGAAGAACTCGTCCAGGTTCGAGGCGAAGATCGCGAGGAAATTCGCCCGTTCGAGGAGGGGGGTCTGGGGGTCCTCGGCGAGTTCGAGCACTCGTTCGTTGAACGCGAGCCAACTGCGCTCCCGGTCCAGGAAGCGGCCCTGCGGCAGCTCGACGCCGTCGTGCCCGACCTGGGCGTCCTCGTCGTACGCGTCGAGGTCGGCGTCGATGTCGGGGGCGAGGTCGGAGATGGTGGCGGCGATGGTGTGCGGCCTGTGCGCGGCGATGGAACCGACGGAAGGCTGGGCGTGCTGGACCTGTCCCTGCGGGTTCGGCTGGCTCATAGAGCCATTCTTCCGCGTGGGCACGCCGATGGGCGCGTCGGAGAGCGCGGGAGTGAGGCGGAGCCTCCCGTTCTCCGGGGGCGGGTCGGGCACGGCGGGCTGCATTGAGCGAGCGTCGCAAGCTTGTCTGAATCAGCGGTTACGGCGACATGACGTGCGGGACATCGACCGAAGACCCCCGGGGGTGTGGGGCCTCGGGTGCGGGGCCTCGGTAGTCCATGTCCCAGCCGCGCGGGTTGGGTTCGACCGGTTTCGGCGCGGGGGCGTCGATCTTGTAAGGTCTGCCGCTCAGCATTGACGTGAACACGTACGAAATACGGGGGTCTTACCTTGTCCATGCCTCAGCAGGGCCGGTCGCGTCGGCGTTCACACCTCCCGCAGGGCGGCGGCAGCGGCGCGTTCGGCGGGCTTCCGCCTCTGATGAAGGTGGCGGTGCTGCTCATCGCGGCGGTCGTCGCGGGCGTGTGGATGTACACGAGCCGGGGCAACAGCACCGGTCCCGACAGCGAGAGCGCGAAGCGGCCCGCGGCGGCCGAGGTCGGCGACTGCGTACAGAACAAGGGGTCCGAGGGCAGCCCCGACATGGAGGTCATCGACTGCGGCGACGCCAAGGCCGAGTACAAGGTCGCGAGCTTGGACGGGACCGAGTGCGAGCCGGGGCAGTCCCGTTACGAGCAGACCCGGCGGGGCCGGGTGCAGTTCTCGATGTGCCTGACGGAGGTCTCGGCGAAGTAGCCGGACGTACGCAGGATGTACGGAGGGCGTGGTGTTCCCCTGGGAACACCACGCCCTCCACGCTTACATGGGCCTCCGCGCGCTCACGTCTCCGTGCGGTACATCAGATCCGTCTCATACGTCACGAAGCCGAGCCGTTCGTAGACGCTCACGGCCGCCTTGTTGTCCGCGTCCACGTACAGCATCGCGGTCGGCAGACCGGCCCGCGCGAGGTGGCGCAGGCCCGTCGTGGTGAGGGCCTTGCCGAGGCCGCCGCCCTGGGCGCCGGGGCGGACGCCGACGACGTACACCTCGCCGAGGTTCTCCTGCGCGTGAACCTTCGTCCAGTGGAAGCCGACCAGCTCCCCGTCCTTCTCGGCGAGGAAGAAGCCCGCCGGGTCGAACCACGGCTCCGCCTTGCGGTCGTCCAGGTCGCGCTGGGTGAGGGAGCCCTGCTCCGGGTGGTGCGCGAAGGCCTCGGCGTTCACCGCGAGCCAGGCCGCGTCGTCCTGTCCGGGGACGAAGGTACGTACGGAGACACCCGCCGGGAGGACCGGCTCGGGCAGGTCGAGGTCGGCCAAGGTGCGCCGCATCTGGCGCAGTTCGCGGAAGAGGGTGAGGCCGAGCACCTGCGCCAGGTGCCGGGCGGCGGAGTGCCCGCCGTGCGCCCACACGCGCAGGCGCCGCCCGGAGTCGCCGAGCAGCGCGGCGCCGAGCGCCCGGCCGTGGCCCCGCCCGCGGTGCGCGGGGTGCACGACGAGCTCGGCGGCGGGGGCCTCCACGGGGTCGGTGTCCTCCAGCTGCGCATACCCGACGAGCTGGTCGCGCTGGTCGCCGACGCCGAGCAGCAGATGCCGCACCCCCTCCCGCGCCCCGCCGCGGAGCTGCAGCCGCCCCTGCTCGGACACGGCCTGCTGCCCGTCGGCGCGGGCGGCCTCCGCGAGGAGCCCGAGCACGGCGTCGGCCTGCGCGGGGGTGAGGGCGGCGAGAGTATCGATCTTCCGGAGGGGCGCGGGAGCCTCGGCGGGCCGGTCGTCAGTCATGGGTCGAGGGTACGGCGACGGACGGGGACCCTCTGCTCAACCGGGCGACAGCACCCGACAGGCGGCGACAGCTCCCGACATGGGCCGAAGTGACCGGAACGCCCCCGATGGCAACCAGCTCGTAACCCGTAACCCCCTGTTGCGCTACGCGCGTTGACTCTAGGCTGCGCACGGCGGTACCGCCGTCCCGCCGTCCCAGTCTTCTCACACCATCCCCAGGGGGACACGTGTCAGCCACACCCCGGCCACGTCGCCGGCCCGGACGCCGCGCCACGCGCGTACTCGCCGCGGCCGCCTCGCTCGCCACCCTCGGCGCGCTGGCCGCCGCTCTTCCCGCGAGCGCGGGGCAGGACCACGCGGGCGGGGGCGAGGGCGGCAAGAAGCGCACCGTCGACGTGCAGCTGCTGTCGTTCAACGACTTCCACGGGAACCTCCAGCCGCCCGCCGGCTCCTCCGGCCAGGTGACGGAGAAGCAGCACGACGGGACCGAGAAGAAGATCGACGCCGGTGGTGTCGAGTACCTCGCCACGTCCCTGCGCACCGCCCGCAAGGGCAACCCCTACAGCGTCACCGCGGCCGCCGGTGACCTGATCGGCGCCAGTCCGCTGCTCTCCGGCCTCTTCCACGACGAGCCGACGATCCAGGCGATGAACAAGCTGGACCTGGACGTCACCAGCGTCGGCAACCACGAGTTCGACGAGGGCACCAAGGAACTGGCCCGCATGCAGAACGGCGGCTGCCACCCCAAGGACGGCTGCTTCGAGAAGGACGGGAAGGGCAAGCCCAAGGAGTTCGAGGGCGCCGACTATCCCTACCTCGCCGCGAACGTCACGGACGAGAAGACCGGCGAGCCCATCCTCAAGCCCTACTGGGTGTGGAAGCACAAGGGCGTGAAGGTCGGCTTCATCGGCGTCACGCTCGAAGGCACCCCGGACATCGTCTCCGCCGACGGCATCAAGGGCCTCAAGTTCCACGACGAGATCGAGACCGTCAACAAGTACGCCGAGATCCTCGACAAGCAGGGCGTGAAGTCCATCGTCACGCTCATCCACGAGGGCGGCGCCCCCGCGAGCCAGACGTACAACTACGACTGCGACTCCCCGGGCGCGGGCGACGGCATCTCCGGGCCCATCACCGGCATCGCCAAGGGCATCACGCCCAAGGTGGACGCGCTCGTCACCGGCCATACGCACGCCGCGTACGTCTGTACGATCCCCGACCCGTCGGGCAAGCCCCGCATGGTGACCTCGGCGTCGTCCTACGGCAAGCTCTACACGGACACCACGCTCACGTACGACCGCAGGACCAAGGACATCGTCCGTACGAGCGTCTCCTCCTCCCGGTCCGCGAACCACGTCGTCAGCCGTGAGCAGCCCAAGGCCCCGGACATGACCTCGCTGATCAACCGCTGGGACAAGCTGGCCGCGCCCGTCGCCGGCAAGCCCGTCGGCTACATCTCCGCGGACATCCCCGGCCGCGGCGCCGGCGTCCCCGAGTCGCCGCTCGGCGACCTCATCGCGGACGCGCAGCTCGCGCACGGCAAGTCGCTCGACCCGGAGACGGACCTCGCGCTGATGAACCCGGGCGGCATCCGCTCCGACCTCGTCCACAAGGCGAGCGGCAGCGAGGGCGACGGTGTCGTCACGTATGGCGAGGCGTTCACCGTGCAGCCCTTCAGCAACACCGTCAATCTCGTCGACCTGACCGGCGCGCAGCTCGTCACCGCGCTGAAGCAGCAGGTCAGCGGGGGGAACCAGGCATCCCCGAAGATTCTTCAGGTGTCGGAGGGACTGACGTACACGCTGGACATGACCAGGACCGGCGCGGAGCGTGTCGTGGCCGGCTCCATCAAGCTGAACGGCAAGGCGATCGACCCGGCGGCCACCTACCGCGTCGCGCTGAACTCCTTCCTCGCGGGCGGCGGCGACGGCCTCCCCGAGCTGGGCAAGGGCACGAAGCCGCTGGTCGGCGCCGACGACCTGAAGGCGTTCAACGACTACCTGACCGCCAACTCCTCGGCGGACAAGCCGATCGCGCCGCCGAAGGCGGACCGGATCACGATCGTGAAGTAGCGCTCACTTCGGCGCCTACTGGAGGTAAGGCTTGGGGTGGGGTGTGAACGTATGGTGAGATCATCTGATGCGTTCCCCCCACCGCATAACCACGCAACCACCCCCGTCCAACAAGCCCTACAGCAATCCGTACGACGAGCTGGCCGCCCTCGCGCCGAACCCGCTGGAGGAGTTCCTCCACGAGGAGAAGCCCGAGGAGGACGCCGCCGAAGCTCCCTGGGAACCGCCCAACCACCGCCGCGGCAGCCGCCGGGGCCGCAGCCGCAGCCGTGGTCGTAGCCGCTTCGCGGGCCTCCCGCTCGCCGCGAAAGCCCTGGTCGCCGTCCTCGTCGCCGCCGCCTTCCTCGCCCTCGGCGACCGCTGGGCCCTGCTCTACGCCGAGCACGAGGCCGCGGACAAGCTCAAGGAGCAGATGCGTCTGAGCGCGGCGCCCGAGGTGGACATCGAAGGGTTCCCGTTCCTCACGCAGGTCTTCGACAGGCGCCTGGACAAGGTGAAGGTGACCGTCCCGGACGTCGCGGCCGACCGCGTCTCGCTCGCCAAGGTCTCCGCGACCGCCACGGACGTCACGATCGACGGCGACGGGCCCACCTCGGTCGACGGCGCCCGCATCGGCGCGATGGAGGGCGAGGTGCTGCTCTCCTTCGAGGACCTCAACCGCGAACTCGGCGCCTCCCAGGTCACGTTCACCGGCCGCGGCCGCGACCAGGTCCTCGCGCGCGGCACGCTGCCCGTCGCGGGGCACGACCTGAAGGTGCGCGCCGACGCCCGCATCCAGCGCAACGGCGAGCGCGGCATCTCCACCGACATCGGCGGCATGAGCCTGCAACTCGGTGACCTGGCGACGTACCGTCCGGGCACGCGCGAGAAGGAGGGCCTGCACCTGTCGCGCGGCTCCGCCGACCGCGTGGCCAAGGAGACGGCCAAGGCGAAGGCGCTGCTTTCCGTGCCCGCGATCGTCGAGCGGCTCGGCGTACCCGATTCGGTGGTGCGCGAGGCCCTCAAGAGCGACGCCAAGCTGGGCGAACTCACCGGCTCGCCGCACTTCGTGAGCGACGTGATGGGCCTCAACCTCATCGACGTGGCGATGGGCCACCCGTGGCTGCTCAAGAAGCTCGGCCTCGACCCCGCCCTAATCAAGGGCCTCTCCCAGCTCACCCGCCCCGTCCTGGCCGACCGCCTCACCCTCGCCTTCCAGCTGCCGAAGCTGCCGGGCGCGGGGACGGTGGCGCTGCGGGACGTGACGGTGGAGAAGGAGGGCATCCGCGTACGTCTCACGGGGACGGGGCTGGGCTTCGGTCACTGACCCGCTTCGAGGGCGGCACGCCACGCCGGGCTGTCCACGTAGTGGTTGTCGTACTGCTCCGAGGAGTCCTTGATCTCCTGCGGGCTCGCCTCGCCCCGCATCACGCGGCCGAGCAGCCGCAGGTAGTCGAAGCGGGGCATGCCCGGCGTGAAGACGAACAGGACGTCGGCCTCGGAGCCCGGGGCCGCGGCGAAGGCGTGCGGGGTGTGCGGCGGCACGAGCAGGAAGTCGCCCTGCTCCAGGACCTTGACCTCGTCGTCGACGAGCACCTGGAGGGAGCCTCCGATGACGAAGAAGAGCTCCGAGGCCTTGGTGTGGAAGTGGGCGGGCGCGCCCACGGCCCCCTTGGCGAAGGTCGAGCGGTAGCTGGTGACCGAGCTGCCGTCGGTGCCGGAGTCGGCGAGCAGGGTCATGACGCTGCTCGGGTCACTGGTGGTCTCGGCGGTGGCGGCGCGGGTCAGAACCGGCTTGAGGATGCTGGCGTTCATGGTCGTTCTCCCTGCTCCGGGCGGTGGCCCCGGGCTTTCGCCGTGGCCTTGTGAGTAAGACTCTAGGCGCGGGATTGGCCCCGACCAGGGTGCAGTTGGAGGTCAATGAAACCGGTCAATTCCGCGACCGTGTCAACGGTCGCCTCGACGGTCGCCGAGGTGGCCGCCGCTCAGGGAGAGGTGCCCGCCCCGGAAGCGCGACCGCAGCCGCCGGTCGTGGCTGACGATCACGAGGGTGCCCCGGTAGTGGGCGAGTGCCGCCTCCAGGTCCTCGATCAGGGCGGGGGACATGTGGTTCGTCGGCTCGTCGAGGAGGAGCAGGTCCAGGGGCCGGGAGACCAGCTCGGCCAGTTCGAGGCGGCGGCGCTGGCCCACGGAGAGGTCCCGTACGGCCCGTACGAGATCCGCCTCACGGAACAGCCCGAGGCTCAGCAACTCATCGCGCCGCTCCTCACCGAAGACGGAGAGCACGGAACGACCCTCCGCCCATAGGGAGTTGCCCTGCCGCAGAAAGCCGACCCGCGCGGGCCGGCGGACCTCCCCGCTGTCGGGCGCCAGCTCCCCGGCGAGCAGCCGCAGCAGCGTCGACTTGCCCGCGCCGTTGGGCCCGGTGACGAGCAGCCGCTCACCGGCGCCGATCCGCAGCGTCCCCTCGACGGTCAGCCGCCCCGCCACGCGTACGTCGGTCAGCTCGGCGGCGCCCACGGCCTCCCCGGCGACGCGCGCCGTGAGACGCAGGGGCCGCGGGGGAGCGGGGACCGGATTCTCGGTGAGGCGCTGCAACCGCTCGCGGGCGTTGCGGATGCGGCCCATCGCGCCGTGCGCGCGCGACCTCGCGCGGAACGCGCCCGCGCCGCTGAAGGCGCTCGGCGCCTTGCGCGGGATGGCGGAGAGCAGCCCGATGTTCGACTCGGCGAGCGCCGACTGCCGGGCGACCTCGGCGCGCCACGTCTCGTACTCCCGCGCGTGACGGGCGCGTTCGGCGGCCTTGGCGGTCAGGTACCCGGCGTATCCGTTGCCGTAGCGCCGCACGGTCCGCTCGTCGCCGTCCACCTCCAGGATGGTGGTGGTGACCCGGTCGAGGAAGGCGCGGTCGTGCGTGACGGCGACGACCGTGCCGCGGTGGGCGCGCAGCCGGTCCTCCAGCCAGCGCACGGCCTCGTCGTCGAGGTCGTTCGTGGGCTCGTCGAGGAGCAGCAGCTCGGGGGAGGACGCGAGGGTCCCGGCGAGCGCGAGGCGGGAGCGCTGCCCGCCGGAGAGCGTGGCCAGCGGTCGCGCCCGCTCCAGCGGCGCGCGCTCACCGAGGTGGCGCAGCGTGACCGCGACGCGCCGGTCGGCGTCGTGCCCACCGCGCGCCTCGAAGGCGGCGACCAGGGCGGCGTAGCGGTCGTACGCCGCTGGTTCCGCGCCCTCCAGCTCCGTCCCGGCGATCCGTATCCGCCGCTCCAGGGAGCGCAGCTCGGCGAGGGCGACGTCGATGGCGTCGCCGACGGTGGAGGTGCCGGGAAGGTCGAGGGTCTGGGCGAGGTGGCCGGTGCCGCCGGGGGCGCTGACGGTGATCGCGCCGTTGTCCGGCGACTCCAGCCCGGCGATGAGGCGCAGCAGGGTGGACTTCCCTGAGCCGTTGTCCCCGATGACGCCGGCTCGCTCGCCGGGGCGGATGGAGAGGGAGACGCGGTCGAGGACGAGGCGGTCGGTGTAGCGCTTGGTGAGGTGGGTGAGGGTGAGTTGGGAGGTGGTGGGGGAGTTGGCGGGAGAGGTGATGGGGGTGGTGGGTGCGTCGGCAGATGGGTACAAGTAGGCCTCTTGGGGCTGGGCGGCGGGGGTGCTGGTTCCGCATACGACTTCCGTATGCGAGTTCCGCATGCACGAGACGTGCCGTCTCGCGTATGACGACTGTAGCGCGATGCGCCCCGCATGACAAGACGCTCCGTCTCGCGACGGTCCGGGCAGCCCCTTCCCGAGCGGATCAGCTCTGGACGCGATCGCCTCTGCTGTGGGCGATGCGCAACGCCTCGCGGAGGGACTCGGTCGTGCGGGTCAGGGCGAAGCGGATGGCTCGTTCGCCCGCCATGGCGTCGGCCAGTACCGCCTCGGAGCCCATCAGCACCTCACGGCCGGACGACAGTTGAGCCTCCTCCACCTCATCGGCCAGGAGGGAGAGCAGGCTCCGGGGGTCGTCCGTGTCGAGGTAGCACGGCCCGCCCTCGGGTGAGGCCCATGGGAGCAGCCTCATCCGTTCCGGCTCCTGCGCTTCGTCCGCGTCGGTCATGTTGGTTCTCTCTGCCCTGACGCGAGCCGATTACCCTTCGTGCCCCGACGCTCACGCGTCCGGCGTACGCTCCGACAGGGTGGGGTCGCCGGGGGGTGGCGTCGCCGCGCCCGGCAGTCGTACAGAGGCCACCGTGCCGCCGCCGGGGGCCGCGCCCAGGGTCACCTCGCCGCCGGACTGGCGCACCGTGCGGGCCACGATCGAGAGGCCGAGGCCCGAGCCCGGCAGGCTCCGTGCGGTGGGGGAGCGCCAGAAGCGGTCGAAGACGTGGGGGAGTTCCTCGGCGGGGATACCGGGGCCGCGGTCGCGGACCGTCAGTTCGCCGCCCTTCAGGGCGACCTCGATGACGGAGCCGGACGGGCCGAACTTCACCGCGTTGTCCAGGATGTTGACCACGGCGCGCTCCAGGGCCGCGGGCTCCGCGCGGACGTACCAGGGGGCCAGGTCCGCCGTGAAGGTCAGTTCGGGGCCGCGCAGCCTGGCCCGTTCCAGGGCGGTCTCCACCAGGTCGTGAAGGGCGATCACTTGGACCTTGGCGCCGCCGTGGCCCGCGTCGGGGCGGGAAAGCTCCTGCAAGTCGCCGATCAGCGAAGCCAACTCCGTCATCTGTGCCTTGACGGAGGCGAGCAGTGCCCTGCGGTCGTCGGGCGGGATGGCCCGGCCCGTGTCCTCGCTGCGGGCCAGCAGCTCGATGTTCGTACGCAAGGAGGTGAGCGGCGTGCGGAGTTCGTGACCGGCGTCGGCGATCAGCTGCTGCTGGAGGTCGCGGGAGGAGGCCAGTGAGGCGGTCATGGAGTTGAAGGACTCCGACAGGCGGGCGATCTCGTCGTCGCCGTCCACGGGGATACGGAGGTCGAGGTCTTCTGTGCGGGCCACGTGCTCCACGGCCTCGGTGAGCCGGTTCACCGGGCGGAGCCCGGTGCGGGCCACCCAGAGGCCGGCTGCGCCGGCGCCCAGGATGCCGATTCCGCCTACGGCGGTGAGCAGCAGGGCGAGACTGTTCAGCGGTTCGTCGACCTCCGAGAGCGGACGGGCCAGGGACACCGTGTACCGGCTGTCCGCGTCCACCTGGGTCAGAACGCGCACCGAGACCCCGCTGTCCGTCTTGCCGTCGTGCAGAGTCTGCTCCCGCAGGTGCTGGGCCACCTGTACGTCGGAGTCCTGCACCACCACGGGTGTGGAGTCGCGGCCCACGCAGCGCGAGCCGTCCGGCCGGATGATCTGGACGAAGACGGTGGTGGTTCCGGGCGGGGTCTCGGCGTTGGGGCTGATGCTGCCGTCATTGCAGGCGGCGGCCGTCAGGTCCAGGTAGCCGCGGCCCACATTGAGGCTGCGCAGCGATTGGTCCATCTGGTCCCGCAACTGCGCGCGGGTGAGCACCCAGCAGGACACCGCGACCGCCGCCACCGCGAGGGCCACCGCCACGGTGACCAGCAAAGCCAGCCGCGACCGCAGCGGAAGCCGCCGGAAGCGTCGTACGAGGCCGCTCACTCGCCGCCCCGCAGTACGTACCCCACGCCCCGCACCGTGTGCACGAGGCGGGGTTCGCCGCCCGCTTCCGTCTTGCGGCGCAGGTACATGACGTACACGTCGAGGGAGTTGGAGGTGGGCTCGAAGTCGAAGCCCCAGACCGCTTTGAGGATCTGTTCGCGCGTCAGGACCTGGCGGGGGTGCGCGAGGAACATCTCCAGCAAGGTGAATTCCGTGCGGGTCAGTTCGACCGTGCGCCCGCCCCGCGTGACCTCGCGCGTCGCCAGGTCCATCCGCAGGTCGGCGAAGGCGAGGGTGTCGCCCTCCTCGGCCTGCCCCGCCCCGGCGGCGTACGAGATGCGGCGCAGGAGCGCGCGGATACGTGCGAACAGCTCGTCCAGTTCGAACGGCTTGACCAGGTAGTCGTCGGCGCCCGCGTCGAGTCCCGTGACGCGGTCGCCGACCGTGTCGCGCGCGGTCAGCATCAGGATCGGCGTGGTCGAACCGGTGGCGCGGAGCCTGCGCGCGGCGGTGAGGCCGTCCATGCGGGGCATCTGGATGTCGAGTACGACGAGGTCGGGTCGGTAGGCCGCGGCCTTCTCCAGGGCGTCGGCGCCGTCGACGGCGACCTCCGTGCCGTATCCCTCGAACGCGAGGCTGCGCTGCAGTGCCTCCCGCACGGCGGGTTCGTCGTCCACGATCAGGATGCGCAGCTGCTCGCGGTCACCGGTGCGGTCGCCTTCGGCGGGGCTCATGGGCTTCGGACTTCCTCGGGTAAGGGGCGGAACGGGCCGGTATCAGCCTCGCACGCGGGGCGCTCGTTTCGGCCGGGGTCAGGTCTTCGAGCCGGAGCGGAGCTTGCCGAGGTCGTCCTTGACGGTGTTGATCGGGATGGCGAAGCCGAGGCCGACACTGCCGGAGGCGGAGTCGCCGCCGCCCTGCGCCGACGAACTGGGCGCGTACATCGCCGAGTTGATGCCGATGATGTTGCCGTTCATGTCGATGAGGGCGCCACCGGAGTTGCCGGGGTTGAGCGAGGCGTCGGTCTGGAGCGCCTTGTACGTGGTCTTCGACGACCCGGTGTCGCCGTTGAACTCCTCCCCGCCGAACTCGAACGGCCAGCCGCCCTGCGGGCTCTGCGGCTGCTGCTGCCCCTCGCCGGTGGAGACGGTGACGTCCCGGTCGAGCGCGGAGACGATGCCGCTGGTGACGGTGCCGGTCAGGCCCTCGGGGGAGCCGATGGCGACGACCTCGTCGCCGACCTTGACGTTCTCGGAGTTGCCGAGGGTCGCCGGCTTCAGGCCGGAGGCGTTCTTCAGCTGGATGAGCGCGAGGTCCTTCTTGCTGTCGGTGCCGACGACCTCGGCGTCGTACGTCTTGCCGTCGTTGGTCCGCACCTTGATCGACGTGGCGCCGGAGACGACGTGGTTGTTGGTGATGACCTCACCGTCGCTCTTGGTGATCACACCGGAGCCGGTCGACTTGCCCTGTGCCGTCGTGGCGCTGATCTCGACGATGCTGGGGCTGACCGCCTCGGCGACACCGGAGACGGTGCCCTTCTTGCTGGTCGGCACCACATCCGTGCTGGTGGCGGAGGTGCCGGCGCCCTGGTCGGTGAGCGTCTGCACGGCGTACGCCGTCCCGCCGCCGATGGCCGCGGCCGCTATGGCGACGGCGGCGAGCAGGGCCACGGGGCCCTTCGCCCGGCGGCGCCGGGGGGCGGGGTCGTGGGGTGCGTTCTCGGGTGCCTCCGGCGCGTGGGCGGGCGGGGGCGGGTAGGCGCCGCCCCGCGTACCGCCGTGGTGCACAGGCGCGGACGGCTGCTGCGTGGGGTACTCGCCGCTGTGGCGGAAGGTCTCGGTCATGTCTCTGAGAGTGACCGGCGTACATGAGAGCGGGCTTAGTACGTCCTGAGAAGCCCGGCAGAAGTATGTATGCCCCTTATAAAGCCAGAGACTCGGGGTAACGGGTGGGCGGTGGGTGGGAGACACCCGCCGCGAAGCGGCGGGCTAGTACACCCCCCCAAGGCCAGAGGCCAGACCCGGCTACTCGCAGCCACAGGACTGCCGCACCACCAACCGCGAGGGAAACAGCTTCAGCCGCTCCCGTCGCGACCCGGCGACCCGCAGCCCGTCGTCCAGGACGAGATCCACCGCGGCGCGAGCCATCGCGGGGCGGTCCGAGGCCACCGTCGTCAGCGGCGGATCCGTCAGCCCCGCCTCCTTGACGTCGTCGAAGCCGGCGACGGCCAGCCCCCCGGGCACGTCGATGCGCAGCTCCCGCGCCGCCCGCAGCACCCCGATCGCCTGGTCGTCCGTGGAGCAGAAGATGGCGGTGGGCCGGTGGGGCCCGGCGAGCAGCTCCAGGCCGACCTTGTACGCGTCGTAGCGGTTGTAGGGGGCCTCGAAGAGCCGCCCCTCCACCGACCGCCCGGCCTCCCGCATCGCACGCCGCCAGCCCTCGACGTGGTCGGAGACGGGGTCGCCGACGGTCGGGGTCCCGGCCATGCCGCCGAGGCAGGCGACGTACTCGTGGCCGTGTTCGAGCAGATGCCGCGTGGCGAGCTGCGCGCCGCCGACGTCGTCCGTGACGACCGCGACGTCGTCGATGGCCTCGGGCCGCTCGTGGAGCAGCACCACGCGCGCGTCCCAGGCGTCTATCTCGGCGGCGGCCTGGTCGGTCAGGCCGTGGCTGACGAGGATGAGGCCGGAGACCCGCATGCCGAGGAAGGCACGCAGATAGTGGGTCTCGCGCTCCTCCACATAGTCGGAGTTGCCGACGAGGACCATCTTTCCGCGCTCGGACGCCGCCTGTTCGACGGCGTGCGTCATCTCCGCGAAGAAGGGCTGACGCGCGTCCGGCACGATCATGCCTATGAGGTCCGTGCGGCGGGACGCCATGGCCTGCGCGACCCGGTCCGGGCGGTAACCCAGCTCCTTGATCGCGGCGAGTACGCGCTCGCGCGTGGCCGGGGCGACCGGCCGGGGTCCGTTATTGATGACATAACTGACGACAGCGGTCGAAGTACCCGCCAGTCGCGCCACATCGTCCCGCGTCACCTTGGCCACGCGCGCAGTCTACGCGGATGGACCTACCGTCCCGTAGGCCGTACGACAGCTTCCTCGGCCTCGGTCGCCGCGGCCCCCTCGGCCGCCGTCTTCGCCGCCTTCGCCTTCTCCTCCTCGGCGGCCCGCTCCACCTTCTCCGGGACCACGAAGCGGTAACCGACATTCCGGACGGTCCCGATGAGCGACTCGTGCTCGACCCCGAGCTTCGCCCGCAGCCGCCGCACATGGACGTCGACCGTCCGCGTGCCGCCGAAGTAGTCGTAGCCCCAGACCTCCTGGAGCAGCTGGGCGCGGGTGAAGACCCGCCCCGGGTGCTGCGCGAGGTACTTGAGCAGCTCGAACTCCTTGAAGGTCAGGTCCAGGACCCGGCCCTTCAGCTTCGCGCTGTACGTCGCCTCGTCCACGGAGAGATCGCCGTTGCGGATCTCCATGGGGGAGTCGTCGGAGGTGATCTGCTGGCGGCCCATCGCGAGCCGCAGCCGCGCCTCGACCTCGGCCGGTCCTGCCGTGTCGAGGAGTACGTCGTCGATGCCCCAGTCCGCGGTGACGGCCGCGAGGCCGCCCTCCGTGACCACGAGGACCAGCGGACAGCCGGGGCCCGTGGAGCGCAGCAGCTGGCAGAGGCTGCGCACCTGCGGAAGGTCGCGGCGCCCGTCGACGAGGATGACGTCGGCACCGGGGGTGTCGACGAGAGCGGGCCCCTCCGCCGGGGCGACGCGCACGTTGTGAAGGAGCAGGCCGAGGGCAGGGAGCACCTCCGTCGACGGCTGGAGGGCATTGGTCAGGAGCAGCAGAGAACTCATCGCCCCTCACCTGCTCGGGTCGTCCTGCGGTCGTGCACGTTTCGCTCGCCCATAACGTCGGTTCCTCCTCGGTCCCTGCGAGGACGTTTACGGCACTGCTTCGTACGTCTTGCTGCGTTGGCGTCGTCGGCGCCGTTTTCACTGCTGCGTTCTCGGGGCCCGCGCCCGCGGCCCTGCGCGCCGTCGTGCACGGCGTGCCTGAAAGCACAAAAGGACCCGGGGGCGTCGCTGCCCGGATCCTCTGCCCAGCACAATAGCTCACATGAGTTCCGGTCCGGCAGGTCAAGCGGCGCGATCTTCTGTGCAGCCGATCACTCGCGAGCAGCCTCACGTTCGGCGTCGCGCAACGCTCCGTACACAGGACGGGGTCGCCATCGACGCGGCGTACGACCCCGGTCCCGGGCCGGGTGGCGGCGTCGCGATCGTGGTCGCGCACGGCTTCAGCGGCGACCTCGCGCGGCCTCACGTGCGCCGCGTCGCGGGCGTCTTCGCCCAGCGTGCGGCCGTGATCACCTTCTCCTTCCGGGGGCACGGGGCCTCCGGCGGGCACTCCACGGTGGGCGACCGCGAGGTGCTCGACCTGGCGGCGGCTGTGGAGTGGGCTCGCTCGCTCGGCCACGCGCGCGTGGTGACCGTCGGCTTCTCGATGGGCGGTTCGGTCGTCCTGCGGCATGCCGCGTCGCACCGGGGGCGCACGGAAGCGCGGGCCGACGCGGTGGTCGCGGTCAGCGCCCCGGCGCGTTGGTACTACCGGGGGACCGCGCCGATGCGGCGGCTGCACTGGGTCATCACGCGGCCCGCCGGGCGTGTCGTCGGCCGCTTCGGGCTCCGCACGCGAATCCACCCGCACGAGTGGGACCCCGTGCCGCTCTCCCCGGTGGAGTCCGTGCCCCTCATCGGCGGGACGCCGCTGCTCGTCGTGCACGGCACCCGGGACCCGTACTTCCCCGTCGACCACCCGAGGACACTGGCCGCCGCCGCGCCGGACGGCGCCGATCTGTGGCTGGAGGAGGGCATGGGGCACGCGGAGCACGCGGCCTCCGACGAGCTGGTCGGGCGGATCGCGGCGTGGGCCACGGCATCATGGACGTCGGCAACCGCCGACTGAGAGGAGAGGTCGCATGGTGAACGGCACCATTCGTTACTGGGCCGCTGCCAAGGCGGCCGCGGGCGTCGCCGAGGAGCCGTACGCGGCGGTGACGCTCGCCGAGGCGCTGGACGCCGCCCGCGAGCGGCACCCCGGGGAACTGGTCCGGGTGCTTCAGCGATGCTCCTTCCTGATCGACGGCGACCCCGTCGGGACCCGAGGGCATGAGACCGTACGGCTGGCCGAGGGCGGCACGGTCGAGGTGCTCCCGCCGTTCGCAGGAGGATGAGCGCCATGTCCAATCAGCCGTACGAGGGGTACGAGGGGTACGACCCGTACTCCGACTCCGGGCAGCAGCACCCCGGCGCCCAGTACCCCGAGGCCCCGTACCCGGATCAGCAGCAGTACGCCCAGCAGCAGCCGTATCCGGATCAGCAGCAGTACGCCGCCCAGCAGCCGTACGCGGACCCGCAGCAGCAGTACGCCCAGCCCTACCCGGGCCCGCAGCAGTACGCCCAGCAGCGGCACGCCCAGGGCCAGTACACCCAGGGCCAGTACGGCCAGGACCAGTACGGCCAGGACCAGTACGCGCAGAATCAGTACGCCCAGCAGCAGTACGCCCAGAATCAGTACGCCCAGCAGTGGGAGGGGCAGACCTGGGAGACGCAGGCGCAGCCGCCCGCCGTGGCGGTGGACGCGACGGAGACGGCGTATCTGCCTATGCAGGGTGAGCAGCAGGCTCCCCCGGCGGCCGGTGCGGGAGACGCCGAGGAGTCCACCTACGGCCCCGCCACCACCACCGGCAACGCCCGCGTCACCGACGCCCAGCGCGCCCGTGCCGAGGGCCGGTCGCCCGTCATAGAGCCGGGGATGCAGCCCGCGGCCCTGACCGCGGTCCTCGGACTGCTGCTCGCCGCGGGCGCCGCCGCCGGGCAGTACGCGCTTCTCGTACCGCTGGTGATCCTCCAGGCGGTGACCGCGGCCGGATGGTTCCGGCTCAACGGGATGTGGCCCGCGCGGCAGGGCATCGCGCTCGCCTTCCTCGGCGGTGTCGCCGCCGACGCCGCGCTCCTCGCCGTGGGCAGGCAGAACGCTCCCGCCGCGATCCTCGGCACCCTCGGCGTGTGGGTGCTGCTGGTGCTCGTCCTGCAGCTGCGCAGCCGCGCCGGGGCCGACGAGCGGATGTACGGGCTCATGGCCACCGTCACCTCCGCCGCGCTCGCGATCATCGCCGCCGGACACCTCGCGGCCGCGTCCGACGCCGTCACCGTGGGCGGCATCGCCGTCGCCGTCGCGGTCCTCGCCCGCGCGCTGCCGCTGCCGACGCCCGCCTCCGTCGTCGTCGCGCTGCTCGCGGCGGCCGGGGCCGGGGTCGCCGTCGGCGGCATGACGGACCTGGGGAACAAGGGCGCGCTGCTGGCCCTCGGCGCCGGCGTCTGCGCGCTGATCGGACACCGCGTGGCCAGCTACGACTACCCGTCCCGCTTCGTGCACATGACGGCGGGCGTCGCGCTGCCGCTGGCCGCCGCCGCGCCGGCCGTCTACCTCCTGGGGCGCGCCATCGGCTGACCACCGCCCTCGTACGCGATCGTCACAGCTGATCGACAGGTCCCCGGCCGGGCCCAATGGCCGGGGACCTGTCCTTTAGGCTCGCGGCAAGGACAGTAGAGGCGGGGGATCAGGGTGGGGGAACACCGGACATGAGCAAGCGCGCCGTACGAATACTTCTGGTCGTCGTCGTGATCCTCGGGGGTCTGTTCGTGGCGGCCGACCGGCTCGCCGTGAACTTCGCCGAGGACGAGGCGGCGGAGAAGCTGCGCACCAACGAGGGGCTGAGCGAGGCTCCCGACGTCTCCATCAAGGGGTTCCCCTTCCTGACCCAGGTCGCGGGCGGCGAGCTCGACGACGTGGAGGTCGGCATCAAGGACTACGACGCCAAGTCCAGCTCCGACTCGGTCCGCATCGCCGATCTGAAGGCCCACATGAAGGGCGTGAAGTTCTCCGGCGACTACAGCTCCGCGACCGCCGCGACCGCCACGGGCACCGCGCACATCACGTATGACGAGCTCCTGAAGGCGGGCAAGTCCGAGCCCGTCGAGCTGCCGCTCGGCGCCACCGGCAAGGTCGTCGGCCTCTCCGACGGCGGCAACGGCAAGATCGAGGTCGAGGTCGAGGTCAGCAAGGGCGGCGCGAAGCTGCCCAAGCCCGTCCACGTACTCAGCTCGGTCCGGGTCGAGGGCGACAACATCGTGGTCCACGCCGACGAGATCCCGAAGAAGCTGGACGTGCTCGGCGTCTCCATCCCGCTGCCCGAGGGCATGGTCCGCGACGTCACCGACTTCGAGCAGAAGATCGACGACCTGCCGGCCGGGATCGAGCTGGAGAAGGTCGAGGTGGCCACGGACGGCGTGGACATGTCGGTGACGGGCTCGAACGTGAGCCTGACCGGCTGAGTCCTGCCGGGGAGCGGCTGCCGTCCGAAGTGCGAGACGGAGCCGTCCGGCGGGCGGATGTGACGGGGGCGACAGCGGGCCCGCGGCCCCACCGGGGCGGCTGCGGGCTTCAACCATTCTCATATCGTGGACGATCGAGTCTCACCATGCGGAGCACCGGTGACACAGCCGCCTCCGCATCCCTACGATCGACCCCATGAACCGACAGGCGGACCTCACGAAGCGGCGGGCAGTAGACCTGTGCCGCGTCGCCGCCATGCTCTGTCGCACCTTCTAGCGGGAGCTCGGACTCCCGTATTCCCCCGGCCCGTTGACGACTTCGGTCAGGGCCACCCCGTGCCACGTACGCCGCGCCTCCCCGCGCGCCGCAGCCGTACCCGCACGTCCCCTCGCACCGCCGCACCGCCGTAACTGCCCCGGAGGAGAGAACTATGAGCCGCAGCGACGTCCTGGTAGACGCCGACTGGGTCGAGGCCCACATCGAGGACCCGAAGGTCGTCATCGTCGAGGTCGACGAGGACACCTCCGCGTACGACAAGAACCACATCAAGAACGCGATCCGGATCGACTGGACCAAGGACCTCCAGGACCCGGTCCGCCGTGACTTCATCGACCAGGAGGGCTTCGAGAAGCTCCTGTCGGCGAAGGGCATCGCGAACGACTCCACCGTCGTCCTCTACGGCGGCAACAACAACTGGTTCGCGTCGTACGCCTTCTGGTACTTCAAGCTCTACGGCCACCAGGACGTGAAGCTCCTCGACGGCGGCCGCAAGAAGTGGGAGCTGGACTCCCGCGACCTGGTCGACGGCGCCGAGGTGCCCAGCCGTCCCGCCACCGCGTACAAGGCCAAGCCCCAGGACACCTCGATCCGCGCCTTCCGCGACGACGTCGTGGCGGCCATCGGCGCGCAGAACCTGGTCGACGTGCGCTCGCCCGACGAGTTCAGCGGCAAGCTGCTCGCCCCGGCCCACCTCCCGCAGGAGCAGTCGCAGCGCCCCGGCCACGTGCCGAGCGCCCGCAACATCCCGTGGTCGAAGAACGCCAACGACGACGGCACCTTCAAGTCGGACGACGAGCTCAAGGCCCTCTACGAGGACGAGCAGGTCGACCTCTCCAAGGACACCATCGCGTACTGCCGCATCGGTGAGCGCTCCGCCCTGACCTGGTTCGTCCTGCACGAGCTGCTCGGCCAGACCAACGTCAAGAACTACGACGGCTCCTGGACCGAGTACGGCTCGCTCGTCGGCGTGCCGATCGAGCTCGGCGCCAACAAGTAGGACACCCCGCTCAAGTAAGACACCCCGACCTCCCTTCCCCCTCAGGAGTACACATGTGTGGAGCAAAGGCCGGCGGCCCCGACGCTTCGACGGTCAAGCCCGGTGAGACCACGATCCAGGGCCAGGTGACCCGCGACGGCGAGCCCGTCACCGGTTACGTGCGCCTGCTCGACTCGACCGGCGAGTTCACCGCCGAGGTCCCGACCTCGGCGACCGGTCAGTTCCGTTTCTACGCCGCCGAGGGCACGTGGACCGTCCGGGCGCTGATCCCCGGCGGAACGGCCGACCGCACGGTCGTCGCGCAGACGGGCGGCCTCGCGGAGGTCGCGATCGCGGTCTGACCGCGATCGGGTCCTTACCGCGCCGTGAACGGCCGAAGGGCCGCACCCCAGGGGGTTGGACGCCACTGGAACGGGGTGCGGCCCTTCGGCTCGTCCGGGCCTACGCTGGACGTATGTACGCGCGACGGCGCCATGCTTATTTCGTCATGATGGGCACGTGCGTCGCCCTGTTCGTCCTGGCGTGGGGCGTCGTGCGGCTCTGGTCCGTCCCCGTCGCCGTCGGCATGTGCGTGGTGGCGATGGTGATCCCACCGGTCGCCGCCATGGTCGCCAACCGGCGCGGGCCCGAGGACCGCTGGTGGGACGATCCCTCGGGCGACCCCAAGTCCGACGAGTGGTGGGACGAGCTGGACGGCAAGCGGCACCGTCGGTAGACCGGCGGTCAGTACACGAGCGCCTGGACGCCGTCCGTCGTCGCCTCCTGGACGAAGACCTGCGCCCCCGCGATCCGTACGCCCGCGATGACGTCCTCCTCCGTGATGTCGCGCCGCGCCGCGCACTGCGTGCACAGCGTGATCCGGCCCGCCGACATGATCGAGTCGATCAGATCCGGCAGCGGCGCCGCGTGCGGGAGATCGAACTCGGCCGCGCGGCCCGGAAGCGCGAACCACGACGACTCACCGGTCAGCCAGAGCGACACCTCCACCCCGCTGGCCACGGCCACGGCCGCCACCGTAAAGGCCTGCGAGCAGCGCTCAGGGGCGTCGGCCCCGGCGGTCACCTTGATCACGAGCTTCTTCGCCATGGCCGCATCGTAAGGCCCCTCACAGAGAGGGACGGGCGCCGCCCGACTACAGTGGGACCGGCTCTGATACCTGCCCCACCAGCTCACCGAGGAGCACCCCGTGCTTGAGGCCTTCTTCTCCGCCCTGCTCGTTCTCGTCTGCGTCGGCGTCCTCGCCTTCACCGGGCTCGCCGTGAAGAAGCTGTACCAGGGCCAGCGCTGACGACCGCCACCTCCCGACCTCCACAGATCGCCTGAGCTTCCCATGATCGAGATTCCGTCCGACCTGAACCCCGACCTCCTCCCCCTCGCCTTCCTCCTCGGCAACTGGGCGGGCGCGGGCGTCACCGACTTCCCCGGCGCCGAGAAGGCGAACTTCGGCCAGGAGGTCTCCTTCACGCATGACGGGCGGGACTTCATCGAGTACCGCTCGTACACCTGGGCGCTCGACTCCGAGGGCAACAAGGTCAAGCCGCTGGAGTCCGAGTCCGGCTTCTGGCGCATCGACAAGGACCGCAAGGTCGAGGTCGTGATGGTCCGCGACGACGGCGTCGTCGAGGTCTGGTACGGCGAGCTGGCCGACAAGAAGCCCCAGATCGACCTGGTCACGGACGCCGTCGCGCGCACCGCGGCCTCCGGCCCCTACACCGGCGGCAAGCGGCTCTACGGCTATGTGAAGGGCGACCTGATGTGGGTCGGCGAGAAGCAGACCCCCGAGGTGCCGCTGCGCCCCTACATGTCGGCGCAGCTGAAGAAGGTCGTCACGCCCGAGGAGGTCGCCGACATGGCGCGCAATCTCGGCGATCTGCCCGACGACGGCATCGCTTTCTTCAAGTAGACCTAGACTTCACGGTGTGGCGAGTACCGACTCCGACTGGAAGAGCGACCTGCGGCAGCGCGGCTACCGGCTGACGCCGCAACGCCAGCTTGTCCTCGAAGCCGTCGACACCCTTGAGCACGCGACCCCCGACGGCATCCTCTGCGAAGTGCGCAGGACGGCGTCGGGGGTCAACATCTCCACGGTCTACCGCACGCTGGAGCTCCTGGAGGAGCTGGGCCTCGTCTCGCACGCCCACCTCGGGCACGGCGCGCCGACGTACCACCTGGCGGACCGGCACCACCACATCCACCTGGTCTGCCGGGACTGCACGGGCGTCATCGAGGCCGACACGGAGATCGCCGCGGAGTTCACCGCCAAGCTGCGGGAGACCTTCGGCTTCGACACTGACCTGAAGCACTTCGCGATCTTCGGGCAGTGCGGGAAGTGCTCCCGGGAAGAGAAGCCCGGCCAGAAATAAAAGCCGCGCCCCGCTGGTCGTACTCTTTGTGAACATGAAGAGCCCCTTGTTGTCCCTGCCCGGCGCCGTCCCCGCCGAGGGCGTGGACGAAGGCGTCGCCGCGCACTACGGCGAACTGTTCCGCGAGCAGCGTGCCCTCGCCGACGGCGCCGGTTTCGTCGACCTCTCACACCGCGGTGTGGTCACCGTCACCGGATCCGACCGGCTGAGCTGGCTGCATCTGCTGCTCACCCAGCACGTCAGCGAGCTGCCGGCCGGCCAGGCCACCGAAGCGCTGATCCTCTCCGCCAACGGCCACATCGAACACGCGCTCTATATCGTGGACGACGGCGACACCGTCTGGGCGCACGTCGAGCCCGGCACGCAGGACGCGCTCATCGCGTACCTGGAGAGCATGAAGTTCTTCTACCGCGTCGAAGTGGCCGACCGGACCGACGACTTCGCCGTCGTCCATCTGCCGGCCGGTTCGATCGCCGCGGTCCCCGAGGGCGTCGTCGTACGCGAGACGGCACACGGCCGCGACCTGTTCCTGCCGCGCGCGGACCTGGAGTCGTACGCCGCCGGGCACGGCCCCGCGGCCGGGCTCCTCGCGTACGAGGCGCTGCGGGTCGAGTCCCACCGGCCGCGCCTCGGCTTCGAGACCGACCACCGCACGATCCCCCACGAGCTGGGCTGGATCGGCACGGCGGTGCATCTGCAGAAGGGCTGCTACCGCGGGCAGGAGACCGTCGCCCGCGTCCACAACCTGGGGAAGCCGCCGCGCCGCCTCGTCTTCCTCCACCTGGACGGGAGCGAGGTCCATCTGCCGGTGGCGGGGACTCCGCTGCACCTCGCCGCTGACGGGGCCGAGGGACGGAAGCTGGGGTTCGTGACGACGGCCGTACGCCATCACGAACTGGGGCCGATCGCGCTGGCTCTCATCAAGCGGAACGTGCCGGTGGACGCGGAGCTTGTCGCCGGGGACATCGCCGCGGCCCAGGAAGTGGTCGTCGAGCCATAGGGGCGCGCCCCGCGGTCACATGTCCAGCAGCACCGTGAACGGGCCGTCGTTCGTCAGCCCCACCCTCATCCGCGCCCCGAAGCGGCCCGTCGCCACCGTCGCGCCCAGGGAGCGCAGCTGGGCGACCACCTCGTCGACCAGGGGCTCGGCGACATCGCCGGGGGCGGCCGCGTTCCAGGTGGGGCGGCGGCCCTTGCGGGCGTCTCCGTAGAGCGTGAACTGGCTGATGACCAGCAGCGGCGCGTCGATGTCGCTGCACGACTTCTCGTCGGCCAGCATGCGCAACGTCCAGAGCTTGCGGGCCAGTTGGGCCGCCTTCTCCTTGGTGTCGTCGTGGGTGACGCCCACCAGGACGCACAGTCCCTCGCCGCTGATCTCGCCCACCGTCTCGGGGCCGTCCTCGCCGTCGACGACCACGCTCGCGCCGTCGACCCTCTGCACCACTGCTCGCATACGGCCATCATGCCGTGCCGTGCGGGCGTTCGGGCGCGGCCTCTCGGATGCTCCCGATCCCCCCATCTGGGGCGGATTCCGGGCACTCATTCACATAGCGGCCACTGGCAGTGGCACCATGCTCACACGCGGTGTACCGCGTAGGCCGGTCGAGGGGACGGGTAGAGGCATATGAGCACACCAAGTACGGGGCAGCCGCCCGGCCACATCTCGCCGCGGCGCACGCCGGTCGCGCGTCCGCCGACACAGCGCACGAAAAGCCCGCTGCTGCCCGACGTGGCCGGGCACGATCTGGTCGCCCGGCGCCTGCCCGAGCTGCGGGAGCTGCGGCGGGCGGCGCAGCAGGACGAGGCCGACCTCAGCTATGTGCGGCGGCTTCTGCAGGGGCGCATCGACATCCTGCGGGCCGAGATCGCGCGCCGTCGGGTCCCGCTGGCGCCCACGCCGCACGCGCCCGTCGTCGACCGGCTCTCGGAGATCCTCGCGGACGCACCGGCCCGGCACCGCTCCTCGGCCCGGCACGTCACGCTCGGCACCCCGCACAGCGAGGAGTACCGCCTCCTGGCCACGGAGATGCTCGCCGAGGTGCAGCTCTCCGACCTCGCCGCCCGCACGGACGAGGAGCTGCACACGGCCATGGGGCGCCTGGTCCGGTACGAAGAACAGGTCTCGCGTCGCCGGCAGTCGCTGCAGCGCACGGCGGACGACTGCAGCGCGGAGATCGCCCGGCGGTACCGGGAGGGCGAGGCACAGGTGGACGACCTGCTGGTGTGACGCGGGTGGGGCGGCCGGTGGGTAAGCCGGTGCGTAAATGGAGTGCGGTCGCGGCGCCGCCCCGCTCCCGCAGTCGCTGCCGGACCCTCTCCCAAGCTCTTGAGGAGCAGGGGGAGGTCCTGAGGCAGGCCCATGGGGCGTGTGTGAGCCCCGGCCCCCCGTAGCCGGGAGCCGGGGCTCGGTTTTCCGACGGCTGACCGGACTCCCGGCTCCCCTCCGGATGGGAGCCCGGTCAGTCGGATCCGTCCAGCCGGGCCGTCAGCCCGACTGTGCGAGGAGCAGGACGAGCAGCGCTGCCCCGACCCCGCTGATCTTGTTGTTCTTGGCCTTGATCCCCACGGTCAGCAGGACGAAGGCGACGATGCCCAGTGGACCGTACTTCCACTGGATGAGCTGTTCGAAACCGATGGCGAGGGCGGCGACGACGATGGCGATGAGCGGCATGACGTTCCTCCTTCGGGATCGGGGCGGCGGACCCCGTTGGGCCGGTGACCAACTGGCTGTCCCGGGAGCGAACTTCGCCGCGGCTGCCGATGGCTGGTGGCCAACCCCGGAGGGGTCTGACCATGTCGCCAAAGTTGGCTACCAACTTCAACTGACTTATCTCCGCCAGGAGACGACTCATAACCACCTTTCCTGCAACTCCCGTAAGATGGCGCGAAGTTGTACTGTTTGGTTGTGAGCACGGAACACGCACCCGTCAACGGGAGCAAGAGGCGGCGTTCACACCGAGAGGTGGCCGACGCGCTGCGCGACCGGATCAGGTCCGGATCGCTGCGACCTGGTCAGCGCATGCCCACGCAGGCCGAGCTGGCCGACGAGTTCGGTGTGGAGCGCGGAGCCGTGCGCGAGGCGCTGCGCATCCTGCACCGTGAGCACCTCCTGTCCAACGTGTCCAAGGGCAGCCCCGCCACGGTCGCGGAAGCCCCGGAGCGCGCGCTCGACACGGTCGCCTCGGCGCGCCCGCAGCCCACGACGGTCGGCCTCGCGCCCCGCGTCGCGGCGGCCTTCGAGGCCCCCCACGTGGAGATAGACGCGCTCTGTCTGACCTCCGTCTCGCTCACCATGGCGATCGGCGAACCGCTCCGGCAGATCCACGCCGGACAGCGCAAACCGGCCAAGGTCGACGTCCGGGTGCTGCTGCCGAGCCGCGACATCGACCTGGCCTTCCCCATCCCGGTCGACAGCGGGGACGACGAGGGCGGCCGGATCCACCGCCGCTGGCTCGACCAGCGCAACGCGCAGGGGCAGGTGCTGCGCCACAACCTCCTGGCGCTGCGGGCCTCGCACGGCATCGACGTGTCGGTGCGGTTCCGCGCGCTGCCGTTCACGCCGCCGGTGAAGCTGTATCTGATCAATGGCGCGGAGGCGCTCTTCGCGTACTACACGCTCGCCAAGCGGGACGAGGAGATCGGTCAGGAGTCCCTGGAGATGTACGACGCGCAGGGCACGCAGTCGATGCTCTTCCCGTTCAAGGAGGGGGACGACCTGCGGGACACGACGTTCGTGGAACAGTCCCACCTGTGGTTCAACGCCCTGTGGAACACGATCAGCCGGGACCTGGAGCTGGCGGCGGGCTGATCAGGGACGCCCGCCGCCGGCCGGTCAGAGCGCCGGCCCCGTCACCATCAGGGCGAGGACGGCGGCGCCGATGGAGCTGCACGTGGGGCTCTTCGCCTTGACGCCGATGGTCAGCAGGAGGAGACCGGCGATGCCCATCGGGCCGTACTTCCACTGCACGAGCTGCTCGACGGTGACCGCGACCACGGCTGCGAGGAGGGCTATGACGGGCATGGTGGTTCCCCCTTCTGCCATCTTGAGCAAGTTGGCAACCAACTCTGCTTGGGTTGTCCCCACTTGGCCGGACGGAATAAACAACTCCAGTCAACTGCCCCGAGATGGTGGTCAGTTGTATCTTTTGGTCGTGACCCAGGAGAACGTTGCAGTGAACGGCAGCAGAAAGCTCTCACCCCAGGACATCGCCGACACCCTCCGTGACCGCATCCGGGCGGGCCTGCTCAAAGCGGGGGACCGTCTGCCGACCCAGGCCGAGCTGGCCGAGGAGTTCGGTGTGGAGCGCGGGGCCGTGCGGCAGGCGATGAAGAAGCTCCAGAGCGAAGGCCTCCTGTCCAACGTCAGCAAGGGCAGCCCACCCCGCGTCGCCGATGCGGGCCCGGCCCCCGCGAGCCAGGGTCCCCAGCCCTCCATGGTCGCCCTCGCACCCCGCCTCGCCGCGGCGTTCGCGGAGCCGGACGTGCGGATCGACGTGGTGTCGTACACCGCCGAGACGCTGATGATCGCCCTCGGCGAGCCGGTGCGCCTGATCCACGAGGGCCGCATCCGCCCCGATTCGATCAAGGTGCGCATCCTGCTGCCGAGCAGCGACATACAGCTGGCCTTCCCGGTGCCGATCAAGGGCGACGCGGAGAGCCGGCACCGCCTCCACCAGCGCTGGCTCGCCCAGCGGAACGCGCAGGGCCAGGTGCTGCGCCACAACCTGCGCGCGCTGCGGGCCTCACACGGCATCGACGTGTCGGTACAGTTCCGCGCGCTGCCGTTCACCACGCCGGTCAAGCTGTATCTGCTGAATGGTGGCGAGGCGTTGCTCGCGTACTACACGCTGGTGCCCCAGCAACTGGAGCTCAGTGATGACGGCGACAGCGACAACGTGCACCTCTATGACGCGCTGGGCATCAAGGCGCCGCTCTTCTCCTTCGGCAAGGCGGCGGAGGTCTCGCGCGACGCCCTGTTCGTCGACGAGTCACAGAAGTGGTTCGACGCACTCTGGGAAACCATCACCACGGACCTGACACTCTCTTAGGTGACCCCTGATTCGACGACATCTGAAGCGGCGAGAGCCTCAGCGATCGGAGGAGAGACTCGGATGCTCCGAGATCTGATCGGCCCCGTTCGTTTCGTCCTCTTCGACTTCGACGGCCCCATCTGCCGCCTCTTCGCCGGGCTCTCGGCCGCGGAGGTGGCGAAGGACCAGGTCCGGGGTCTGGAGGGACGGGGCCTGCGCGGACTGCTCACCGCGGAAGAGCGGCAGGAGCCCGACCCGTACGTCGTGCTGCGCGCCGTCGACCGGCGACGCCCCCGGAGCGACCTGGTCGAAGAGCTGGAGGAGCGGCTCACCCAGCAGGAGCTGAACGCCGTGGCGTCCGCCTGGCCCACGGCGTACGTCGACCCGCTGATCCGCACCTGGTCGGCGGTCGGCGCCCGGCTGGCCGTCACCACCAACAACTCCCCGCGCGCCGTCAGCAGCTACCTCGCCTCCCGCGGCCTCCTGGAGTGCTTCGCCCCGCACATCTACGGCCGCACCCAGGACTTGCGGCTGCTCAAGCCCGACCCGCACTGCGTGCTGCGCGCCCTGAGCGTCATGGGCGCCGATCCGAAGATCACCTTGATGATCGGCGATGCCCCCACCGACTACACGGCGGCCCGGCGGGCGGGGGTGGGCTTCCTGGGCTACGCGCGCAACGAACGCAAGGCGGGGCTGCTGCGGGACGCGGGTGCCCGGCATCTGGTCTCGTCCTTGGAGCCGGTACTGAGAGCTGTGTACGCCGCAGGAGCCGCGAAGGCCCCGTAGGGCACTTGTGCCGGATTCAAAGAGACGAGCCGCCTGGGCCGGGCGGTGGCTCCCAGACCGGATGATGAATCACGGGTGCCGCCGGTTTGACCTGGTCCAGGACGTCCCAGAGATTCTGGAACCACTCCATGTGGTAATCGGCGATCTGCCGCGTCGACTCCGTACGGGAGCGGCTGCTCCAGCTCAGGTATCTGGCGTCGCCGTGCCTGATGCCGAACCCTTCCGCGTCCAGGATCTCGTACTCCTGGTTGTTCCTCTCGAAGCTGCCTCTTCTGATCCCGTACGTTCCGTAGACGGCCCTCTCCTCATTGAAGATGTATAGCTTCGACTGGGGGCCGTGAGGTGATTCGCGCACCTCGCACTCGATGATGAGGCTCGGGTTGCTGCGCTGGGCGCGGTCCAGCAGCCTCCGGAGTTCCTCCCAGTACTTGAGTGTGTAGTCGTTGCGCATTCGCTCGCGGTTCACGGTCGAGTCGGCGAATGTGACCGTGTCGCTGCCGTCCCGCGCCGGAGTCAGCGCACCGGGCAGATTCATGGGCGAGTTCAGGTGGGCGACGATGATGCGGAGCGTGATGCGCTTCGGTGCCAGCGAACCGTCGGCGACTTCCATGAGCAGGTCCCTGATGGTTCCGTACAGCGTCTCCATCGTGAAGCCCGCGAAATAGACCCGTACATGCCGCGCTTCGAACGCCTCCTTGGCCGGAGCGCTGAGTTCGCGCAGAGTGCCGAACACATCGACGCCCGACACTTCCCGGTCCGCGCCGCCGCTGATCGCGTCGAAGAGTATGAGGGCGACGACCGCGGCGAACGAGCCGCCGAGGAACTGCTGCCCCCCCAAGGCGTCGCCCAGAGGGGCGATCAGTTGTGCCGCCACACCCAGTGCCGCCACGAGAGCGAGCAGCCATTTGATGAACGCCGACCTCATGTCCGAGAGCCGTGTCCGTAACGCGTCCAGCGCCGACGACCTGCTGTGCCCATCCGGACCGCGTGTGGGCAAACCGACCCCTCCCCAGTAGTGGCGCACCATCATGGCGCAGGCAACACCGGGTAGCTAGCGGGCTGTTGGGGTTGGCAGACCGGCTGCCGCCTCAAGAAGGGGGAGCAGCGAGGCGCAGGCCCAGGCTGCGCCTGCCCGTCGCATCGTGTCGGCTATGCCCTCGCTCCTGGCATATCCGAGAAAGGGCGTCCCTGCGGCGTGGGCTGCTTCGAGGTCGGTGAGCTGGTCCCCTACGAGAAGACAGTCCGCCGCTTTGAGGTCCAGGTGGTGCACGGCGGCCTCCACGCGGTGTGGATCGGGTTTCATGCGGCGCAGCTCGTGCGGATCGCGCCCGAATACGACCTCGAACTCCTTGGCCAGGCCGACGCGTTCGAGGTATGCCCGAACGGGTCCCTCGGCGTTGTTGCTGACGATCGCCAGGCGTTTGCCCAGCCGGGACAGCTCCGCGACCAAGGCCTCGACGTGCTCGTCCGGGACGGCCCCGAGAGCCGCGCGGTATTCGTGGTGCGTCACGATTCCCTCGGCCAGTTCCAGCGTCTCCTGATCCTCGGGGCCCGGCTCGTCCTGCGTGAACACACCGCTTCTGAGGAGATGGAGAAGGCCGTGTGAGTCCTGTGCGGCCTGAACGGCGGCGGACAGCGGCACACCGCGCTTCAGCAGCAGGGCCTTGATCTCCCGGGCGATCGGTGCCGTCTTGTAGTGGTGGAAGAAGCGGGTGACCGGTCCGTCGAAATCGAAGAGCAGCGCGGCGGCCGAGGCCACGAGGCCGGGCAGGACGTCCCGGTCGGGAGAGCCGCCGTCTGAGGGCCTCTGGGAAGTCATCTCAGCAAGTGTGGCCCACGACTCGTTGTTCGGCCAGCCGCCGGTGACAGGGGCCGGACCGTGAGGCGTGTCCTCGTCTTCGTACGGGCGAGCGCGGATTAGCTCGTGGGTGGCGTGATTCCTGTCACTCGAGTGACAACGGGCGTAAGGCTCACCGGCGCAGGAGTAGCCTGCTCCACTCTGTCCTCACAGCGGATCACTCCGAGGCGTCCCAGGCTGAAAGAACAGCAATGTCATCCGAAGCGACTTCTGCGGCCCGGGAGCGTGCCGCTCGGGTGAGTGGCAGTGAGCGGGGTCTCGTCGGACCGCTCAAGGGTTACCACCACGAGACCTATGTATTCCCGCTGCCGGGTGAATCGGAGGGCTTGGGCCAGGTCCGGTGGAAGTGCCGGGAGCCACGCAAGGACCTGCTCTGGTTCGACCGGCGCTGCTTCTGGTCGGAAGAGGAGCTGGTGCGGGCCCTGGCCGGGCACATCACCCGGATTCCGGACGTCATCGATGTCGGCGATTTCGGTCTGCAGAGATTCATCGAGGGACGGACTGTCGGCTCGCGCCACAGGTTCGCCGACCCCATCCCCGAGACGCTGATCGCCCAGATCGTCGAACTCTTCCAGGAGCTTGTCCGGGTCGACGTGGACAAGCTCCTGGTGAAACGCAGGTGCGTCCCGAAGGACCGGCCGCCTGACGGCGACACCACGGCATTCCTGGCCCGGCTGATCTGCTTCACCGAGGAACAGGTCTATCTGCGGAACGAGCATCGGTTCGGGGAACTCTTCCACTCGCTCGGGATCGATCGCAAGTGTTTCGGGAAGCTGCGGGAGAGCGTCTCGGTCCTGACCCCGAGACCGTTCGCGCTGCTCCACGGTGATCTGCACAGAGAGAACTTCATCGTCGATCCCGGTGAGCGGCTATGGGCCATCGACTGGGAGTTGGCCATGGTGGGAGACCCTCTCTATGACCTGGCCACGCACCTCTACTTGATGCGATACCGGCCGGATCAGGAAGAGGAGGTGAAGCGGCGCTGGCGCGACGCCGTCGAGGAAGCGAGGCCGGGAAGTTCCCGAGGATGGGAGCACGACCTTCCTCGTCTCCTCGACTACAAGAGAGCGCAGTCGGTGTTCACCGACGTCATCCGCACCGCACTCACGCTGGATACGAAACCGGCGTTCCTCCGGTGGCCGCTCTTCCGCGCGGGACGGAAGATCGAGGGCGTCCTCACCCACGCCCGGACCGCCTTGGGGCTGGAGGAGGTTCCGAGCCATCACCAGATCACGGAGGCGCTGAGGAACTGGGCGCGAGCGGACCAGGGTCGACCGCGGGACAGTTGAACAGCCCTACCAGCGCGTGCGCCTGGCGAAGAGGGGTCCCGAGAGGACCACCGAAACCCCCAGAATGCCCGCGCACCAGGCAAGCGCCAGCCACGGGGTGTGGCCCACCGGCCGGTCGAGGAGGAGGCCGCGGAGGGATTCGATGACCGGGGTGACCGGCTGGTGGTCGGCGAAGCCGGCGAGCCAGGCGGGCATCGTGTCGGTGGGGACGAAGGCGCTGCTGGGGTAGGGCAGGAAGCTCACGAAGAACGTGAAGCCGCCCGCCGCCTCCGGGGACTCGGCCAGCAGGCCCACCGTCGCCGAGAGCCAGGACAGGGCCAGGATGAAGGCGAGGAGTACGGCGAGCGCGGCCAGTGAGCCCGGCAGGGTCGCCGACGGGCGGAAGCCGATGGCGAAGGCCACGCCGAGGACGAGCGTCGTCGCGATCAGGTTGCGGGCCGTGGAGGCGAGGACGTGGCCCATCAGGATCGGGGTGCCGCCGATGTCCATCGAACGGAACCGGTCGATGATGCCGCCCTTGAGGTCCTCGGTCACGGCGACGGCCGTGTTCGACGAGCCGAAACCGGCGCAGAGGAGCAGCACTCCGGGGACGACGTACGTCACGTACCGCGTGCCCGTGTCGATCGCGCCGCCGAAGAAGTACACGAAGACCAGGAGCAGCATCACCGGCAGGGCGAGGGCCGTGATCAGCGCGTCGGTGTTGCGGCGGCTCAGACGCAGTGAGCGGCCGGTCATGGTGAGGGCGTCAGAGATGGGCGTGGTCAACAGGGACATGCGCATGGGCATGGGCGGGGGCGGGGGCAGGGGCATGGGCGGGGTCCTTCGGCTGGGTCAGGGTCAGGAAGACGTCGTCGAGCGTCGCCGTGTGCAGGGCGAAGCGTTCGATCTCCGTGCGGTGGGGGTCGAGTCCGTCGAGCAGGGCGCGTACGTGAGTGGCGGTGCCGTCCGTGGGGATGCCGAGGGTGAGGGTGCCGGGGGAGTGGTGCGCGGCTCTGTTCGTCAGGCGCAGATACGCCTCCCGCGTGGTGAGCGTGACGTCCAGGCGGTGGCCCGCCACGCGTGACTTGAGCGCGGCGGCCGTGCCGTCGGCGACGACGCGGCCCTCGTGCAGGACCGCGACGCGGTCGGCCAGCCGGTCGGCCTCCTCCAGGTACTGCGTGGTGAGGAAGACCGTCGTGCCGCGCGCCGTCAGTTCGCGGACGACGTCCCACATCTCCTTGCGGCTGCGCGGGTCCAGGCCCGTCGTCGGCTCGTCCAGGAAGATCACCTCGGGGTCCCGGACCAGGCCCGCCGCCAGGTCCACGCGGCGGCGCATGCCTCCTGAGTACGTGGCGACCAGGCGGTCGGCGGCGTCCGCGAGGCCGAAACGGGCGAGGAGTCCGGCGGCGCGGGCCCGGGCCGCCGGGCGGGACAGGCCCGCGAGCCGCGCCATCATGCGGAGGTTCTCCGCGCCGGTCTGCTTCTCGTCGACCGCCGCGAACTGGCCGGTCAGGCTCAGGGACCGGCGCGCCTCGCGGCGGTGCGTGCGGATGTCGTGGCCCACGACGCGCGCGGTCCCCGCGTCTGGCTCGGTGAGCGTGGCGAGGATGCGGACAGTCGTCGTCTTGCCCGCGCCGTTCGGACCGAGCAGGGCGAAGACGGTGCCGCGCGGGACGTGCAGGTCGATGCCGCGCAGGACGGGGACGGGGCCGTAGGACTTGTGCAGGGCTGTGGCCTGGATGGCGGGGGGCGTGGGTGCTCCGGGCATGGGTGCGTGCTCCTCGGATGCGGTGCTGCTCGGTGCGGGCTGCTTGGTGCGGGATGCTCGGGTGCGGGTTGCTCGGGTGCGGGTTGCTCGGGTGCCGCGCTCGTATTGCGTATAGCATACGCGTGACTGTGTAAGGCTTACGCAGAACTACCATGTGCGTCAAGAGCGGGTGAGGGCGAGCGGGAAAAGGGTGGGCGCATGGTGGCCGGCAGTGGTGAGGACACGGGGCTCTCCGCCGGCCTCGAAACGGCCTGGGGATTGCGGGAGCGGCCCTCGAAGGGGCCGAAGCCCGGGCTCACCCTGGAACGCATCGTCGACACGGGCATCCGCGTCGCGGCGGCCGAAGGCATCGACGCGGTCTCCATGGGGCGGGTCGCCAAGGAACTCGGCGTCTCGACCATGTCCCTCTACCGCTACGTCTCCGCCAAGGACGACCTGTACGTCCTCATGCAGGACGCCGCCTCCGGCGCCCCGCCGCGGCGGCCCGCGTCCGCGGCCGGGTGGCGGGCCGGGCTCGAATGGTGGGCGCGGGAGCAGCGCGCGGTCTTCCAGCGGAACTTGTGGCTGCTGCGGATTCCCATCAGTTCACCGCCCGCCACGCCGCATGGCCTGGAGTGGATGGAGCGGGGGCTGGAGGTCCTCGACGGCAGTGGGCTGGAGGAGGGCCGGAAGATCTCCGTGATGATGCTGGTCGGCGGCTACGTCCGCAACGAGGTCTCGCTCATGGCCGACCTCGACGTGGCGATGCGGGCGCAGGGCGTCGCGCCGGACGAGGTCATGCGGCGGTATGCCCGCACGGTCGACGCGTTGACCTCGCTGGATCCCGGGCGGTTTCCGGCGCTGCGGCGGTTGTTGGGGGCGGGGGTGCTTGACGTGGCCGATGAGTCCGACACGGAGTTCGAGTTCGGGCTTGAGCGGGTGTTGGACGGGGTCGCGGTGTTGGTGGAGGGGCGGTGACCCGGTGACCTGGTGTCCCGGTGATCTGGTGACCTGGTGACCTGGGGGAGGCAGGGTCGGGCGTAGCGCGTCACACGCAGCGCGTCAGGCCTGAGCGGAGTTGGCTGAACGCCCTGTTCGCGGAGGTCACCGCGTCCGGCCAGACCTCGTCCGCCGTCTCGCCCGTGGTGATCCGGCGCCAGTTCTCCTCCGCGAGGACGCGCTGCACGGCCACGATCTGGCCGGCGGCGAGGCGGGACTCCAGAGGATTGCCGCCGTGGGCGGTGAGCAGGGCCTCGGACAGGGCCTGTTCGGAACGGTTCTGGTAGCCGTGGATGCCGGCCACCAGGGACGGGGTGCCGTAGAGGAGGCGGTGGAAGGCGAGGACCGCGGGGTTGTCGCAGAGGCCGGTGACCGGGTCGCGGCGTTCGAGGCCGTCCAGGAAGTGGCGTTGCAGCGCGTCCAGCGCGGGGCGCTTGGCGGGGCGGGCGGCGACCACGCGGGCCGCCTCGTCCTCGTGGTCGGCGAAGCGGTGCAGGACCAGGTCCTCTTTGGACGCGAAGTAGCGGAACAGGGTCGGCTTGGACACGTTCGCCGCGGCCGCCACCTCGGCCACCGAGACCTTGTCGAAGCCCTTCTCCAGGAAGAGGGTGATCGCTGTCTCCGAGATCGTGCGGTAGCGCTGTTGCTTCTTGCGGCTGCGCAGTCCCGGCTCGGGGGGCTCTTCTTCGCTCATGTGGTGAGTCTAGGGGGCGGGGGCATTACTCGGTTACGAACGTTACCCGGTTCCGAATATGCCTCGGTATCAAATTTAACTCGGTTACATTATCGTGGCCGTATGGACACGTCACCCCTCGGCCTCGAACGCAGCTACCACGACGCCTGCCGGACCGCCCTCGCCGCGATGGCCGACGGCGCCGAGGAGCGGGTAGTCGCAGGAGCCGACGTCTCCGCGTCCGGTGCCGACGCGGAGGTCCTCGGCTACCAGTTCCGCAGCCACGCCAAGGCCCTCCGCGAGCTGCCCGAAGCGCCCCTCTTCTTCGGCCGCCTCGACTTCGCCGCCGCCGGAACCCACGCGGCGCAGGCCGGGGACCACCGCGGGCAGCGCTATCACATCGGGCGCCTTCGCATCACCGAGCACCCCTCCGCGCCACCCCTCGTCGTCGACTGGCGCGCGCCCGTCTCCCGCGCCTTCTACCAGGCCGGCGCCCGCGACCCGCAGGGCGTCGCCGTCCGCCGCCGGTTCGGGTGGGCGCCAGGCAGCAAGGGGGACTCCTCGGACCTCACCGGCATGGAGGACGAGCACCTGACCGACGGCGGGGCCGAGGAAGGCGCGAGCCGCATCGTCGCCGGGGAGATCGAGCGGCCCCGCGTCGGCCCCATGCGGGACATCGCCGCCACCATCCAGCCCGAGCAGGACGACCTCGTACGCGGTGAACTCGCCGCCTCCCTCTGTGTGCAGGGCGCGCCCGGCACCGGCAAGACCGCCGTGGGCCTGCACCGCGCCGCGTACCTCCTCTACACCCACCCCCAGCGGGTGCGGCGCTCCGGGCTGCTGATCCTCGGGCCCAACCGCACCTTCCTGCGCTACATCGCCGAGGTGCTGCCGTCCCTCGGCGAGACGGGCGTACGGCAGTCCACCGTCCTCGACGAGGTCGGGCGGCATCCGGTGCGCGCCGAGGACAGTGAGGCCGCCGCGCTCGTCAAGCACGACGCCCGGATGGCCGAGGTGCTGCGCCGCGCCCTGTACTCCCGCGTCCGGGCACCCGCCGAGGCGCTCGCGGTGCCGGACGGGTCGTACCGCTGGCGGCTGCCGTTGGAGGAGCTGGAGCGGATCGTCGAGAGCGTGCGGGCCGAGGAGCCGTCGTACGCGGTGGGGCGCGAGCGGGTGCGGAGCCGTGTCGTGCGGGCCGTCCAGGAGCAGGCCGAGCGGCGGTCCGGGCCGCGGAACAACACCTGGGTGCAGAAGATCGGCCGGTCCCGCCCGCTGAGCGCCCTCGTCGACCAGGTCTGGCCCAAGGTCAGGGCGGACGAGGTGCTCGCGGGGCTGCTGGGCGATCCGGACGCGCTCGCCGCCGCCGGTGACGGTGTTCTCGGGGCCGATGAGCAGCGGGACATCCTGTGGACGAGGCCCCCACGCTCGTACAAGTCCGCGAGATCCGCGAAATCCGTGAAGTGGAGCTCCGCCGATCTGGTCCTGATGGACGAGATCGAGGGGCTTCTCGAACGGCCGGCCGGTTATGCGCACATCGTCGTCGACGAGGCGCAGGACCTGTCGCCGATGGAGTGCCGGGCCATCGCGCGCCGCGCGGACTTCGGTTCGCTGACCGTCCTCGGTGACCTCGCGCAGGCCACCACTCCCTGGGCCGCCCGCAGCTGGGCCGAACTGCTGGGCCACCTCGGCAAGCCGGACGCCACGGTGACGCCGCTGACCATCGGGTTCCGCGTGCCGAGGGCGATCGTCGGGCTCGCCAACCGGCTTCTCGCCCACCTCGACGTGGACGTGCCGCCCGCCCGGTCGATGCGCGCGGACGGGGAGTTGCGGGTCCGGAAGGTGCGCGGTGGGAAGTCCGCAGCGGTGGAGTCCACCGAGGTGGAGGCCGCCGTGGTCGAGGTCGTGCGGGGCGCGCTCGGCCGGGAGGGGTCGATCGGCGTCATCGCCGCCGACGCGCACACCGAGCCGCTGCGCGCGGCCCTGCGCACGGCCGGCATCGAGAGCGCGGGCCCCGACGAGCTGGGCGCCCGCGTGACCGTGCTGCCCGCCTCCCTCGCCAAGGGCCTGGAGTACGACCATGTCGTCGCCGTCGAACCGGCCGCGATCGCGGCGGCCGAGCGGCGCGGCCTCCACCGGCTGTACGTCGTACTGACCCGGGCCGTGTCACGGCTCGACGTGGTGCACAGCGGACCCCTGCCCTGGGAGGCGTAGGGCCCCCTGCCCCGGGAGGCGTAGGGCCCCCTGCCCCGGGAGGCGTAGGTGGGGACATGGAACGGGGTCAGCGCTCCAGGACCGCCTCCATGACCGCCTTCGCGATCGGCGCGCCCAGCTTGCCGCCCGCGATCTCCGAGCGGGGGATGTCCATGTTCGACGGGTCGACGAAGACGGCCACCGCGACCGGTGACTCGCCGTCGTCGCCGGGGGTCTTCGCGTAGGAGACGAACCAGGCGTACGGGCGTTCGTCGTTGACGTCCGCGCCGTGCTGGGCCGTGCCCGTCTTGCCGCCGACCGTGACGCCGTCGATCTTCGCCTTGTCGGCCGTGCCGTTCTCGACGGTGTTCTCCATCATGTCCTGCACCGCCTTCGCGGTCTCCTCGGAGACGGCCTGGTTCAGGTCGTCGGGCTCGGCCTTCTCGATCGTCGTCAGGTCGGGGCCCTTCAACTCCTCGACCAGGTAAGGCTTCATGACCTTGCCGTCGTTGGCGAGACCCGCCGTGACCATCGCCATCTGCAACGGGGTGCTGGTCAGGCTGCCCTGGCCCATGCCGGTCAGGGCGGTCTGCGGCTTGTCGAGCTTCTCCGGGTAGCTGCTGGCGACCGCGCGCACCGGGATGAACTGCTCCTCGTTGAAGCCGAACTGCTCGGCCGTCTGCCGCATCTTGTCCTTGCCGACCTTGTGCGCGATGTCGAGGAAGACGTTGTTGCAGGACCACTGCATGCCGGTCTTCATCGAGACCTTGTCGCAGTTGGAGTCGGGCACGTCGTTGCCGATGCGGGTGGAGCTGAGGGGCAGTTTGTACGGGGTCCTCGCGCCGGTCGGCTTGTCGATGTCCGTCACGACACCGTGCTCCAGCGCCGCGGCGGCCGTGAGGATCTTGAAGGTGGAGCCGGGCGGGTACGTCTCGCGCAGGGCGCGGTTGCTCAGCGGCTTGTCCTTGCGTTCGGCGAGGCGCTCGAAGGTGCGCCCCTCCTCCTGGGAGATGCCCGCGAAGACCGAGGGATCGTACGAAGGTGTGCTGGCCAGGGCGAGCACCTTGCCGGTGCGCGGGTCGAGTGCGACGACGGCGCCCTTGGCGTCCAGCGCGACGAGACCTTCGTAGGCGGCCTTCTGCGCCTTCGGGTCGATGGTCGTGACGACGTCGCCGCCCTGCTGCTTCTTGCCGGTCAGCATGTCGAGGGTGCGCTTGATGAAGAGCCGGTCGTCGTTGCCGCTGAGGATGCTGTTGTGGACGCCCTCCAGGAAGGTGCTGCCCTGGGCCTGCGAGAAGTAGCCCGTCACCGGCGCGTACATCGGGCCTTCCTTGAAGACCCGCTTGTACTCGAAGTCGGAGCCCGAGGTCTCCTTCGAGCCGGTGATGGACTTGCCGCCGACGATGATGTCGCCGCGGGGGTGGGAGAAGGCCTCGATCTGCACGCGGCGGTTCTTCTCGTGGTTCGACAGCTTGTCGTTCTGCGCGAACTGCACCCAGGTCGCCCGCAGCAGCAGGGCGAACGTGAGGATTCCGCAGAAGACGGCGATGTGCCGCAGCGGACGGTTCATGGGTGGCTCCCCCCGGATGCCGACGAACGAACGAACGGTTGCCGTCTCCCGTCCATCCTGTCCGTTCCCACCACGGCGCGGGGTGGAATCCCGAGATCCGCGCCGGTCGGTCGGCCGGGCAGCCGGTCGGTCGGGCGGCCGGGCGCGGCCTAGCGGCGCGTCGTCGGGGCGCGCATCACCTCGATGACGCTCGCGTAGCTGTCGGAGCCGTGGCCCGCGGCGGCGGTGCGCTCCATCGTCGTCCTGAGCAGCTCCGGCAGGGAGCTGTCGATGCCGCGTGCCCGCGCGGCGTGGATCAGATGGCCGATGGCGGCGATCTGCACGTCGACCGTGGCGTCGTCCCCCGGATAGCGCGCGGCGTCCACCTGGGACGCGTACGTCGTGACGAAACCGGAGACGGCGCCGGTCAGCCAGCGCAGGGCGATCCGGGTGAAGGCCGTGGCCGACGCCGTCCCGTCCCCATCACTGACGCCGCCCCCGTCCCCGTCCCCGTCCCCGTCCCCGTCCCCGCCGGAGGTCACCAGGGCGGTGCCGTGCAGCCAGCCCGTGAACGTCGCCCACATCAGCCCGAGCAGCGCGGAGTCGTACAGCGAGGCGAGCCCCGGTTCGGCGCCGAGGTAGAGCGGGTCGCCCAGGACGGCGAGGGTGGGGCGGTGGGCCTCGAAGACGGTCTCGGTGCCGCTGTAGAGGAACATCATCTCGGGGTTCCCGACGCCCGGCGGGGTCGTCATGATGCCGCCGTCGAGGTAGCCGGCGCCGTGCGAAGCGGCCCACGCCGCCATCTCCACGGCCTGCTCCGGCGCCCCGGAGGTGAGGTTGACCAGGGACTTCCCGGTCAGCCCGCCCGCCTGCGCCACCGGGTCGAGGACGGTGCGCAGCGCGTCGTAGTCGAGTACGCAGACCAGGACGAGGCCGCTCGCGGCGACGGCGTCCGCCGGGGTCGCCGCCAAGTGCGCGCCACGGTCACCCAGGGGCTTCGCCTTCTGCGGGGTGCGGTTCCAGACGGTGGTGGGGTGGCCCCGGTCCAGGAGGGCGGTGGCGAGTGCGGAACCCATGAGACCCAGGCCGATGACGGTGACGGGGGTGGGGCTGGGGGGGGGTGAGGGTGAGGGTCAGGGTGGGTGCGTGGGTCGTGTTCTGTGCGTTCATGGGGATCACGCTCGCAGGGCCGGGCGGGGCCGGACAGTGACAGTGGTGACGGCGATCACCAAATTCCTGCCAGGTGTCGCCGGGCGCGCCGGCCCTCGTACGCTCGGGGCATGAGCGCTGGTTCCGTCGCGGTGGTCGTGGCCGAGGAGATCGGGATCCCGTCCTGGGATCTGTACGAACTGAGCATCCCCTTCACGGTGTTCGGGAAGCCGCAGCCCGATCTGTCCGACCACTGGTACGACCTGCGGCTGTGCGCCACGGGCGAGCGGGACGCCGACGGCGGGGAGTTCGGCCTCGCGCTGCGTACTCCCTACGGGCTCGAAGGCCTCGCCGGGGCGGAGACCGTCATCGTGACCTCCGTGCCGGACGCGTTCGTCGAGGAGGGCGGGCCGCTGGCGCCGGGCCTGACCGACGCGTTGCGCGCGGCCCATGACGCGGGTGCCCGCATGGTCTCGCTGTGCACCGGCGCCTTCGCGCTCGCCGAGGCGGGCCTCCTTGACGGCCGCAGGGCGACCGCGCACTGGATGCACACCGCCCAGCTGGCCGCCCGCTACCCGAAGGTGACGGTCGACGACTCCGTCCTCTACGTGGACGACGGTGACGTCCTGACCAGCGCGGGCCTGACCGCGGGCGTCGACCTCTGTCTGCATCTGGTGCGCCGCGACCTCGGCGCGCACGTCGCCAACCAGCTGGCGCGGCGCATGGTGGTGCCCGCCCACCGGCCGGGCGGCCAGGCCCAGTTCATCGACCTGTCCGTGCCCGCGACGGACGACGCCGGTCTCGGTCCCGTACTGGAGTGGGCCCGCGCGCACCTGGACCGGCCACTCACCGTCGACGAGCTGGCGCGCCGGGCCGCGATGAGCCCGCGCACCTTCTACCGCCGTCTCCAGGCGGCCACCGGCACGACCCCGCTCCAGTGGCTGCTCAGCCAGCGCCTCGCGCGGGCGCAGAGCCTCCTGGAGTCGACGGACCTGCCGGTGGAGAAGGTGGGCGAGCTGAGCGGCCTCGGCACGGCCAACAATCTGCGGCACCACTTCCTCAAGCAGGTCGGGGTGGCACCGGGGGACTACCGGCGGTCCTTCTTCAGCGGCCGCCACCGCCATCCGGCTGCGTGACCGGCGCGACCCCGCCGTCCCCGGTGACCGGGGTGTCCAGAGCGTCCAGGGCCGTGAGGATGTCGGACGGCTCGGCCCGCACGGTGTAGTCGGTGTCGACGAACGCCCAGCGGATGACGCCCGCGCGGTCGATGACGTAGGTGGCGGGCAGCGGCAGGGTGCGGTGGTGGCCCGCGTTCACGCGGTGCAGCTCGAAGCCCAGACGGTCGTACACGGCACCCAGTTCGTCGGAGAGGTCGAAGGCGATGCCGTACTGCTTGGCGACGCCGGAGCCGATGTCGCTGAGGACGGGGAAGGCGAGCTGTTCCTTCTCGGTGAGGGTGAGGCTCTCGTCGGGGATCTGCGGCGAGAGCGCCACGAGGCGTGCGCCGCGGGCGGCGAAGTCGTCCGCGTGCTGCTGGAGGGCGCGCAGGGCGAGGTTGCAGTAGGGGCACCAGGCGCCGCGGTAGAACGTCAGGACGACGGGGCCGTCGGCCAGCAGGGCGTCCAGGGAGACCTCCTCGCCGGTGGCCGAGGCGAGGGCGAAGCGGGGCGCGGGGTCGCCCGTGCCGAGGGCGTTCTCGGCGAGCCGGGTGGCGAGGAGCTGCGCGGCGCCGCGGTCCATGACCTCCAGTACGTCCGGGGGCAGTCTGCGGTGGCCGTTCACGTACAGGTCGCGGAGGTCGTCCTTGAGGCTCATGCCGGTGGCCTTTCGTGTCCTGGCTGAACTGAACTTGGAACGTTCGTTTCAGGATGCTGGGGGGTTCGTGGAGCGTCAAGGGGTATCTTGGAATTGCCGTTCCAGGAACGAAGATTCAGGGATCCGGGGTGCGGGGTCCGGGTGGCCAGCTCGGAGGCGGTCTCGAAGGACGTGCGGGAGTCGAACAACACATGCCTGACATCAAGCACTTCGACCCGGACGAGGCGCTCGACCGTGTCGTCCGCCTCTTCTGGCAGCACGGCGCCGCCACGACCTCCATCCAGGCGGTGGCGACCGCGACGGGCCTCAACCGTTCCAGCCTGTACGCCACGTTCGGCGGCAAGCAGGAGCTGTATCTGGCCGCCCTGCGCCGCTATCTGCGCGACCACTCCCAGCGCGCGTTCCGGTTCGTCGCCGAGGACGGCCGTGGGCTCGCTTCCGTACGCGCGTTCTTCGCCGGGCTGATCGAGCTGCGCTGCTCGGGTCCGTACGCGGGTTGGGGCTGCATGGTCGTCAACGCCCACGCAGGGGCCGAGCGCACCGACCCCGAGGTGCGGGCCCTGCTGGAGGAGCATCATGAGCAGTTGCGGGACGTGATGCGAGGGGCGCTGGAAGTGGCGCGCGCGGAGGGCGAGTTGGGTGACGGTGCGGATGTGGAGGCCGCCGCCGAGATTCTCGTACTCCTCGCGTACGGAGTGAACCTGCGGTCCCGCGCCGGGGCTGACGCGGCCGTGCTGCGGCGGACGGTGGACGTGGCGCTCGCTTCGCTGGGGTGAGACCCGCCTTGGCGGTCGGCGCGGCCGTCAGCGGACCATCAGGATCCCCGAAGCGCCCTGGCGCAGAGTCATCCCTGTCAACGGCGCCACCACGCCGCCACGCCACCGCAACACCGCGCCACCGCGCCGCCGGCCGGCCGAGGCCGCGAACAGACAGGGAGCCAGACCATGACCGCCACCAGGACCGCCACGGACGCCACGATCGCTGCCGTCACGAGCGCCACGTCGGCCGACGCCGCCGTCGTCACGGGCAGCACGACCGCCGCCGCCGTCACCGGTCCCACGACCGCCGCCGCCGTCACCGGTCCCACGACCGCCGCCGCCGTCACCGGTCCCACGACCGCTGCCGCCGTCACCGGTCCCACGTCCGCCGCCGTCACGGGCGCCACGTCCGTCCCCGGTCCCACGACCGCCGCCGTCACGGGCGCCACGTCCGCTGCCGTCACGGGCGCCACGTCCGTCGCCGTCGTTACGGGCAGCACGACCGCCGCCGTCACGGGCCCCATGAACCCCTCCCCCCTCCTGAGCCCCATCCACCTCGGCGCTCTCCCCCTCCCCAACCGCCTCGTCATGGCCCCCATGACGAGGAACCGCGCCTCCGCCGACGGTGTCCCGCAGCCCGTCATGGCCACGTACTACGCCCAGCGCGCCTCCGCCGGGCTGATCATCGCCGAGGCGGCCACGCCCAATGCCGTCGGACAGACGTACGCCAATACCACCGCCGTCCACACCGACGCGCACGTCGCGGGCTGGCGGCAGGTCACGGACGCGGTGCGGGACGCGGGCGGCCGGATGTTCCTGCAGTTGCAGCACGGCGGCCGGGTCGGGCACCCGGACAACAGCGGGCTCACCCCGGTCGCGCCCTCGCCGGTGCCGCTGCCGGACACCATCCACACCGCCGCCGGCCACCGGCCCGCCGTCACGCCCCGCGAGATGACCGCCGACGACATCCACGCCACCGTCGCGGACTTCGCGGACGCCGCCCGCCGCGCGGTCGACGCGGGCTTCGCCGGGGTCGAGGTGCACGCCGCCAACGGCTACCTTCTCCAGCAGTTCCTCGCGCGGAACACCAACCACCGCACCGACGCCTACGGCGGCCCCGTCGCGCACCGCATCCGCTTCGTCGTCGAGGTCGTCCGCGCCGTCGCCGACGCGATCGGCGCCGAGCGGGTCGGCGTACGCGTCGCGCCCGGCATCACCGTCAACGGCATCGAGGAGGGCGACACCGAGGCCATCTACCCGGAACTCGTCGACGCCCTCGCGGACATCGGCGGCCTCGCCTACCTCCACGTCGTCTTCGCCGACCCCGACCAGCCGCTCTTCCGCCGCATCCGGGCGGCCTGGACGGGCGCGCTCATCGCCAATCCGGTCCTCGGCTGGGGCGGACCGCTGCCCGCCGACGGGGGCAGGGCGGCGGGGGAGCGGCTGCTGGCCGCCGGGGCCGACCTGGTCTCGCTGGGACGCGCGTTCCTCGCCAACCCCGACCTCGTCGAGCGGATGCGTGTCGGGGCGCCGCTCAACGCACTTCGGGACAAGGGGCTGATGTACGTGGGCGGGGCTGCCGGGTACACCGACTATCCGACGCTGAGCGAGGCGCGTGGCGCGGTGCGTGGTGGGGCGCGTGGTGGGGCGCGTGGTGGGGCCTCGCACTCATGATGGGCCGGGTCCGGGTCCGGGGCCGGGGCGGGGGCCGGCCCCCGGGCTCAGCGCCGGGTGAGCAGTTCCGTCATCCGGGTCGGGCCGTCCGCGCCATGGCCCTCGCCGATGACGCGGCGCGCGAGCCCCTCGGCGGCGCGCATCACCCCCGCGTCGATGCCGTGGGCCTCGGAGGCGTGGACGACGTGGGCCATCGTCGAGGCCGCCGAGGTGATCGGATTGCCCTCGCCGGAGAAGGTGCCGTCGTCGACCTCTCCGGCGGACTCCTCGAAGACCGGGGGGAGGATCGCGCCGATGCCCTGGGCGAACGGGGCCAGCTCCCGCGCGGAGATGCCCTCGGCCCTGGCCACCGCCAGAGCGTGCATGTACCCCGTCATCGCGGTCCAGAAGATGTCGAGCAGCGCGATGTCGTACGCCGCCGCCCGGCCGATGTCCTCGCCGAGATGGGTATGGGTGCCGCCCAGCGCGTCCAGGACGGCGCGGTGCCGCTCATATAGCTCCGAGGGGCCGCTGTGGAGGAAGACGCCGTCCGGCGTGCCGATGACGGTGGTCGGCGTCATGATCGCGCCGTCCAGGTATGAGATGCCGTGCTCGGCGGCCCACCGCCCGGTGTCCCGCGCGCGGTCGGGGGTGTCGGCGCTGAGGTTCACCAGGGTGCGGCCCTTGAGCGCGTCGGCGACGGCGTCGCGGCGCAGCAGGGCGTCCGAGGCGTCGTAATTGACGACGCAGACGATGGTCAGCGGACTGGCCGCCACGGCCTCTTCGGCGGTACGAGCACTGATCGCCCCGCGCTCGATCAGCTCGGCATCCCGCCCCGGCGTGCGGTTCCAGACGGTGGTCCGCACCCCGGCGGCCAGGAAGGCGGAGGCGAGGGCCCGCCCCATCGGCCCCAGACCGAGGACGGTGACGGTGACGGCGGACTTTTCAGCGTGCGACGACGACATGATTGAACTCCTGTGAATGCTCGGTAAGTAGGCTGCTGGGCAGCCGAATAGGGAGCTGAGAGCTGCTATGTGGACAATTGGGGCAGCGGTGAGGACAGGGAGGGCCCAGAGATGACGCGCAGCCGTGCCCAGGACCCGAACGTGTGCGGGGTGACCGCCGCGATCGCCGTGATCGACGGCAAGTGGAAGACGGCGCTGCTCTGGCCGCTCGAAAGGGGCCCGCACCGGCCCGGCGAGATCCTCCGTCTGCTGCCGGGGCTCACTGAGAAGGTGCTGACCCAGGCGCTGCGCGAGATGGAGGCGGACGGCCTCGTGCACCGGGAGGTGCACGACGTACGGCCGTTGAAGACGGTCTACTCCCTCACGGAGTTCGGCCGTGACCTCTGCGAGGCGCTGGCTCCCCTGTCGGACTGGGGCCACCGCCGCCTGGACGGGCTCGCCGAGGGGCAGCCGGCGTCCCAGCCCGGGTCCGCGTTGCCGCAGGCCTCCTGACAGACCACCTTCACGTCGCCTCCTCTCTCCTCTCTCCGCTCTCCGCCTCGCGGCTCTGCGCCTCGCGGCGCCCTCACCAGGTTGGCCCGAGACGCGCCGCACGCCAAGTACCCACAAAAAAGTGGCTACCTGGCCGGAACGGGCCCATCCACCGTGACGTCGGACGAAACGTCGTCCGTGACGTGGGATGTGGTCACGGACGTGACGACGTCGGCGACCACACAGCTGACGTTGTCGGGGCCGCCGGAGCCGTTGGCCAGGGCGACGAGCTCGCGTACCGCCTGCTCGGGGTCACCGACCTCCGTGATCACCCGGCGGATGTCCTCGGCCGGCACGACGGCGCTCAGTCCGTCGGAGCAGAGCAGGTAGCGGTCGCCGGGCCGGGCGTCGTGCAGGCGCATGTCGGGGGTGGCCTCGCCCGCGCCCAAGGCACGGATCAGCAGCGACCGTTGGGGGTGCGAGGCGGCCTCCTCCGGGCTGAGGCGCCCCTCGTCGACCAGCGACTGCACCATCGTGTGGTCGTGGGTGACCTGGAAGAACTCGCCGTCCCGCAGGAGATGGGCGCGGGAGTCCCCGATGTGGACGAGGGCCAGCTGCGACCCGGTAAAGAGCATCGCGGTGAGCGTGGTGCCGGCCTCGTGCGGCATCGCCGGGTCGGGCCCGACGATGCCGCGTACGGCCCGGTCGGCGTGTTCGACGGCGTCCTCAAGGGTGTTGAGGAGGTGGCCCGCCGGGATGCCGTCGGTTTCGAGGCGCCGGAGCGCGTCGACGGCGGCGGCTCCGGCGGGCGCTCCGCCGGGGCCGTAACCGTCGGCGACGGCGAGCAGGCGCGCCCCGGCGTAGGCGGTGTCCTGGTTGCTCTCGCGAACCAGCCCGGTGTCGGACAGTGCGGCGTAACGGATTTCCAGCGGTTCGGCGGTCGTGGCCATAACGGAATCCTCCCTGGACCTGGTCCTGGTCCCGGCCCTGGTCCTGGACGTTGCCTGGGACTGGGACCGGGACCGTGACGTGGACAGATGGTCGATGAGGAAGGCGGCCAGATCCCGCCGCGCGGCGGTGTCGGCCTCGACCCGGGCCCAGAAAGTACGGACCTCCTGGGCGGCCCCCGCTTCGTCCAGTGTGCGGACGTGCTGGATGCGGGCCAGCGGCATACCGAGGCGCCGCAGCCAGGCCACCAGCCGGGCCTGCTCCAACTGCTCGGGGGCGTAGAGCCGGTAGCCGGTCACGGGGTCGACGCGGGCCGGGGTCAGCAGTCCGAGCTCGTCATAGAGCCGCAGCGCTTTCGGCGACAGCCGGGACGCCTTCGCGAACGCCCCGATGGTCAGCAACCCCATACCCACCCCTCCTCACACCGGGCACGTCGCCCGGCCCCACCGATGCTGGGCCCTGCCCCAAGGTGAAGGTCAACAACCAGGCCGGCTCATTTTCCCGACTTCCCGGTGAGGCAACCCGCAGCGGCTTCGCGCCACTACTTCCCGCCGCTACTTCCCGCCGCTACTTCCCGCGCGGCTGGTTGAAGCGGATCATGTTGCCGGCCGGGTCGCGGAAGGCGCAGTCGCGTACGCCGTAGGGCTGGTCCATCGGCTCCTGGAGGACCTCGCCACCCGCGGCGCGGATCCGCTCGAACGTGGTGTCGCAGTCGTCGGTCCGGAAGATGACGCCGCGCAGGTGGCCCTTGGCCATCAGCTCGGCCACGGCCTTCCGGTCGGAGTCCGTGGCGTTCGGGTCCGCGAGCGGCGGTTCGAGGACGATCTCCACGCCGGGCTGCGTGGGCGAGGCGACGGTGACCCACCGCATCCCCTCGAACCCGACGTCATTACGCACTTCCAGACCGAGCACGTCGCGATAGAAGGAGAGCGCCTTGTCGTGGTCGTCGACGGCGATGAAGCACTGTGCGAGGTTGATTTCCATGCCCACCACGCTAGGGACCGCCAGGGCTTTTGGCTTCTCCGTTCCTGACCGGTCGGGTGTAGATCTTGGCGAGGCAGGCGGGAATGGCGGCGCCCGCCCCATGATCACGGGCCCGGTACGCGCTCGGGCTCTCCCCGACCACCTCCGTGAACCGCGAACTGAACGAGCCCAGTGACGTGCATCCGACCGCCATGCACACGTCCGTCACCGACAGATCGCCGCGCCGCAGCAACGCCTTGGCCCGCTCGATCCGACGCGTCATCAGGTAGCTGTACGGCGTCTCGCCGAAGGCGGCACGGAAGCTGCGCGAGAAGTGCCCGGCGGACATGAGCGCGTCCCGCGCCAGCGCGGGCACGTCCAGCGGCTGCGCGTAATCTCGATCCATACGGTCACGGGCCTGACGCAGTCGGACGAGGTCGGGGATGGACACCACACGAGGAACGTTACCGACCACCTCTGACAACCCGCGCGACGAGCGGGTTCGTGGGTTTGTGAGCGAGGGGGAACGCCTGCCGATGCCGCGTGCAACAGGTCAGTGCGCCCCGCCGCGCCCGGTGCCGATGCCGTTGTCGGAGGTGGCCACGACCAGCGCACCCAGCGCCATGGCGGCCGGCCCCGCCACCAGGGGGACGAGAACCCCCGCCCGCCGCCCGCGCCCCGTACCGACACGACCGGTGGGACGCGCCGGCGCCAGCCCGCCGACGATCACGCCGGTGAGCGCCTGGCTGATCGCCGCCGCCGCTGCCGCGGGCGAGGCGTTGCGGCAGGGGGAGCGGCGTGCGGACGAAGCCGAGCGCACCCGGGAGAAGACCGCACGGCGCCGGGTCGACGACACGACGCCGCCGCGCGGCCTCGATGACGTACAGGCACTGGTGGACGACGCCCGTACGACGGGCCTGAACGCGGCCCTGACCATAGAAGGGCAACGGCACGACGTGCCGGCGGCGGTGGACCGCGGGCGTCCCGGTACGCATAGCCGGTCTCTTCGGCGGCGGCCCGCACAGGACGACACCGGACGGCTGGACCCTGGACGTCGTCAGCCCCGAGTGGCCCCACGACCGCGTCATACTCTCCGCCGACGGCGGGACCAACAAAGGCCCGGCACCCTGGCGGTCGCCACCAGCAGCGACCTCCCCTCTGGAGAGTGGCATGGCGCACTTTTGCAAGCAGGTGCTTGCAAAAGTTAGCAAGGGGCTGCACCATCGAGGCATGGCATCACTCAACGTCGGCAATCTCGGCGAGTATCTGCGCGAGCAGCGGCGCAACGCGCAGCTGTCGCTCAGGCAGCTCGCCGATGCCGCCGGGGTGTCCAATCCGTATCTGAGCCAGATCGAGCGCGGCCTGCGCAAGCCGAGCGCCGAGGTGTTGCAGCAGGTCGCGAAGGCCCTGCGGATCTCCGCCGAGACGCTGTACGTGCGGGCCGGGATCCTCGACGAGAAGGAGCGGGACGAGCTGGAGACGCGCGCCGTCATCCTTGCCGACCCCTCCATCAACGAGCGCCAGAAGCAGGTGCTGTTGCAGATCTACGAGTCGTTCCGCAAGGAGAACGGCTTCGAGAGCTCTTCGTACGCGGACTCTTCGTACGCGGACTCTTCGTACGCGGACTCCTCGTACACGGACTCCTCGTACACGGATGAGGGTCCCGACGCCGTCGACGGCAGTGATGCCCATCCGAAGCAGACACCCCCAACACCCCCAAGCTGAACCAGCTGACGCGAATCCGGGAGGACCATCGTCATGGCCATCACTGATGACCTGCGCAAGACTCTCACCAACACCACCCCCGCATACTTCGTCGCCGGGTCCGCGGACCTCGCCTTCCAGCAGGCGAAGAAGGTGCCGGGCATCGTCGAGCAGCTGATCGCCGAGGCGCCCTCCCGCTTCGACGCGGTGCGCAACACCGACCCCAAGGTCGTCCAGGACAAGGCCGCCGCCCGCGCCAAGGAGGCGCAGGAGACCATCCAGGCCAAGGTCACCGAGGTGCTCGGCACCCTGGACACCGACCTGAAGAAGCTCGGCGAGACCGCCCAGGACCTCGCGCTGCGCGGCGTCGGCGTGGCCGCCGAGCTCGCGGTCAAGGCGCGCGAGAAGTACGACGAGGTCGCCGAGCACGGCGAGCAGACCGTGAAGACCTGGCGCGGCGAGGCCGCCGAGGAGATCCTCGACCTGGCCGAGACGGTCGAGCCGGACGACGAGGCGGAGCCCGTGACGCCCAAGGTGACCGGAGCCTCCGAGCCCGCGGGCGCGACCGCCGTGCCCGCGAAGAAGCCCGTCGCCAAGAAGGCGCCGGCCCGCAAGACGACGGCGGCGAAGAAGACCACGCCGCCCGCGAAGTAATACCGGCGAGTCGTACGGGGCGGGCACTCACGGAGTGTCCGCCCCGTTGACGGGGTAGCGGGTACCGTGGCCGCGTAATGAAGAGCCGAGACTGGTGGTGGACGTTGTGCTGATGCAAGGGTTCGCGAACTTCATGTGGCTGCTGTCGCTGGCCCTGATTGTCTTCAGCGGATTCGCGCTCATCGACGCCGCCATCCGGCGCGAGGACGCCTATCGGGCCGCGGACAAGAAGACGAAACCGTTCTGGCTGATCATCCTCGGGCTCGCCTTCGTGGTGAACCTGATCTTCAACATCCTGTCGTTCCTTCCGATCCTCGGCCTCATCGCCACCATCGTCTACATGGTGGACGTGCGCCCCGCGATCCGGCAGATCACCGGTGGCGGCGGCCGCCGAGGCGGCTCCAGCAGCGACGGGCCGTACGGGCCCTACAACGGCGGCCGGTAGATCCCGGTCGGGCCCGCCCGCCGCCCGCTCGCGGCCGCCCGCCGCGCGCTAGTGGCCGCCCGGCGTCCGGTCCAGCAGCAGGACCGCCACGTCGTCCGTGAGATCACCGCCGTTGAGGTCCCGCGCCTCGTTCACGGCCGCTTCGAGCAGCTCCTCGCCCTGGAGCCCCGCGGCGATCTGGCGGCGGACCATCTCCACCATGCCCTCCTGCCCCAGACGCTGATTGCCCTGGCCGATCCGGCCCTCGATCAGGCCGTCCGTGTAGAGCATCAGGCTCCACTTCCCGCCCAGCTCCACCTGCCGACGCGGCCATCGCGCGCGCGGGAGGAGGCCGAGGGCGGGGCCCCCGTCCTCGTACGGAAGGAGTTCGGCGAGGCGGCCCTCGCGCGCTATCAGCGGCGACGGGTGTCCGGCCAGGCAGAGGCCGGCCCGGCGGCCGTCGGGGGCGATGTCGACCGTGCAGAGCGTCGCGAAGATCTCGTCGTCCGCGCGCTCGTGCTCCAGGACCTTCTGGAGGGTCGAGAGCAGTTCGTCGCCGCACAGGCCCGCGAAGGTCAGCGCGCGCCAGGCGATCCGCAGCTCCACTCCGAGCGCGGCCTCGTCGGGGCCGTGGCCGCAGACGTCGCCGATCATGACGTGCACGGAGCCGTCGGGGGTGCGCACGGTGTCGTAGAAGTCGCCGCCGAGCAGGGCGCGGGAGCGTCCGGGCCGGTAGCGGGCGGCGAACCGCAGCGGTGAGCCGTCCAGGAGCGGCGTCGGCAGCAGGCCGCGCTCCAGGCGCGCGTTCTCCTGGGCCCGCAGCCGTGACTCGGTCAGCTGGCGCTGGGCGGCGTCGGCGCGCTTGCGCTCCACCGCGTACCGGATGGCGCGGCTCAGCAGCCGTCCGTCCAGCTCGTCACGGAAGAGGTAGTCCTGGGCGCCGACGCGTACGGCCTCGGCGCCGCGCTCGGAGTCGTCGTTGGCGGTGAGCGCGAGGACGGCGTGGCGGGGCGCGAGCCGCAGCACGTGCTTGAGGGCGGCGAGCTCGTCCTCGTCCTCCTCGGGGGTGCCGGGGACGGTCAGGGCGAGGTCGAGCAGGATGCAGTGCACGTCGTCCGTGAGCAGCCGCTCGGCCTCGGTGAGGTTGCGGGCGGTGCGGATACGGATGGGCTTGCCCGCGGAGTCGAGCAGCCGGGGAACGCTCAGTGACCCTGCGGGGTCGTCCTCGATCACCAGCAGGCTGAGGCCGGTGTTGGTACCCGTGCCGGTGCCGGTGCCCGAGCCCGGGCCGGTGCTGTTGCCGGGACCGCCCGGACCGCCCGGACCGCCGAGGCCCCTGGGGTCGCTGGAGCCGGTGCCGGCACTGCCGTCGCCGGTCGTCTCGTCGTGGGCGGGCGTCGCCGCGTCGTGCCGGGGCGCCGCGTGAGCCTGACCGCCTTCCGCGGCCGGGATCGCTCTCTGCCGCGGTATGGGTACGGGCATCGCTTGGTTCCTTCCCTCCCCCCGAGGGCATGGTGCCGCGCAGGTCGACGCGGCACCGACGGGGACCTTAGCGGTAGCCGCGCCTCCATTGGAATGCCGCGCGGCAAACCGCCACCGTCATATGCCGCATCCTGGAAGGCAATTGGGCACGGCAGGGCCCCGCCGGGGATGACGAACATCACGCCCCGGGGGTTGAGCGGAGGGCCGGGAGGTGGAGTGGGTCACATATCCCACGCCCCACGCCCCACGCCCACGCCCGCCGCCCGGCCCCGGACGCCTTTCGGCGGCGTGACGCTACTTGTCGGGCCGTACGACCCCGAGGATCTTCATGGAACCGGCTCCCGCGATCGTCACGTCCCGCCCCGGCCGCGGCGCGTGCACTATCGCGCCGTCGCCCAGATATATCCCGACATGGCTCGCGTCCGAGTGGTAGATGATCAGGTCGCCTGGGCGCATGTTCTCGACGTCGACGCGCGGCAGCTGCTTCCACTGCTCCTGCGAGGTCCGCGGGATGCCGCGCCCGGCCGCCGCCCAGGCCTTCGACGTCAGCCCCGAGCAGTCGTACGAACCCGGGCCCTCGGCGCCCCATACGTACGGCTTGCCGATCTGGGCCGTGGCGAACTCGACGGCCTTCTCGCCCTGCGGTGTCGCCTTGCTCTGCACGTCCTTCAGGACGCCCGAATCCACCCACGCCGACTGCTTCTTGAGGGCGGCCTCCTCCTCCAGCTTGCGCAGCCGCTCCCGCTCCTTCTTCGCCAGCCTCGATTCGAGCTTCTCGGCGTCGGCGATCTTCTTCTTTATCTTCTTCTTCGACGCGGCCTTCGTCTTGCGGTTGGCTTCCAGCTTCTTCCAGCGGGCCGTGGCGTCCTTGGCGTATATCCGCAGGTCGTCCTGGGTCCTGTCCAGTTCCGTGAGCATGCCCTTGGTGGCCTTCTCGCCCTGCCGCAGGCGCCCGGCGCCGTCCAGGAACTGGCCCGGGTCGTCGCTGAGCATCAGCTGGGCCTCGTCCGGCAGGCCGCCGCCGCGGTACTGCGCGCGGGCAGCGGCGCCCGCGCGGGCCTTGAGCTTCTTCAGCTTCTCCTGGCCATCGGCGATCTCCTTGGCCAGCTTCACGATCTGCTCGGACTGTTTGTCGGCCTTCTCCTCGGCCGCGTTGTACGCGTCCGTGGCCACGCCCGCGTCGTGGTAGAGCTTCTCGATGTCCTTGCGGACCTGCTCAAGTGTCTTGTCCGACAGCCTCTTGTCCGGCAGTCCCCTGCCCGACGATCTCTCGTCCGACAGTGACTTGGCCGACCCGGGCGTCGGCTCCACCGGGCTGGACGGGGGCGATGGGCTCGCATACGCCGCTCCCGGCGCGGTCACCACCACAGCCGCGCAGATCAGCGCCACAGTCGCCGCCGTCGAGTATCGCTTGCCGGTCACGCCCTGCCACCCCCAAAGCTGATTTACCGTCAGTAACTTCTGGTCGCCCTCGGGATGGTGCCATGCCGACGCTCAATACGACAGAGCCCGACAGCAAACTCCGATCCCCCACCCGCCTCATGTGACGAACGGTCCGAGGCGTTCGTTCCCCGCAGGTCAGGGCCTCAGGGTGGACTCCGGGTCCCACCTCCGGGTGACCTAGGGGTTCACCCTTGGTGGCCTCCGGGTGGACCTCTGAGTGACGTCCGCTTGGCCTAAGGGTCACCCCAGCCGCGGCGCCAACGCCCCCCAGGCCACCGTCACTTCCCCCTGCCGCCACCGCGAACTCCCGTCGAGGACCGGCCAGTCGGCGCTCACATCGCGTACCGACCTGATCCACCGCTGCCGCGCCCCGTACGAGGCGTACGGCGCAGCGGCCGCCCAGGCCCGGTCGAAGTCCCGCAGGAACGCGTGCACCGGTTCGCCCGGCACGTTCCGGTGGATCAGCGCCTTCGGCAGCCGCTCGGCGAGGTCCGAGGGCCGCTCCAGGGAGCCGAGCCGCGCCGCGAAGGTCACCGTGCGCGGCCCCTCAGGGCCGAGCGCGACCCAGACGTGCCGCCGGCCGATCTCGTCGCAGGTGCCCTCGACGAGCAGCCCGCCGGGGGAGAGCCGCCCACAGAGCCGCTCCCAAACGGCGGCGACCTGCTCCTCGTCGTACTGCCGCAGGACGTTCGCGGCCCGGATCAGCGCCGGGCTGCCCGGCAGCGGCACCTCGAAGCCGCCGTGCCGGAAGGCGAGCCCCTCCCGCTCGTAGGGTCCGGCCGCCGCGACCCGCGCCGGGTCGATCTCGATGCCGACCACGCGCGCGTGGGGAGCGACGGTACGCAGTCGGAGCAGCAGTTCGACGGCGGTCCAGGGGGAGGCGCCATATCCGAGGTCGACGGCGACGGGGTCGGGGGAGCGGCGCAGGGCGGCGCCGTGCGTGGCGGCGATCCAGCGGTCCATGCGGCGCAGCCGGTTCGGGTTCGTGGTCCCGCGCGTCACCGTTCCCACGGGGCGGGAGGGGGTGCGTGGGGCCATGGGGAAAGGGTATGCGGGCGCGGCGGTGCAGAGGCTGACGGTTCAGGGGGCGGCGCCCCAGAACCTCGTACCGCTCGTAACGCTTTGGCAAAAAGGAACAGAGACGAAAGGGAGCGGAAATGGAGCAGAGCCTTCCGGTGTTCCCCTACCGGAGGTACGTACGCCCTCCACGTCGTCATGCCCGTACGCAAGGAGGACCGCCACGTGAGCCAGTACGTGTCCAGGCTCGGGCGTCGCTCCCCGGCGGCCCCCCCACGGCTCCGCATCCCCGGCACCCAGCGGCGCCCGCGCCGCGTGGCCATGCTGAGCGTGCACACCTCGCCGCTGCACCAGCCCGGCACGGGCGACGCGGGCGGCATGAACGTCTACATCGTCGAGCTGGCCAAGCGCCTCGCCGCGATCAACATCGAGGTCGAGATCTTCACGCGCGCCACCACCGGCGCCCTCCCGCCGAGCGTGCAGCTGGCGCCCGGAGTCCTCGTGCGCCACGTCGACGCGGGCCCCTACGAGGGCCTCGCCAAGGAAGAGCTGCCGGCCCAGCTCTGCGCCTTCACGCACGGCGTGATGCAGGCCTGGGCGGGCCACCGCCCCGGCTACTACGACCTCGTCCACTCCCACTACTGGCTCTCCGGCCACGTCGGCTGGCTCGCCGCCGAACGCTGGGGCGTGCCCCTCGTCCACGCCATGCACACCATGGCCAAGGTCAAGAACGCCGCGCTCGCCGAGGGCGACACTCCGGAGCCGGCCGCCCGCGTCATCGGTGAGACGCAGATAGTCCGGGCCGCCGACCGCCTCATCGCCAACACCTCCGAAGAGGCCGCCGAACTCGTACGCCACTACGAATCCGACCCCGGCAAGGTCGCCGTCGTCCACCCCGGCGTCAACCTCGACCGCTTCCGCCCGGCCGACGGGCGCGCAGCGGCCCGTCACCGCCTCAGCCTGCCGCAGGACGCCCTGATCCCCCTCTTCGCGGGCCGCATCCAGCCTCTGAAGGCCCCCGACGTGCTGCTCCGCGCGGTCGCCGTGCTCTTGGACGAGCGTCCCGCCCTGCGCTCGAACATCGTCGTCCCCGTCGTCGGCGGCCCCAGCGGCAGCGGCCTCGCGAAGCCGGAAGGCCTCCAGAAGCTCGCCGCGCGGCTGGGTATCGCGGACGTGGTGCGCTTCCAGCCGCCGGTGGGCCAGGAGCAGCTGGCGGACTGGTTCCGCGCGGCGTCCGTCCTCGTGATGCCCTCCTACAGCGAGTCCTTCGGCCTCGTCGCCATAGAGGCGCAGGCGGCGGGCACGCCGGTCCTCGCGGCCTCGGTGGGCGGCCTGCCCGTCGCCGTACGCGACGGAGTGACGGGCTTCCTTGTCTCCGGCCACGAACCGGCCCACTACGCGCGCGTGCTGCGCGATTTCGCCGACCATCCCCAGCTTGTGGACGGCATGGGGGCGGCGGCGGCCCGGCACGCGCAGTCCTTCGGCTGGGACAGGGCGGCGGCCACCACGGCGGACGTCTACAACGCGGCCGTGCACGATTTCCGCCGTCGCGTACGCTCGCATCATGGCTGAGCGGACTGGCGGGGAGCGGACTGGCGGGACGCCTGAGGCTGGCGGGGCGCCTGAGGCTGCGGAGACGGCGGATGCCGCGGCGGGTACGAGTACGAGTACGGGTACGGGTGCTGGGGCGACGGCCGGGGCGGGCGCGAGTGGCGTCGCGGCAAGCGCGAGCGGTGGAGCGGCGGGTACGACTGACGTCGCGCCGGGCGCGAGCGGTGGAGCGGCGGATACGAGTGGCCTTCCGGCCCACGCAGTCATCGAGCGGACCCTGGACGACACCGAGCTGGAGTGGGAGAGCCCCGAGCCCGGCTCGTACGTGGTGAAACTCCCCGGCACCCGCAAACTCTCGACCACCCTGTCGATGATCGTGGGCAACCACTCCCTCTCCCTGAACGCCTTCGTGATCCGCCACCCCGACGAGAACCACGAGGCGGTGCACCGCTGGCTGCTGGAGCGGAACCTCCGCCTCTACGGCGTGAGTTACGCGATCGACTCCCTCGGCGACATCTACCTCGCCGGCAAGCTCCCGCTCTCCGCGGTCACCCCCGCCGAACTGGACCGCCTCCTCGGCGCGGTCCTCTCCGCGTCGGACGACTCCTTCAACACGCTCCTGGAACTCGGGTTCGCGTCGGCGATCCGCAAGGAGTACGAGTGGCGGGTCTCGCGGGGCGAGTCCACGCGGAACCTTGACGCGTTCAGCCATCTGACCCGGCCGAAGGGTTAGTGGAGGCGGTAGCGGCTACGGCGCTACGGCATTACGGACGCGGCGCGGCCACGGAATCCGCACAAGGCGCAACGGGCTCTACCGGCTCTCCCAGTTCCACCGGCTCCACCGGCCCCACAGCGCCCGCGCTCAAAGGGGCGTCCTCCTCCGGAAGCCCCCGCATAAGCCCCCAGTACCCGACCGCCGCCCCCGTCCCGAGCACCGCGCAAGTCGCCCACAGCCACTCCGCCCCGAACCGGTCGATCATGAAGCCGGCCATCAGCGGCGCGACCAGCGCGGCCACGGACCAGGACATCGTGTACATGCCCTGGTAGCGCCCGCGCCCATGCGTGGGGGAGAGCCGTACGACCAGGCCGGTCTGAGTCGGCGCGTTGACGATCTCGGCGAGCGTCCACACGCACACCGTCAGCGCGAAGACGCCGACGGACCCGGCGAAGGCGGTGAGCCCGAAACCGTACCCGGCGACGACCGAGGAGATCACCAACAGCCGCCGCGGGTCCCGGTGTTCGATGAAGCGGGTGACCGGAATCTGCAGAGCCACGATGAGCACGCCGTTCACGGCGATCGCGAGGCCGTAGTCGGCGGGAGTGAACCCCGCCTCACCCATGGCGACCGGCAGCCCCACCGAACCCTGCTGGAAGATCAGCGCCACGAGGAACGACAGCCCCACGACACCCATGAAACGCCCGTCCCGCAGCACGGTCCCGAGCCCGACCTCCGGCTCGGCGGCCTTCTCCAGAGCCGTCCGCACGGGCCGGGACTCCGGCAGCTTCGCGAAGACGACGATCGCGCAGACCATCGTCATGGCGGCCTCGATCAGGAAGCCCGCGCGATAGCTGTACGAGGCGATGAACCCGGCGCCCGCCGACGAGATGGCGAAGCCCAGGTTGATGGCCCAGTAGTTGAGCGAGAAGGCACGCACACGGTCCTCGGGCCGCACGATGTCCGCCATCATCGCCTGCACGGCGGGCCGGGAGGCGTTGCTGGCCATGCCCACCAGGAAGGCGACGCCGGCGATCGCGAGCGGATGCTCCATGAACCCGAGCAGCGCCACGGAGGCCGCCGTCGACGCCTGCGCGATGAGCAGCGTGGGCCGCCGCCCGAGCCGGTCGGTCATCACCCCCGCCCCGAGCGAGGAGACGACGCCGCCGAGCCCGTGGAGGGCGGCCACGAGACCCGCGTACGAAGCCGAGTAGCCCCGTTCCAGGGTCAGATACAGGGCCATGAAGGTGGCGACAAAAGCCCCGAGCCGGTTGACCAGCGTGCTCGTCCACAACCACCAGAAGGCGCGGGGAAGCCCCGAGACGCTCTCCTTGACGGCACGTCTCATGGCGGTGAATGGCATCGCTGATCCCCCCGGTGGTAAGTGCCGCGTGCACCGTTCACACATTACAATCCGCTCGCCACGGGCCGCCACCCAGTTGACGAGGACCGCCAACTGTCACATCCCCTCCTCCCTCCACCTCCCCCCGCCCGCGCGCGCGAGGGCCGCCGGGGTTCGATTACGCTCAGAGGCATGGCCGACGCACCGTACAAGCTGATCCTCCTCCGCCACGGCGAGAGCGAATGGAACGCGAAGAACCTGTTCACCGGCTGGGTGGACGTCAACCTCAACGAGAAGGGCGAGAAGGAGGCGGTCCGCGGCGGTGAGCTGCTCAAGGACGCCGGCCTGCTCCCCGACGTGGTCCACACGTCGCTCCAGAAGCGCGCCATCCGCACGGCGCAGCTCGCCCTGGAATCGGCCGACCGCCACTGGATCCCCGTACACCGTTCGTGGCGCCTGAACGAGCGCCACTACGGCGCCCTCCAGGGCAAGGACAAGGCCCAGACGCTCGCCGAGTTCGGCGAGGAGCAGTTCATGCTGTGGCGCCGCTCGTACGACACCCCGCCGCCCGCGCTGGACCGCGACGCCGAGTACTCCCAGTTCTCCGACCCGCGCTACGCGACCCTCCCCCCGGAGCTGCGCCCCCAGACGGAGTGCCTGAAGGACGTCGTCGTCCGCATGCTCCCGTACTGGTTCGACGGCATCGTCCCCGACCTCCTCACGGGCAGGACGGTCCTGGTAGCCGCACACGGCAACAGCCTCCGCGCCCTGGTCAAGCACCTGGACGGCATCTCCGACGAGGACATCGCGGGCCTGAACATCCCGACGGGCATCCCGCTCACCTACGAACTGGACGCCGAGTTCAAGCCTCTGAACCCGGGCGGCACCTACCTCGACCCGGACGCCGCGAAGGCGGCGATCGAGGCGGTCAAGAACCAGGGCAAGAAGAAGTAGGCCCACCCAAATAAGCCCCCGACCTGCGCCTTCTGGCAGGGCGGGGGCTTCTTGGTGACTCGCCGGCGTCGGCGGCGATGGCCGATGGCGACCTCTCAGGTGTACACGCCGGACCTCTGCACACGCCGGACCTCACGGCCCTCCCGAATCCGAGATCCCCTGAGCCACTTCCCCGACCAGGTCCAGGATCCACTGGCCGAACGCCGTCGGGGCGATCAGTACGCCGAAGACCAGGACGATGACCACCGTCAGCTTTTCGTCGTTGCGGCTCCTGGACTGGGTGCGTCTGCGGAGGCGCAGGATGATGACGACAGCCAGGAGAACCGCCACGTTGATCGACAGCACCATCGGCCAGGCCCCCTCGGAAGAGAACGTCCCGGCCTTCCTGTCTAGCCCCCAACCCCCGCCCGGGACCCCCCAGTCGCCCGCACTTGGCAGCAAAGCGCTCATCCGCGGCCGGATCGGCACGTGCGGACTGCCTATGCCAAGGGCGGGCGGCCAGGGGCGGGCGGCCCAGGAGGGAAACGCCGTCAGCGCGTGAAGTTCAGGTACTTCCACGCCCCATGCGTCGTCGAGTTCACGCTGTCCCCCGACGTCCCGTTCACATACGACGAGCGGATCCGTGCGCGGATGCCCGACTCGCCGGGTGCCCCCAGGCGCACCGCGGACGTGCCGTCGGAGCCGAGCTCGAAGTACTCCGAGCCCGTCGCGTGCCACTTGCGGTCAGGGCCGTAGACCTGGATCTCGAAGCGCTGCTTGCGGCCCTTGTAGTACGTCATCGACGTGGAGAGCACCGGGTCGGTGTTCTTGTGGAAGTAGTGGTACTTCGTCGAGCCGATCTTGCCCGTCTTGTAGTGCCTGGAGACCGAGCTGGAGATCTTCACCTTGGCGTACGCCGTCGACGTGGCCTTCGCGGAAGCCGACCGCGCGTCTCCGGAGAAGACGGCCGTGACCTTCGTGTCGCGCTTCATGTCGACCGTGGCCGACAGGTTCCCGCGCGAGTTGACGACGCCCTTCTTCATCAGCTTGTTGGGCTTGTCGGCGCCGTAGGGGTCGGCCCAGATCTCCACGGTGCGGTTCTTGTGCGTCGTACCGAGGTGCGCCGTGAAGGAGACGTCCGCGCCGTAGCCGTAGACCTTGCCGTTCTTGTCGAGCGTGAGCGTGGTCTTCGAGCGCGAGACCTCCACCGTGTCCGACGCCGAGGCCGCCGCGTGCGTGGCGTCACCCGCGTACGCGACCTTGTACGTCACCTTGCCGCCCGCGGGCGGGGTGTCCGTGAAGGAGAAGGAGCCGTCCGTCTTGGTCTTGACCGGGGGCAGCTCCTTGCCGGGGGCGGGTGACTCGACGTCCGTGCGGGTGACCGTCAGGACGGTTCCGGCCGGAAGGCCCGCCCCGGTGAGCTTGCCCTTGACGGTGAGCTGCTTGGCTCGCGGTGCCTTCGCGGGCGCCTCGACCGTCAGCTTGGGCAGGGACTTGGCCGGGTCGGTCAGGACCCGCAGCGAGAAGACGTCGTTGCTGTTGGAGGTGACCGCGAAGAGCCGGCTGCCGTCCGGCGCCCAGGCCAGGCCGCCCTCGGCGAGGGTGTCCGCGCCGCTGCTCTGGCCGGTGTTCGGGAAGTCGTACTCCCGCACCTTGGACCACTGACCCTGCCGGTAGATGTGCACGTCGGGCCGGTACCAGGAGGAGGTGCCCGCCGCCACGGTGCCGTCGGGGGCGATGTCCACGGCCGCGCCGTAGTCCCCGGAGTCGTAGCGGCCCACGGGGGACAGGTCCTTCGTGGAGTACACCGGGTGGTAGTACGGGGAGCCGCTGGCCGTGACGATCTGCGTGCCGTCGGGCGACACCGCGATGTCGTCAAAGAAGCCGCCCTCGACCGACTTGGAGACCCGCAGCTCCGGCTTCGGGCCCGATACGTCGTACACCGCCAGGGCGTCGCTGCTCGTCGCCTTCTCACCGGCGACGAGGATGCCCGAGTCGGGGTCGGAGCCCAGCTCCGGAGCGGCGTAGAAGCTCACGTCGCCGTCCTGGTCGAGCGCGACGACCGGCTCTTCCCCGGCGAGGTCGAGCGAGCCGATGCCGCCCGCCGCGGACGGCCCGTAGCCGAACCAGAGCTTGCCGCTCGCCATCGCGAGCGTGCGCGGCTTCTCGGCGCCGTCAAGGGCGTAACTGGCGCTCTGGGAGTACGAGGTCGTCTCCACGGAGACGATCCGGTTGAGGCCCGCGACAGCCGCGTACACCTGGCCGGAGTCGGGCGAGAGCGCCAGGCCCTCGACGTCCGGCAGCCCGTCCAGGGTCGCCTTGACGGTGCCCGCGTAGTCCGTGACGACGATCTTGCCGCCCTTGGGGTCGGAGACGTAGACGCGCTGGTGCTTGCCGTCCACCAGTACGTCACCGGTCGACCGTATGTCGAGAACCTTGGCGGAGTCCGCCGCCGCCGGGCCGGACGCCACGGCGACCAGCGCCGCCGAGCTGAAGAGGACCGCGAGCGCTGTCGCGGTCGAGATGGTGCGCGTACGCACGGTGATGTGACCCCCCACATGAGTGGCCCGGGCCGTTCGCCCGAGCCGGAATCCCTCGTTCACAGCGCAGGTTATGGCATGTCTGTGACAGTTGTGGAGGATGTTTCACAAGGTGATCGGCCCGGCGGCGACCGGTCCGCCTCGCGCACACGTGCGCCGTTGATGCGCCCCTGCCCGGCGGCATGCAATGGGAGGCAGGCAGCGCGTCCCGTACGCCTTCGAGGAGGAGACCATGGCCGAGTCCCCCAAGCCCGTCGTCATAGCGATGAACTGCACCTGCGGCCCCGGCTGCCAGTGCGGCTGCCAGTCCGGCGGCGCCTGCCAGTGCGGCGGCGGCTGCGGCTGACGCCCGGCGCCCCCCACACGGCAGGAGCAGTTTTCAGGAACAGGCAGGAACAGAACAGACCGTGCCCCGCACGACACCTGACGTCGCGCGGGGCACACACACGTACGACACGGCGCGAAAAGCCCTACGCCCCCTCCACCGCCGCCGGCCCCGACGCCTGGATCTCGTCCGCGTGCTCCCCCGTCACCAGATAGACGACCCGCTTGGCGACCGACACCGCGTGGTCCGCGAAGCGCTCGTAGTAGCGGCCGAGCAGCGTCACGTCGACGGCCGTCTCGATGCCGTGCTTCCAGCGGTCGTCCATCAGGTGCTGGAAGAGCGTGCGGTGCAGCTGGTCCATCTCGTCGTCGTCCTGCTCCAGCTGGAGCGCGAGGTCGACGTCCTTGGTGATGATGACCTCCGCCGCCTTCGCCATCAGGCGCTGCGCGAGCTGGCCCATCTCCAGGATCGTGGCGTGCAGGTCCCGCGGCACGGCCGAGTCCGGGAAGCGCAGCCGCGCCAGCTTGGCGACGTGCTGGGCGAGGTCGCCCGAGCGCTCCAGGTCGGCGCTCATCCGCAGCGAGGTCACGACGATGCGCAGGTCGGTGGCGACCGGCTGCTGCCGCGCGAGCAGGGCTATCGCGCGCGCCTCCAGCTCGTGCTGGAGGTCGTCGACCTTCTGGTCGGCGGCGATCACGCTCTCGGCCAGCTTCAGATCGGCGTCGAGCATGGCCGTCGTGGCGCGCCCGATCGCGGACCCGACCAGGCGGGCCATCTCGACCAGGCTCTCGCCGATCGAGTCAAGTTCCTCGTGGTACGCGTCCCGCATGTGGCTGTCCCTCTCTCGTACGTCTCAGGGGGCTGGCCCCTACGCTGCCACGGTGCGACCCCGACGCGTCCGTTTCCGGCACCCCGAATGAACCGCCCCTGTCATCAAGGTGAACTGTGGGCGACGTAGGACGACATCCCTGATCGTCCCCCGATCAGCCCCCTGCCGCACCCCTCAGAAGAAATGAACCGACGCCGTCTCCCCGGTGAACTCTGGGCGACGAGTGTTCGAGGCCGCACCCGAATGGCTGTGGACGGCACTCACCCGGCGCATAACCTGGAGACATGGACGTGAACGCGGCGGTCGCCGCAGCGGCAGCGATCGCCGGAGTGTGCACCGGCGTCATCGCCATGCTGGCGTTCCGCTGGAGCGAGCGCGACCAGAAACGCCCCACCCGGACCTCCCTGCACACCGACGCCGTCCTGCCACCGGGCGTGGACACCGTCCTCTCCGTGCTGCGCTCCTCCGCCGTCGTCCTCGACGAGGCGGACAGCGTCGTCAAGGCCAGCTCGGCGGCGTACGCGCTCGGACTCGTCCGCGGCGGCAAGCTCGCCGTCGAGCCGATGCTCAAGATGGCCCGTGACACCCGCCGCGACGGGGAGATACGCCAGGTCGAACTGGACCTCCCCCGGCGCGGCACCGGCCGCGGCGAGGCCCTCGCGGTCTCCGCGCGGGTGGCCCCGCTCGGCTCCCGGCTCGTGCTGCTCCTGGTCGAGGACCTCACGGAGGCCCGCCGCATCGAGGCGGTACGCCGCGACTTCGTCGCGAACGTGTCCCACGAGCTGAAGACCCCCGTAGGGGCCCTCAGCCTCCTCTCCGAGGCCGTCATGGACGCCTCCGAGGACCCCGAGGCCGTCGAACGCTTCGCGGGCCGCATGCAGATCGAGGCGACCCGCCTGACCAACCTCGTCCAGGAGCTGATCGACCTCTCCCGCGTCCAGAACGACGACCCCCTGGAGGACGCCGAACCCGTACGGGTCGACGAACTGGTGGCGGAGGCGATCGACCGCAGCCGGCACCAGGCCTCCCACAAACAGATCACCATGGCCGCGGGCGGCACCGCCGAGCTCCAGATCTGGGGCAACCGCGGCCAGCTCGCGGCGGCGCTCGGCAACCTCGTCGAGAACGCCGTGAACTACAGCCCCGCCCGCACCCGCGTGGGCATAGCCGCCCGACAGGTCAGCGCACCCGGCGGAGACTTCATCGAGGTCGCCGTCACCGACCAGGGCATCGGCATCTCCGACAAGGACAAGGAGCGCATCTTCGAGCGCTTCTACCGCGTCGACCCGGCCCGCTCCCGGGCCACCGGCGGCACGGGCCTCGGCCTCGCCATCGTCAAGCACGTGGCCGCCTCGCACGGCGGGGAGGTCACGGTGTGGAGCTCCGAGGGTCAGGGCTCCACCTTCACCCTGCGGCTGCCGGAGGCGGCCGCGCACCGCGAGCGCGGATCAGGTCACGGCGGCGGACTCGACATGGAGAACACCGGGAACACCGGGAACACCGAGAACGCCGCGACCGACGAGACCACTACGTACGAACCCATCCCTGCCCCGGAGGTCCTTCCGTGACCCGAGTGCTCGTCGTCGAGGACGAGGAATCCTTCAGCGACGCTCTGTCCTACATGCTCCGCAAAGAGGGCTTCGAGGTCGCCATCGCGGCCACCGGCCCGGACGGACTCGACGAATTCGAGCGCAACGGCGCCGACCTCGTCCTGCTCGACCTGATGCTGCCCGGCCTGCCCGGCACCGAGGTCTGCCGCCAGCTGCGCAGCCGCTCCAACGTCCCGGTGATCATGGTCACCGCCAAGGACAGCGAGATCGACAAGGTGGTCGGCCTCGAAATAGGAGCCGACGACTATGTGACCAAGCCCTTCTCGTCCCGCGAACTGGTCGCCCGCATCCGCGCGGTCCTGCGCCGCCGGGGCGAGCCGGAGGAGGTCGCCCCGCAGGCACTGGAGGCGGGCCCGGTCCGCATGGACGTCGACCGCCACGTGGTCACGGTCTCCGGCTCCAAGGTCGACCTGCCCCTGAAGGAGTTCGACCTCCTGGAGATGCTCCTGCGCAACGCGGGCCGCGTCCTGACCCGCATGCAGCTCATCGACCGCGTCTGGGGCGCGGACTACGTGGGCGACACGAAGACGCTGGACGTCCACGTGAAGCGACTGCGCGCCAAGATCGAGCCGGACCCGGGCGCCCCGCGCTACCTGGTGACGGTGCGCGGCCTCGGCTACAAGTTCGAGCCGTAGACCGCGAGCGGCCCGACGTGAGGAAGGGCGGGACCCCGGTGGGGGTCCCGCCCTTCCTCGTACGACGCGCGTACGTACGTGGATCAGTGCTCGGCGCCACCATCGGCATCGGTGCCGGCGTCGGTGCCAGTACCGGTACCGGGCTCCATGGAGGCCTCATCGGACGCGTGGCCCGACGGGTCGGTGGAGGCGCCCGTGGACGGCGCTCCCGGCTTCCCGGACTTCTCCGGCTCGGCGCCCGGCGCCTGCGGCACCTTGGTCGGGCCCCACTTGGTGAAGTAGCTCTCGGCGGGCACGACGAACGCCTTGAGCTTCACGTCGCCGGTCTTGCTGAAGGCGAAGGTGACCTGCTGGGCGTTGCCGTCCTTGACGGCCTCGCGGCCGCCGTCCAGGACGGCGGTGGCGTTGTTCTTGCCGCCGATGACGACGGATCCGCCGGCCGGGATGGTCAGCGGACCGTTCGCCTTGGAGGCCTTGTCGTCCTTGCCGGGCGTGATCTTGGCCTTCTCGGCGGCGCCGTTGACCCTGATCGACTCCAGGGTCTGGTCGGTCGTGCCTCCGTTGAAGATCGTCGCGGAGACCACGGCCGGGCCCTTGGCCTTCAGGTCCGGCTGGGTGATGACCATGGCGTTCTGGATCTTGATGTCACCGACGGAGGTCGCGGCGTTGTCCGGCTTGACCCCCAGCGTCTGGGCGTTGCTGCCGGCGCCGCACGCGGCGAGCGAGGCGAGCGAGAACGCGATGGCGGTGGCGGCGAGGGCGCCGCGTCGAAGGCTGCGGCTCACGGCGGCGGCAACTCCTTGAACGTGGGCGATACGGGACGGGCGGACGGCTGTAAAGCCGTCCTAAGGGTGTGTCAGCGCGCTTAGGTTACCCAGCCGTTCCCACGCCGCCGCACCCGACCCGCCCCTTGGGCCCGCGAGCCTCTTCCCGGGCGGTTCGGCCCGCCTCTGTGTCACGACCGCCCCATTGGCCACTCGTCCACCATTCACATAAGCGTCGCCGGGAGTCGGCCGGAACCCTCTCGCGGATTTCCGGTAAGGAATGCGGGCGGCCCGGAGAATTGATCACCGGCGGCTTGATAAATTCCGGAATCTGGCCGGACGGCGTGCGGTACACCTCTTCGGTCACCGAACGGAGTAGCGGAAGTTCACCGCTTGGAACCGCGCAAACCGGGACGTTCGGCCGCTCGGGGCGCTCTTGAGGGGGACGTAACGCCCCCGTTTCTCCCTCCCCGGAGAGCCGCTCCGACCTGCGAATACCCCGTTCCGGCGGCCCTCCGCAGCACGTTCCTGTTGCTGTTGTCAAGCCCCGAGATATGCCCTGACCTGCGAAAACGCCATTCAGAAGAGGCGATTCTCGTGTTAGGATGGATAGCCACGGAAGGGGTACCTGTCACATGACGTTCAAGGTTGGCGACACCGTGGTCTATCCCCATCACGGGGCCGCGCTGATCGAGGCCATCGAAACTCGCCAGATCAAAGGCGTGGACAAGACCTACTTGGTGCTGAAGGTCGCCCAGGGCGATCTGACGGTGCGTGTGCCAGCGGACAATGCGGAGTTCGTCGGCGTGCGTGATGTGGTCGGTCAGGACGGGCTGGACCGGGTCTTCGAAGTGCTGCGCGCGCCGTACGCCGAAGAGCCCACGAACTGGTCGCGTCGCTACAAGGCAAATCTCGAGAAGCTCGCGTCCGGCGATGTCATCAAGGTCGCGGAAGTCGTGCGTGACCTGTGGCGTCGTGAGCGTGAGCGTGGACTGTCCGCCGGTGAGAAGCGCATGCTCGCCAAGGCTCGTCAGATCCTGGTGAGTGAGCTCGCCCTCGCGGAGAACACGAACGAGGACAAGGCCGAGGCCCTGCTTGACGAGGTCCTCGCGTCCTGACGCGGACCGCCCGAGGCGCCCGCCTTGGCTGTCTGTCTTCGGCGCAATGGTTTTGACGCAATGATGCCGCGGTGCCCGCTGACCCTTAACCGGAGTCGCCGGGCGCTGCGGCATGTTCGTACCCAGACAGATATTTCTCGCACCCAGGCATACGTACGTGAGGGCGGCCCCAGGGAGCCGTGTGTGGCGTGCCGGGCTCGGGCAGCTGGCTCGACCAGATGTCACGGAAGGGTCCGGTCAAGATGTCGCGCCCGGCACGGCACGGTGAGGCCATACCCACGTCGGCCGAGCACACAAACCTGAACGGAACCGATGTCTAGCGAATCCCGTACCGCGGTGGTCATCCCCGCGGCAGGACGGGGCGTGCGCCTCGGCCCTGGCGCCCCCAAAGCGCTCCGCGCGCTGAACGGCACCCCGATGCTCGTCCACGCGATCCGCGCCATGGCGGAGTCCCGCGCCGTCTCCCTCGTCGTCGTCGTGGCACCCCCGGACGGCGTCCCCGAGGTCAAGACCCTCCTCGACGACCACGCGCTGCCCGAGCGCACCGACTTCCTCGTCGTGCCCGGCGGCGCCTCCCGGCAGGAGTCCGTGCGGGCCGGCCTGGACGTGCTGCCGCCCGGCATCGACATCGTGCTCGTGCACGACGCGGCCCGCCCGCTGGTGCCCGTCGACACGGTCGACGGCGTCATCGAGGCCGTACGCGACGGGGCGCCCGCCGTGGTGCCCGCGCTGCCGCTGGCCGACACCGTCAAGCAGGTCGAGCCCGCGGCGGCGCCCGGCGGGGCCGAGCCCGTCGTGGCCACGCCCGAGCGGGCCCGGCTGCGCGCCGTGCAGACCCCGCAGGGCTTCGACCGCGCCACACTCGTGCGCGCCCACGAGACCGTCACCGGCAACGTCACGGACGACGCCGGCATGGTCGAGCAGCTGGGCCTGCCGGTCGTCGTCGTGCCCGGCCACGAGGAGGCCTTCAAGGTGACGCGGCCCCTCGACCTCGTACTGGCCGAGGCCGTACTCGCCCGCAGGAGGGCCACCGATGGCTTCTGAGACATCCGCGGCGCCCCCTGTCCCTCTGCTGCCGCAGGTCGGCATCGGCACCGACATCCACGCCTTCGAAGAGGGCCGCGAACTGTGGTGCGCCGGTCTGAAGTGGGAGGACGAGGGACCCGGACTCGCCGGGCACTCCGACGCCGACGTCGTCGCGCACGCCGCGTGCAACGCGCTGTTCTCCGCGGCCGGCCTCGGCGACCTCGGCGCGCACTTCGGCACCGGCCGCCCCGAGTGGTCCGGCGCCTCGGGCCTCACCCTCCTCGCCGAGGCGGCCCGCATCGTCCGGGACGCCGGCTTCACCGTCGGCAATGTGGCGGTCCAGGTCATCGGCCCCCGCCCGAAGATCGGCAAGCGCCGCGACGAGGCGCAGAAGGTGCTCTCCGACGCCGCGGGCGCGCCGGTCTCGGTCTCCGGGGCCACCACCGACGGCCTCGGCTTCCCCGGCCGGGGCGACGGGCTCGCCGCGGTCGCCACCGCGTTGGTCGTACGTACGTCGCACTGAGGGCGATATCGGGTAGGTGTATGGCTCGTACAGGCGAGGCTCTCGCAGCCAGCTGCCCACAAAGGAGTGAAGCCATGTCCGCCGCACTGTCCGACCAGCTCAAAGCCCTCCTCGACGCCCCGTCCTTCATCGTCGTCGCCACCATCCAGCCCGACGGCAGCCCGCAGCTGTCGCCGGTCTGGGTGAAGCGGGACGGCGACGACGTGCTGTTCTCCACGACGGTCGGCCGCCGCAAGGAGAAGAACCTGCGCCGCGACCCGCGCGTGACGGTGCTGCTCCAGCCGTTCGACGCCCCTTATACGTACGCGGAGATCCGCGGCACGGCGGAGATGACGACGGAGGGCGGCCAGGAGCTGATCGACGAGCTGTCGCTGAAGTACACGGGCAAGAAGTACGCGGAGTTCAACCCGGCGTCGAAGGACGACTCCGAGCGGGTCGTGGTGCGGGTGTCGGCGCGGAAGGTGGTCGGCAGGGTCTGAGAGGGGCCCACACGTCACGGTTGCGTGTCCGGTGACGGAAGGGGGCGTGGGGCACTGTCCCGCGCCCACTACCCTGGAGTGGTGACGATTCGCCTGTACGACACCAGCGCCCGGCAGATCCGTGACTTCAGCCCCCTCCACGAAGGCTGTGTCTCGATCTACCTCTGCGGTGCCACGGTGCAGGCGGCCCCGCACATCGGGCACATCAGGTCCGGCCTGAACTTCGACATCATGCGCCGCTGGTTCATCTACCGCGGCTACGACGTGACGTTCGTGCGCAACGTGACCGACATCGACGACAAGATCATCAAGAAGTCGGCCGAGCAGGGCCGCCCCTGGTGGTCGATCGGGTACGAGAACGAGCGCGCCTTCAACAGCGGATACGACGCGCTCGGCTGCCTCCCGCCCACCTACGAGCCGCGCGCCACCGGCCACATCACCGAGATGGTCGAGATGATGCGCGCGCTCATCGAGCGCGGCCACGCCTACGAGGCCGACGGCAGCGTCTACTTCGACGTGCGGTCCTGGCCCGACTACCTGGAGCTCTCCAACCAGGACATCGACGACCTGCGCCAGCCCGACGAGGGCGTCGCGGGCAAGCGCGACCCCCGCGACTTCGCCATGTGGAAGGCCGTCAAGCCCGGCGAGCCCGCCTGGGAGACGCCGTTCGGCCGCGGCCGTCCCGGCTGGCACCTGGAGTGCTCGGCGATGGCCCACAAGTACCTGGGCGGCGAGTTCGACATCCACGGCGGCGGGATCGACCTGATCTTCCCGCACCACGAGAACGAGATCGCCCAGGCCAAGGCCTTCGGCGACGCGTTCGCGCGCTACTGGGCGCACAACGGCTGGGTCACCATGAGCGGCGAGAAGATGTCGAAGTCCCTCGGGAACTCGGTCCTCGTCAGCGAGATGGTCAAGCAGTGGCGCCCGATCGTGCTCCGCTACTACCTGGGCACCCCGCACTACCGCTCGATGATCGAGTACAGCGAGGAGGCCCTGCGCGAGGCCGAGTCCGCGTTCGCCCGCATCGAGGGCTTCGTGCAGCGCGTGGTGGAGAAGGCCGGCGGGGTCGTCGAGCCCGCCGACCAGGTGCCGCCCGCCTTCGCCGACGCCATGGACGACGACATGGGCGTCCCGCAGGCGCTCGCCATCGTGCACACCACGGTCCGCCAGGGCAACAGCGCGCTGGCCGCCGACGACAAGGAAGCCGCCGTGGCGCGCCTCGCCGAGGTGCGGGCCATGCTCGGCGTCCTCGGCCTCGACCCGCTCGACCCGCACTGGGCCGGCGGCGGGAGCGACCGGGGTGAAGACCTGCACGGCGCCGTCGACACCCTCGTCCGCATGGTCCTCGACCAGCGCGAGGCCGCCCGCGGCCGCAAGGACTGGGCCACCGCCGACGCCATCCGCGACCAGCTGGGCCAGTCGGGCCTCGTCATCGAGGACAGCCCGGCCGGTCCGCGCTGGACGCTCGGTCCGCGCTAGCACCCGCTGATGTGCCGCCCGGCGCCGTGGGCGGCACACTTCATAGACGTACACCTTCGCGCGTACGGACGTACGCGCACACGCATCACAACAGACAGGTAGGTCATGGCCGCTAACAACCGCCGCATGTCCGGCAAGAAAGGCGCACAGGTCGGCAGCGGCGGAAACCGGCGCCGCGGCCTCGAGGGCAAGGGTCCGACGCCGCCCGCCGAGGCGCGCAAGGGGCATGTGAAGAACCGCGTCGCCACCGCCAAGGCCAAGAAGGCCGTCGGCCGCCGTCCCGCGCCGAAGGGGCGCGGCGGCAAGTCGTCCTCCGAGATGGTCGTCGGCCGCAACCCGGTCTTCGAGGCGCTGCGCGACGGCGTGCCCGCCACCACGCTCTACGTCCAGCAGTTCATCGACAACGACGAGCGGGTCCGCGAGGCGCTCCAGCTCGCGGCCGAGCGCGGCGGCATCCACCTCATGGAGGCGCCGCGCCCCGAGCTGGACCGCATGACGAACGGCCTCAACCACCAGGGCCTCGTCCTCCAGGTCCCGCCGTACGAGTACGCGCACGCCGAGGACCTCGCCGCCGCCGCGTACGACGCCCGTGAGGACCCGCTGATCGTCGCGCTCGACGGCGTGACGGACCCGCGCAACCTCGGCGCGATCGTCCGCTCGGTGACGGCGTTCGCCGGCCACGGCGTCCTCGTGCCCGAGCGGCGCGCCGCCGGCATGACGGCCGGCGCCTGGAAGACGTCGGCGGGCACGGCCGCGCGTACGCCGGTCGCCCGCTGCACGAACCTGACGCGCGCCCTGGAGGCGTACAAGAAGGCGGGCATCGCGATCGTCGGCCTCGCCGCGGACGGCGAGCACGAGGTCGGTGACCTGGAGGCGCTCAGCGGCCCGGTCGTCATCGTCGTCGGCAGCGAGGGCAAGGGCCTGTCCCGCCTCGTCGGTGAGACGTGCGACTACCGGGTGCGGATCTCGATGCCCGGTGGCGCGGAGTCGCTGAACGCGGGCGTCGCGGCCGGTGTGGTGCTTTACGAGGCCGCGCGGCGCCGCGCGCAGGTGTAGTCGGGCGTACTGATGTCCGGGCCGCGTGGTCTCTTGACGGGGATCTCTTGACGCGGTCCGGACATTTGCGCGTGGTCAAGGCAGTGTCCTAAACAGACATCACTCGGTTAGATGAGTGTGGACACCAGAACACCCCGCACACCCACGGGGGGAAGCTCGTCAGGCTTCGACGAAGCTCCCGCGCTGAGCATGGTGAAGGTGCCGAGCGACCCGGCGCAGGTCATCGTCGCGCACGCGAGCTTCCGCGTGCAGCTCCCCGCCGGTGGGCGCATTCAATCCCCGCGTATCGCACGGCACTTGGGCCTCCCCGAGACGACGGCACGCGTCCCCGCCGCGGGACCGGCCGTCAAGCGCCGCGCGCCCCTCGTCTGGAGCGGGAAGTCCGAGCCGGGCGACCCCGGCGCGACCGGACTGCTGCAAGCCGTACGCGGCAGCGGCGTGCGCCGTTCGGCCGAAGAGGCAGGGCCCTACGACGACGGGGGTGCCACCCAGGTCATCCCGCGCATCGACCTCGACGACGGCCCCGGGACGGCCGGGACGCCCGCTGTCACCGGTCCGCGCGGCCCCGCCCCCCAGACCCAGCTGCTGCCGCAGATGCGGATGCCCAGCAGCGACTACGACGAGCGCCTCGCCCACGAGACCGAGGAGCTCCAGGCGTACGAGGCGTACGAGGCGTACGAGGGCGACGACGAGGAACAGGCCGAGGAGCGCAGGCGCCGCCACGGCAACGACCCGGTCCGGCACGCCTACTACCCCGGGCGCCGGATGAACCTCGGCGTCGTCCTCCTCCCGCTCCGTGTCTTCCTCGGCTTCATCTCCATCTACGCCGGCATGGGCAAGCTCTGCGACCCCGTCTACTTCGACGGCGGCGAGCGCGGCTCCATGGTCAAGTGGCTCAACTCGCTGCACCCGTGGGCGCTCGCCGAACCGCTGCGCGACTTCGCCCTCCAGCACCCGGTGGGCGCCGGGCTCAGCATCGCCTTCCTCCAGGTCATCGTCGGCGTCCTGACGGTGCTCGGGCTCTGGCAGCGGGTCGCCGCCTCCGTGGGCGTGCTGCTCTCCGCCGCGCTCATCGTCACGGTCAGCTGGAAGACCGTCCCCGCCTACGACGCGCCGGACATCATCTACCTCGCCGCCTGGTCGCCGCTGATCATCGCGGGCGCCCCCGTCTACTCCGTCGACGGACGCCTCGCGGGAGAGGCCTGGCGCAGGCTCGGGCCGCGCGCCGACATCTGGCAGCTGCGGCGGCGTGTGCTGCGGCGCGGCGGTCTGGTCGGCGCGTTCGCGATCGGCGTCACGCTGCTCCTCGGCTCGCTGCTCGGCGGCGCGGTGCGGGACGCGGACCGGGTCACCGTGCCCGGCCCCGGCGAGGCGCCGCGCAATGAGCTGCCGGGCTCCCCGCTCCCCGGGGACCCCGCGAAGAAGCGGCAGGAGCGGAAGTCGCAGAGCCCCTCCTCCTCCGGCTCCCCGACGCAGAGCAGCTCGGCGAGGCCCTCACCGGGCGCCACGGCTCCGGGCGCGGCCCCCGAGACGGGTACGGCCGGTTCCGTCCAGCAGCCGAGCCAGACGCAGGGCAGCAGCACGGCGGGCCAGGCCCCGCCGCAGCAGCCCGCGCCCCAGCGGCAGCAGCCACAGCAGCAGCCGCCGCCGGCCTCGACCGGGGGGCCGTCGTCCACCGGTGGCGGCTCCGGCGGGAGCACGGGCGGTGCCGGTGGCTCGGGCGGCTCCGGCGGCGCCGGGGGCGAGGAGCCCGGCGGGCTGCTGGGCGGTGTCCTCGGCCGCTGACCCCGTGGTGGTACGTCGAAGGGGCCCCGCACAGCGCAGGTGCGGGGCCCCTTCGACGTACGCGGGGTCTCAACGGGCCTGGGCGGCCAGTTCCTTGGCGGCCTCGGTGAGGTCCTTCGCCGTGTCGATCGCGCGCCAGTAGGCGCCCTGCGGCAGCGGGAAGCCCGCCAGGCGCTTCTCGCGGGCCAGGCGCGGGAACGTGGTGCGCTCGTGGTCGCCGAGGTCCGGCAGGAGCGCGGTGAAGGACGAGGAGAAGACGTACACGCCCGCGTTGATGAGGTACGGGGACGGCGGGGCCTCGATGAAGTCCGTGATGTGGCCGAACGTGTCCGTCTCGACGGCGCCCCATGGGATGCGGGGGCGGGCCAGGGCGAGGGTCGCGGTGGCGTCGCGCTCGGCGTGGAAGGCCGCCATGTCGCGCAGCGAGAAGCGCGTCCAGATGTCGCCGTTCGTCGCGTACCAGGGGCGGTCCGCGTGCGGGAGGTGGCGGGCGGCGTGCTTGAGGCCGCCGCCGCGGCCGAGCGGTTCCTTCTCGACGACCGTGGTGACGTTCAGCGGGAGGTCGGCGGAGTCCAGCCACTCCTGGAGGACTTCGGCGAGGTGGCCGCAGGAGATGACGGCGTCCGTCACGCCTTCCGCGGCCAGCCAGGCAAGCTGATGGCCGATGATCGGGGTCCCCGTGCCGGGGATCTCGACCATCGGCTTGGGCCGGTCGTCGGTGTAGGGCCGGAGGCGGGAGCCCTGGCCTCCGGCCAGGACTACGGCCTGCGTGGGGTTCAGCGTGGTCATGCCGGAAACCCTACGCGGCGGTCCGGCCGGGTCGGGTCAGCGGTTCTGGTGGGCCGCCACTCCCGACGCGAAGGATGTGTCGCACACGGGCCTGGCGTACGACTGGGCGCGCGTCGGGCCGTACTTCTCCACGGCGGCGCGGCCGAGGGCCTTGGCGATGGCCACGCAGTGCCGGGCGAGCGACGGGTGACGGTCCACCTCCTGCTGGAGGTGGGTGAGCGCGATGCCGGGGTTCTTCTCCTGGAGGTCCAGGAGGAGCCGGTCGCGCAGGATGTCCTGCGGGGCGCGGGACTTGGCCGGTACGGAGAGGTTGTCGGCGGATGCGGTGAGCATCGAGTCCGAGGAGCTTCCCGACCAGTTGACGCTGGTGACCGCGAGGGTCCCGGAAAGCACCAGCATCACGGGCAGGACGAGAGCGAGCGTGCGGCCGATGCGGCGGGCGGGGCCCCGGTGGGCTCGGCGCGACTTCTGGGTGTAGTTGGCGGAGTGCGTCACGCGTGAGAGCGTAGCGCTAGGTGATGATTTGGCGACATTTAGTCACTCGGTCGAGGGACGGCGAAGAGGTTTGCTCTGGCGCGGTGTTGACGCGGCCCGTGCGAAATGACCGGTCTGCCGGGGTATTTGTCGACAGTGTGACGTGTCCGCCCGATACGCCAAGGGGCCCCGCACCGGAAGGTGCGAGGCCCCTGGCAGGCAGTGCGCGTGGTGCGTCAGTCGGTGAGCCGCTCGCCCGTCGACGTCGAGAAGACGTGGGTCTCGCCCGGGCGCGGCACGACGTGCAGCTGGCTGCCCTTCTCCGGGACCCGGCGGCCGTTCACACGGACGACGAGGTCCTTGTGCTCGCCGTTGACCTCGGCGGAGCCGTAGACGTAACCGTCGGCGCCGAGCTCCTCGACGACGTTCACGGAGACGGCGAGGCCGGCCGGGGCGTCCTCGGTCTCCTTGGAGAGGGACTTCGCGGCGGCGCCGTCCTGCTCGACGATGTCGAAGTGCTCCGGGCGGACACCGACGGTGACGGTGCGGTCCCCGCGGTCGGCGGCGGCGCTCAGGGCATCGCGGTTCACCGGCACCACGGAGTTCCCGAACTTCACACCACCGTCGGTGATCGGCACCTCGACGAGGTTCATGGCGGGGGAGCCGATGAAGCCCGCGACGAAGAGGTTCGCCGGGCGGTCGTACATGTTGCGGGGGCTGTCCACCTGCTGGAGCAGACCGTCCTTGAGCACGGCCACGCGGTCGCCCATGGTCATGGCCTCGACCTGGTCGTGCGTGACGTACACCGTGGTGATGCCGAGGCGGCGCTGGAGGCTCGCGATCTGCGTACGCGTCGACACACGCAGCTTGGCGTCGAGGTTGGAGAGCGGCTCGTCCATGAGGAACACCTGCGGCTCACGCACGATGGCGCGGCCCATGGCGACACGCTGGCGCTGACCGCCGGAGAGCGCCTTGGGCTTGCGGCCCAGGTACTCGGTGAGGTCCAGGATCTTCGCCGCGTCCTCGACCTTCTGGCGGATCTCGGCCTTGTTGACGCCGGCGATCTTCAGGGCGAAGCCCATGTTGTCGGCGACGGTCATGTGCGGGTACAGCGCGTAGTTCTGGAACACCATGGCGATGTCCCGGTCCTTCGGCGGCAGATGCGTGACGTCGCGGTCACCGATGCGGATGGCACCGGCGTTCACGTCCTCCAGCCCCGCGAGCATCCGGAGCGAGGTGGACTTGCCGCAGCCGGACGGGCCGACGAGTACGAGGAACTCGCCGTCCTCGATCTCGATGTCGAGGCCGTCGACGGCGGGCTTGTCGCCACCCGGGTAGATGCGGGTCGCCTTGTCGAACGTAACAGTGGCCATGGTGAGGGCCCCCTTCACCGGCAGGAACGTGCCGGACGATCCGAGTAGAGGGAGTGGTGTAGTCCACCTGAGTGAACTGCTCGTGACCGTACCCCGGAGGTCCGGGGTCTGTCAGTAGTCGGGGCGGGCCGACCTTCGCGGAAATTTTCGACGGGCGCCGGACGTCGTTGGTTACACTGCACGGGCACGGCCACATGCATGTGCGGTCCGGTGCATGCCTCCTTAGCTCAGCTGGTCAGAGCGCCGCTCTTGTAAAGCGAAGGTCGTCGGTTCGAATCCGACAGGGGGCTCCGCGCGACGAAGGCCCAGGTCACCTGAGGGTGGCCTGGGCCTTTCGCGTTCGTGTGCCGTCCGTGGTGCCGCGGCGCGTTCAGTGCCGGCCCGCCACCCGGTCCGCCAGGCGGGCCAGGCGGGAGGAGTTCGTGGTGTGGGTGGTCTGTTCGCGGCGGTCGGCTGCGTGGTACGTGGCGTACATGCCGTGGACGCCGAGCCAGCGGAAGGGTTCCGGTTCCCATTTGCGGACCTTGTGGTTGGCCCAGGGGAGGGTGGTGAGGTCCGTGGGGCCCGCCTGGCCCGAGTCCTGTTGGAGCAGGTCGCGCAGGGTACGGGCGGCGAGGTTGGCGGTGGCGACGCCTGAGCCGACGTAGCCGCCGGCCCAGCCGAGGCCCGTCGCGCGGTCCAGGGTGACCGTCGCGCACCAGTCTCGGGGGACGCCGAGGACGCCGGACCAGGCGTGGGCCACGCGGACCCCGGCGAGCTGGGGGAAGAAGCGGGTCAGGATGGTGTGGAGCGCCTCGATCGTGGGCTGCTGGGTGCGGCCGTCGTTGTCCGTCTTCGAGCCGTAGCGGTAGGGGACGCCGCGACCGCCGAGTGCGATGCGGTCGTCGGCGGTGCGCTGGGCGTACATGTACGCGTGGGCCATGTCGCCGAGGGCTTCGCGGCCCTCCCAGCCGATGGAATCCCACTGGGCGGGTGACAGGGGTTCCGTCGCGATCATCGAGGAGTTCATGGGGAGCCAGGTGCGGCGCCGGCCCTGGAGAGAGGCCGTGAAGCCCTCCGTGCAGCGCAGGACGTAGGGGGCGCGGACCGTGCCGTAGGGGGTGATCGCGTGCTTCGGTTTGATCTCCGTGACCGGCGTCGACTCGTGGATCGTGACGCCGAGGGCCTCCACCGTCTCCGCCAGACCCTTGACCAGCTTCGCCGGGTGCAGGCGCGCGCCGTGCGGGGTCCACGTGGAGCCGACGGCTCCGGCGACGCGGACGCGCTCGGCGGTCTCGCGGGCGCCGTGCAGGGTGCGGTCCTTCTCGCCGTAGGAGAGTTCCGTCGCGTGGAAGGACTTGAGGCGTGCCAACTGGGCCGGGGTGCAGGCGATCTCCAGGACGCCGCCCTGGTGGATGTCCGCCTCGATGGACTCCTCGGCGGCGGTGCGGATCACCTCGGCGACGGTCTCGTTCATGGCCCGCTGGAGGCGGACCGCGGCCTCGTGGCCGTGCAGCTTGGCGTAGCGGTCGCGGCCCGCGATGCCGTTGTAGAGCCAGCCGCCGTTGCGGCCGGAGGCGCCGTAGCCGCAGAACTTCTGCTCCAGGACGGTGATGCGGAGGAAGGGGGCGGCCTTCTTGAGGTAGTACGCGGTCCACAGGCCGGTGTAGCCGCCGCCGACGACGCAGACGTCCGCCGTGGCGTCGGAGGTCAGGGGTTCGCGCGCCGCGGGCAGGCCGTCGTCCGCGTACCAGAACGATATGCCGCCGTTGACGGTGCCGGTCGAGGTGTCCGTGTTCGTCGTGCTGCTGCTCATGGGCGGACGTTACTGCGCAGGTGGGGGCGGTGGGGAGGTTCGGTTCCGATACTTTGAGCGGAACTGGGACTGGGATCCGGGACCTGTCGAAAACTTGGAGGAGCTACTCATGGCCGTACACAAGGCCGGGCGCAAGGCCGCTCGCGTCGCCACCGCGGTGGCCGCTGCGGCGCTGATCGGGGTGGCCGCGTCCGCCTGTGGTCCCGACGGTGGCGACAACGGCGGTGGCAAGGGTGGTGACAAGGGTGGTGGCGCCGGGAAGTCGTCGTCTGCCGCGCCCGAGTCGACGGGGCCGGAGTCCGATGCCCCTGGCGCTCCCGAGGCGAAGGCTCCGTCGGCGTCCAGTGCCCGGCTCGCCAAGGTGCCCGCCTCCGTGAAGGGCGGTGTGATCACCGTCGGCGATCCGAAGGCCCGGCACACGGTCAAGGTGTACGAGGACTCGCGCTGCCCGTTCTGCAAGAAGTTCGAGGAGGGCGGGGCGCAGGCGCTGGTCGAGCCGGTGGCCGACGGCAAGGTCAAGGTCGAGTACGTGATCGCCTCGTTCCTCGACAGGAACCTCGGCGGCAGCGGCTCCGTGAACGCGGCGAACGCGCTGCGGGCGTCGGTGGACGCGGGCAAGTTCCCGCAGTTCCACGCCGCCGTCTTCGCCAACCAGCCCGAGGAGGAGTCGGACGACGCCTACACCCCGGCCTTCCTGCTGAAGATCGCCGACAAGGTCGACGGGCTGCGGGGCGGCGCCTTCGACAAGGCGGTGACCAAGGGGACGTACAAGAAGTGGGTCGGCGAGGCGATGACGACCTTCAGCGACGACGGGATCCAGGGCACGCCCACCGTCCTCGTCGACGGTGAGAAGCCGGCGGGTGACTCGCTCTACGACCAGGGGGCGTTCGCCAAGGAGCTCAAGTCGGCGGGGATCTCCTGACGCGGGGATCCCTGGGTGCGCGGCTCCGGAAACGTGGCTCCGGAAACGCGAATGCGGGGCCGCGCGTGCGTCGGTAGCGTGCCGGGGGTGATCGACATTCGCGTTCCGGACGAGTTGGTCGCCTCGCAGCACATGTACGCCGGTGCGGCGGGGCGCGCCTTCATCGACGTACTGCCCACGCGCGTACGGGAGTTCGTCGAACGGTGGGATCTGACGCCCGACGGGGACCCGATGCACGGCCAGGCCGCGCTCGTGCTGCCCGTGGTGCGCGCCGACGGCACGCCCGCCGTGGCCAAGTTCCAGGTGCTGGACGAGGAGACCGAGGGCGAGCCGGTCGCGCTGCGGATGTGGGGCGGCGACGGAGCCGTCCGGCTCCTGGACCACGACGCCGCGACCGGCACGATGCTGCTCGAACGCCTCGACGCGGGGCGGATGTTGTCGACGATGGCCGACACCCGCGAGGCCGTCCTCGTCATCGCCGGCCTCCTCGCCCGGCTGACCGCGAGGCCCGCGCCGGAAGGCATGCGGCGGCTCGGCGACATCGCGGCGCGGATGGTCGACGACCTGCCGGCGGCCCTGAAGGCGATCCCCGACCCGGCCGAGCGTGCGATCGTCGAGCGGTGCGGGGGCGCGGTGCGCGAGGTCATGGGGGAGGCCGGTGACCGGCTGCTCCACTGGGACCTGCACTTCGAGAACGTACTGGCGTCCGCGCGGGAGCCCTCCCAGTCCTCGCGGCCGTCACAGTCGTGGCTCGCCATCGATCCCAAGCCCCTTGCCGGGGACCCGGGGTTCGACCTCTGGCCCGCCCTCGACAACCGCTTCGAGGCGGAGGAGGTGCTGTGGCGGTTCGACGCGATGACCGAGGTACTCGGGCTCGACCGTGAGCGGGCACGCGCCTGGACGCTCGGGCGGATGCTGCAGAACGCGCTGTGGGAGATCGAGGACGGGCGGCCGCTGGTGGCGGACCACATGGAGATCGCGCGGCGGCTGCTGGGGCGGTGAGGCGCCGCCGGGCTGGTGGGGTTCCACCGGCGAGGCGGCGCTCGGCTGGTGAGACGGCGTTGACCTCGGTGGGCCGCCGCTGGCTAGCCTGCCCCCATGATTCGTACCGCCACACCCGCCGACATCCCCGTCATCCACGCCTTGGTGCGCGACCTCGCCACGTACGAGAAGGCGCCCGACGAGGCCAAGGCCACCGAGGAGCAGCTGCGCGAGGCGCTCTTCGGGGAGCGGCCCGCCGCGTTCGCGCACATCGCGCAGGACGACGCGAGCGGCGACGTGGTGGGCTTCTCGCTGTGGTTCCTCAACTTCTCGACGTGGCGGGGCGTGCACGGGATCTACCTGGAGGACCTGTACGTACGTCCTGAGGCGCGCGGCGGCGGGCACGGCAAGGCGCTCCTCACCGAGCTGGCCCGCATCTGCGTGGAGCGCGGTTACGAGCGACTGGAGTGGTCCGTCCTCGACTGGAACGAACCCTCCATCAACTTCTACAAGTCGCTCGGCGCGCGGCCGCAGGACGAGTGGACCGTGTACCGGCTGACCGACGAGGCGCTCACCGAGCTGGGCTCACCGCGGGCCGCCGGGGCCTAGGCCGGGCGGGGCCCAGGCCGGGCGGGGCCTAGAACTCGTCCACCGTGTGCGGCAGCCGGGCGGTGGCCAGCGCCGCGTCCAGTGCCGTCGCCGTGCCCGGGGTGTGCTCCTGGGCGAGGCCCGCGTCGACCAGGGCGGCGATCCTCGTCCCGCCGAGGTAGGCGGCGGCCAGGTCGCGTACGTCGAGGGTGAGGTCGGCCGGAACCGGGCGCTCCATCCCCTCGTGCCTATCCTCGTACCCTTCGTACTCCTCACACCTCTCGTACGTACAGCCTTCGGGGGACGCCGTCAGGCGGTGGCGGCCCGCGTTGGCGGGGAGGCGGTCGTCGCGGACGTCGAGGACCACGTCCACCGGAGCCGCCCAGGAGCGGGCGGTCAGCGCGGCGCGTACGTCGATGAGGCGGACCCACAGCGCCGGGAACTGCCCGGTGATCCGCACCTGGTCGCGGTCGGCGGCGAAGAGCAGCAGCGGGTCGTCGAGGGGGCGGCCCCAGGCGCGGACGACGCCCGTCAGGTCGATCGAGGCGAGGTAGCGCCACAGGGCGGCCGCGGCGGCCGGGGTGTCCGCCTCCAGATCGTCCAGGCGGACCAGGCCGGGGGCGTCTTCGCGGGTCTTGGTGCGGTAGATGGCGTAGCCGGCGATGGGGTGGGTGGAGCCGGCGGGGTCTCCGGGGTCTCCGGCGAGGGTGACGATGCGGGGTGGGGACAGCTCGTCGTCCTCCTCGTCCTCCTTCACCATCCACTCCTCGCGCCACCACGCCTCCGTACGGACGAGACGGCCGGCGCGCTCGGTGCGGGTGCGGGCGTAGTACGGACCGAGCACGTCCGGGGCGTCGGCCGGGTCGACCAGGCGCAGCGGGCGGTCGTCCGGCGTGATGCGCAGGGCCAGCGGGCGGCGGGAGTCGATCTCCACGGTGTTGCCGTGCGTGGCGGGGCCGAAGCCGAACCTGCCGTAGATGGCGTCCTCGGACGCCCACAGGGCGGCGATCGGCGCGCCGTCGGCCGCGCCTCTGGCGAACAGCTCCGCGATCATCCCGGAGAGCACACCGCGCCGCCGGTGCGTCGGCGCCACGGAGACGAACGTCAAGGAAGGGCAGGGCACTTCGCCGCCGGGGACCGACACCGTGAAGGGACACGCCGCCAGGAAGCCGACGAGTTCGTCACCGTCGTACGCACCGATGCGGGTGTAGCCGAGCAGCAGGTCGTGGTGGTGCTTGCGCTTCTCGTCCTCCGGACTCTCGTGGAAGGCGAGGTACGAGAGGGACAGGGCGCGGTCGATCTCCGTCTCGGGGACGTCGCGGAACTGAATGGAGCGCTGGGCGAGGGGCTGGACGGGTTCCATATCCATATAACGGACGGTAGTTCCCGGATGCGGTGTGGGCAGCTGAATTTCGGCCCCGGCGGGTGGCGGAAGGGGGAGCGTGGGGGCGTCAGGGAGTGAGGACCACCTTGCCCATCGTGCCGCGGGTCTCCAGCGCGCGGTGCGCCGCCGCCGCCTCCGCCAGGGGGTAGCGCTGCACGGCCGGGGTGAAGTGGCCCGTCGCCGCCTCGGTGAGGGCGGCGAGCTCCAGGGTGCGGACGGGGTTGTCGCCGCCGGCCTTCCGCATCATCGCCGGGCCGAGGACATTGACCTGCGTGATGCCGCGCGCGGCCAGTTCTTCCTCGCTGAACGTCAGCGCCTCGCCGTCGTGCAGCCCCTCGCCGGACCAGCCGAAGACGACGTGCACGCCGCCGGGTCCGAGCAGGCCGACCGCGGCCAGTCCCGCCTCGCCGCCCACACCGTCGAAGACGACGGTCGCGGGGCGGCCGTCGAGTTCCTCCTTCAGATACGTACGTACGTCCTCGGGCCAGGTCGGGTTCTTGTAGTCCACGGCGAGGTCGGCGCCGTTCGCGCGGACGCGGGCCGTCTTCTCGGGGCCGCCCGCCAGGCCGATGACGGTGGCGCCCCTGTGCTTGGCGTACTGCGTGAGGAGCGTGCCGATGCCGCCCGCCGCGGCGGGGATGACGGCCACCGAGTCGGGCGTCAGCTCCGCGAACCGCAGGATTCCCATCGTCGTACGCCCCGTGCCGATGAGGGCGACCGCCTCGGCGAAGTCCAGGCCGTCGGGGAGTTCGTGGAGGCGGGCGGCCTCGGTGACGGTCTGCTCGGCGTAGCCCCCGGGGGCGAAGCCGATGTGGGCGACGACGCGCTTGCCGAGCAGGCCCGGGTCGACGCCGTCGCCCACCTTGTCGACCGTGCCCGCCACTTCGCGGCCCGGGATCGTGGGCAGGGCGGGCAGTTCGGGCAGCGGGCCCCGCATGCCCTCGCGGATCGCGGTGTCCAGGAGGTGCACGCCGGCCGCGGCGACGGTGACGCGGACCTGGCCCGCGGCCGGTTCGGGGACGGCTGTCTCCTCGTATACGAGGTTCTCGGCGGGGCCGAAGCTGTGGAGGCGGATGGCGTGCATGGTGGCACTGGCCTGCATGGTGGGCTCCTTGGGTGGGTCGGGCGGGCCCAGCCGGTCGGGGATGCCGGTGGCTGTGGAGTCCCACCTTTCAACCTGAAGCGGACTTGAGGTCAAGCCCCGCAAGCCTCGACCTGGTCAGTGCCAGCGTCACCGCCTCCACCGCGCTGTTGAACGACACCTCCGACAGCAGGCCCGGTGCCGCGACCTGGTCGCCCGCGAGGTAGACACCGTGGCCGCGGTCGATCGAGGGGCGGTCGCGCCAGGTGGTGCCGGGGTGGTCGAGCGCGCCCGTACGGCCGTTCGCCACCGAGGCGCGGCGCCAGGTCAGGCGCTCCCGCCAGTGGGGGAAGCCGAGGTCGAGCAGGTGCTCGGCGCGGGTGACGCCGACCGCTTTCGTCTCGTCGGGGGACAGGGGGATCTGGGCCTGGACGAGCTGCTCGCCCTCGGGGGCCAGCGTGCGGTCCTGGGCGGTGAAACGCTCGACCCAGCCCGTCCGGTCCAGGTCGGAGACGGCGAAGGCATCGCCCTTGCGGGAGCGGAACGCCACGTCGACGAGTGCGGTGCGGCCGCTCTCCCAGCGCAGGGAATCGTCGCCGAGGAGGCGGCGGGCCGCGTCGAGCGATGTCGCCACGACGATCGGGCCGTTCTGCGGTACGCCGGCGAGGCTGTCGACGCGGGCCAGCGTCTCCACGCGTACGCCCAGGTTCCAGGCGAGCGCCGCCATGCGGTCGATGACCGAGGCCCAGCCGCCGCGCGGGTAGTGCGCCTCCGGAGGCAGCTTCGTCGCGCGGCGCAGGCGCTCCTGGACGAAGCGGGCGGAGAGCGAACCGGGGTCGTGGTGGAACGTGGCCACGGCGACGTAGTGCGCGGCGGCGCGTGCGCCCTCCTCGCCGACCTGGCCGGTGGCCCACGTGGTGAAGTCCTGGTCCACCGGCGCCTGTTCGCTCCTGCGGCGCAGCAGCTTGAGCATGGCGAGGGGCGGCATGCGGTGCAGCGTGCCGTGGTGGTGGAGGCGGAGCCGGGCGCCTTCGAGGGGCGGGAGGGGCGCCAGAGGGCCGATGAGGTCGCGCTGCTTGAGCCAGGTCCAGTGGGGGCCGCCGTTGTAGAGGGCGTGCGGGCCATCGTTCGTCTTGTACGGACCTTCGGCGGTGCGGGCGCGGCCGCCGAGGGTGTGGTGGGACTCGTGCAGGGTGACGCGGGCGCCGGCCTCGGCGGCGGTGATGGCGGCGGTGAGGCCGGCGATGCCGCCGCCGATGATGGTTAGGGGGGTGGGGGTGCGGGTGGGATGTGGGCGTGGGCTGTGGGTGTCGTGGGGCATTTGTCGGGCTCCCTCTGTGGGTGCTTGGGCTGGGGCCTTGTCTCCTCGACGCGTGGGGGCGGGCCGGATGTGACATCGGGGCGTTGTCAGTGGGGGCGGGCACGATGGGGGCATGGTTGAGAAGGCGAAGGCTGTGGGTGTGGTCAAGGCGGCTCGGCGGGCCGAGGTGCGGTTGCCGCCGCTGCGGCCCTTCGAGGGAGGGGAGCTGGAGCCCGACGGGGACTACGACGGGGTGGAGTTCAGCGGCCTCGACCTCGGAGGTCAGGACGGGGGCGGCGCGCTCTTCATGGACTGCGCGATGGTGCGGTGCGGGGTCGGGGAGACCCGGCTGACCCGGGCACGGTTCGTCGACTCCGTGCTCAGCGAGTTGCGGGGGGTGGGGACCGATCTCGCGGAGGCGTCGCTGCGGGATGTGGAGGTCGTCGACGCCCGGCTCGGTGGCGTGCAGTTGCACGGAAGTGTGCTGGAACGGGTCGTGGTGCGGGGCGGGAAGATCGACTACCTGAACCTGCGGAAGGCGCGGCTGCGGGATGTGATCTTCGAGGAGTGCGTGCTGGTGGAGCCGGACTTCGGGCACGCGTCCCTGGAGCGGGTGGAGTTCCGGGACTGTGTGCTGCGGGGCGTCGACTTCAGTGGGGTGCGGATGAAGGACGTCGATCTGCGGGCGGCGGGGCAGCTGGAGATCGCGCGGGGGGTGGGGGCGATGGCCGGGGCGGTCATCAGTCCTGGGCAGTTGATAGAGCTGGCGGGGGGCTTCGCGGCGGAGGTGGGCGTACGGGTGGCTGGCCCCGGGGCCTAGGGCGGGGACGCCGGGGTGGAAGGGGTTAGGGGGAGGTGCGGGGGAAGCGGGACTGGAGGGACCAGAGCGTGGGGTTGTCCGCGAGGGAGTCGTGGAGGTCGGTGAGGTCCGCGATGAGGTCGTGGAGGAAGTCACGGGCCTCGCGCCGCAGCTCCGCGTGGGAGAAGCTCAGCGGCGGCTCCTCGGGATCCATCCAGTCCGCCTCGATGTCCACCCAGCCGAAGCGCCGGGCGAACAGCATCCGGTCCGTCGACTCCGTGAAGTCGAGCTCCGCGTACTGGGGGCGGGATGCCCGGCTGCCGAGCGGATCCTTGTCCAGGCTCTCCACGATGTCGCACAGCGCCCACGCGAAGTCCAGCACGGGTACCCATCCCCAGGCTGTGGACAGTTCCCGGTCGGCCTTGGTGTCCGCCAGATACACGTCCCCGCAGAAGAGGTCGTGCCGGAGCGTGTGGACGTCCGCCCTGCTGTAGTCCAGCTGGGGAGGGTCCGGGAAGCGGCGGGAGAGCGCGTAGCCGATGTCGAGCACGGGGTCGATGGTGTCACGGCCCGAGGGTTCAAACGGGCCCAAGGCCTGTGGCCTGCGGAAACGCATCGCTGCTCGCGTGTTCGAGGTAGTTCTCGGTCAGTTCTGGGCGTGCCGCCCGTTTGCCTCACGACAGCAGACGCTGTTCCTTCGCCACCGCCACCGCGCCCGCCCGCGTGTCGACGCCCAGCGCGGCGACGGCGCGGGCCCGCAGTCGTACGAGTCCGCCGAGAAGAAGGCGTACACCGCCGTCTCCTGGAACGCGCCCACCTCCGAGCTGGCCAAGCGCCTGGAGCAGGCCCCGAACCTGAAGGACATCCCCGGCACGCTGTTCCTCGCGGGCGGCGCCCCGGTGACCGCCAAGGGCGCGCCCGTCGCGGGCATCGGCGTCGCGGGCGCCCCCAGCGGCGACCTGGACGAGAAGTTCGCGAAGGCGGGTGTGGCGGCCCTCAACCGCTGAGGCCCCGGATACCCCGGGCACCCCGGATACCCCGGATACCCCCGACGCGATGAGCGGCCGTTGGGCGAACAATTGCCGCATAAGATCATCCGCGTGCCCCTGCGATCTCCGGCCGCCCGAGCCGCCACCATGACCCGAGCCGCCAGCATGACCGGTACCGGAACCAGTGCTGGTACCGGTACTGGAGCCAGTGCCGCGCCCCGCACCGTCGCCTGTGCCCTCGCCCTCACCCTCCTCGCCACCGTCAGCGCGTGCAGCGGGTCCGGCGTGGACGGCACCCCCGGCGCGGACGGCGTGCGCGACCCGTACTTCCCCAAGCTGGGCAACGGCGGCTACGACGTCACGCACTACGGCCTGAGACTCGGTTACGACCCCGACCCCGAATCCCGCCACCTCACCGGCACCGCCGAGATCACCGCCCGCGCCGACAAGAACCTCAGCTCCTTCAGCCTCGACTTGAAGGGGCTCGACGTCTCGGCCGTCACCGTCGAGGGCAAGGCGGCCCGGTTCCAGCGCGCGGGCCACGAGCTGAAGGTCCGCCCGGCCGACGAACTCGACCGCGGCGAGACGTTCGTGGCGACCGTCCGCTACTCCGGGACCCCGGAGACCATCACCGACGCCGACGGTTCCAAGGAGGGCTGGCTCAAGACGGCGGACGGAGCGCTCGCGCTCGGCCAGCCGACCGGTTCCATGGCGTGGTTCCCGGGCAACCACCACCCGAGCGACAAGGCCTCGTACGACATAGAGGTCACCGTCCCCAAGGGCCTCAAGGCCGTCTCCAACGGCGAGCTGACGCGCGAGTCGACCAAGAACGGCCGCACCACCTTCGCCTGGCACAGCGCCGAACCCATGGCGAGCTATCTGGCGACCGTGGCTGTCGGGAAGTACGAGATGGAGACCTCGGTGACGGACGACGGGCTGCCGATCATCACGGCCGTCGACCCCTCCCAGGTGAAGGCGAGCAAGAAGGTCCTCGCGAAGCTTCCGGACGTCATCGAGTGGGCGGAGCCCAACTTCGGCCCGTACCCCTTCTCGTCGGCCGGCGTCATCGTCGTCCGCGCCGAGGAAGCGGGCTATGCCCTGGAGACCCAGACCCGGCCCGTCTTCCCCATCGACAGCTTCGACACCACGACCCTCGTCCACGAAGTGGCCCACCAGTGGTTCGGCGACTCCGTCACGCCCAAGTCGTGGCGCGACATGTGGCTCAACGAGGGCTTCGCGACGTACGCGGAGTGGCTGTACGAGGAGGACAACGGCGGCGACAGCGCGCAGGAGACGTTCGACGCGCTGTACGAGGGGGACCTCTACGCGGACGAGGAGGACAACGAGGCGATCTGGGACTTCCCGCCCGCCAAGCCGACCGACGCCGCGCACATCTCGGAGCCGCCGGTCTACGAGCGCGGCGCGATGGTCATCCACAAGATCCGTCGGGCGGTCGGCGACGACGCGTTCTACGACATCGTGCAGGGCTGGGCGAAGACGTACCGGCACAAGAACGCGGATACCAGGGACTTCACCGAGTACGTCGAGGAGCACGCGGGCGGCGACGAGGCGCGGAAGAAGGTCAGCCGGATCTGGGGGGACTGGCTGTACGGGGACGGCAAGCCGGACCGCCCCTGAGCCGGGCCGCCCTTGAGCCGGGCCGCCCTTGAGCCGACCGCCCCTCGGAACTTCCTTCCTCACAGCGGCTTGCGCAGCACCGCGCACGGCCGGTGCCGGGCCCGGTCCTCGCGGTGCCCGATGACGAGGTAGCCGAGCGCGGTCCAGAACCGCAGCGCCTTGGGGTTGTTCTCCAGGACCGCGAGGCGCACGGCGTCCCGCCCCGCGTCCCGGAACCGCGCCTCGACGAGGGTCGCCAACTCCCGCCCCACGCCTGTGCGCTGGACCTCCGGGGCCACCATGAGCAGCCCGATCCATGGGTCGGGATCGGTGGGGTCGGGGTGGCGGGCGAGAGTGACGGCGACCCCGACGAGCCGCCCCTCGGAGCGGGCGAGCAGCACCTCCGCGTCGGGGTGGGCGAGCTCGTCCGCGAGGGCCTTGGCGACCTGCTCGACGCGGATGTCGTCCGGATCGGGGAAGTCCCCGCTGAGCGCGGAGAACTCACGGTTGGCCGCGTACAGCGCGGTCACCTCGGTGAGGAGGTGACCGGGCAGAGCGCCGTCGACGGCGACGAGCGGTTCGAGGATCATGCGGGGCAGGTTAGCGGGGCGGGGCAGGGCCTGCGGGGTGGGCCGGTAAGGCGGGTCAACGCGTCAACGCGTCAACGGGTCAACGGGTCAACGGGACGACGGGACGACGGGTCAACGGGACGACGGGTCCGTCCCGGCCGACGCCCGTGCCTGGCGCCACTCGCTGATCGCGCTCCAGGCCCAGCAACCGGCCGCGCCCACGTAGCAGGCGACCCAGCCCGAGAAGTGGCCCCGCGTGTCGAGCGCCTCGTCCACGGCCAGCACGGCGAACAGCATGGCCATCGCGGCGGCGCGGTACAGCTTGTGCCGTGCGAGGCGCTGCCGCTTGCGGGGCCCTTCGGCGAGCCGCATGGCGTAGACCTCGACGTCACCGAAGGCGTCCTCGGCGTGCTCGCGGCCGGCCCCGGCGAGATGCTGCCGCGCCTCCCGGACGTGGCCGCGCGCCTCAGCGGCCGTCATGGCGTGCCGGCCCCGCAGCAGCCCTTCGAGCCGCGTCAGCCACTGCTCGTCGCCACCGTGCGGCCGGGGTGTGAACCACCGGTCGAGAGTCGCGTCGGGGAACGCGTAGGCGCCGACGGTCCAGGCGGCGCACGCGGCCATGAGCACCGGCACGGGCACGCTGAACAGCCGCTCCCCGGGCGCGGTGGCGGCGACGGCCCCCCCGCCCGCGACGGCGCAGACGGCCCCCGCGAGGAACCCCCACATGCCCCATATGCCCCGGATCCGTCCGGCGCCGCGAGCGACGAAGGCGAGGGTGCCGAGCAAGGCGACGACCACGACCGTCACGCATCCGGCGAGCGAGGCCCAGCTCCACTCCGCCCACAACCCGTCCTCGATCCAGTCCAGGACGCAGAGGACGAACCCGATGAACCCGAGCGTCGCGAGCGAGGCGGAGACGCGCTCTCCGGGGGTCATGCCGTGCGCGTCGACCTTGGCCCGATGTTCCTCGCTGATGCGCTCGGCGGCGACGGTACGCGCGTACGCGTCCGGGTCACCGAGGACTTCGAGCGCGGGCAGCCCGGCTTCGTCCACGACCTGGTGGGCCTCGGCCAGCGCCTCGTCGGCGAGCCCGGCGGGCGCGTCATGATCGAGTACGAGCCGTACGTGCACGGAGTCGGCCCACTCCTGGTCCTCCTCGCGCACCCAGACCAGCTCAGGTGTCCGTGTCGTGCCCAATGTCTTCCCCCTTGCCTTCACCCTTGCCGATGAGACCGATGAGAGAGGCGACGATCCGGGTGAATTCCCCCCACGCGGCCTGGTCACGCCGCAGCCTCGCCCGTCCCTCCTCGGTGATCCGGTAGTACTTCCGCCCGGGCCCGCCCTCCCCGGCACCCCACTCGACGGCGACGGCGCCTTCCTCTTCGAGGCGCGTGAGGGCGGGGTAGAGCGTCGCGGCCTTGACCCCACCGAGCCCGGCATCACCGAGCCGGCTGAGCAGGGCGTACCCGTAACTCTTCTCCTCACCGTCGAGGACCCCGAGCAGACAGAGGGGCAGCGCGGCGCGGGCCCAGGCGGTGGACTGATCAGCGGCCACGGTTCCCTCTCCGGCCTTCTTAGGTCTGTCCGGTCTGCCGGACTATTCAAGAACTCAGAATAGTCGCTGAACTGCACATCACGACCTCGGGGCGCTCGTGGCCGTGGGGATCCTCGGGATCCTCGGGTTCCTGCCGCTGCCGCAGCTCGAACCACACGTTCTTCCCGCCGGGTTTGAGGCAGGGGGGACCCAACGGGGCGGTGCCCCAGTCGTGGGCGAGGGCCTGCACGAGAAAAAGCCCCCGCCCGTGCTCGCGGTCGTCGCGCGACACGTCGAGTGCGGCGAGCGGTTCGGTGGGGCAGTCGTCGTACACGGAGACGCGCACGCCGCCTCCGGCCATGACGACGGCCTCCATGCCGATGGTCGGTGACTTGGTGTGCATGACGGCGTTGGTGACGACTTCGGAGACGAGGGTGCGGGCGGTATCGGCGAGTTCGGGCCTCCCGGCGAGGGTCAGGAGGAGGGTGACGGTATCTCGGCAGATCTTGGGGGAGAGGGGGGTGCTGGGGGTAGTGAGGTGGTACGTCTGGGCGGTGTTCGGTGGGGCGTCCATGCATTCAACTCCCGGCTCACTGGATGGGTTGAACCGCGTGCGACCGTGGCTCGGCCACCTGGGGGTGGCTGCTCTGCGGGATCACTGGCGTGCGGCGCGATGACGATTTGAAGCTAGGGGCATACTTGCCCCGGAGCAAGCTTGTCGGCGAGATTTACCCGAGTGAGTGGACCCGTTTCTCAAGACGCGGCAGACTCGGACACTGAAAGGGAAGGGACCATGCCACCGAGAGACAACCCCACGGCTCGACAGGCTCGACTCGGAGCAGAGCTGCGGAAGTTGAGGGAGCTAGCAGGCAAGACGGCTCGGGAGGCCGCCGGGCTGCTGTCGACGGACCAGGCAAAGATCAGCAACATCGAGGCCGGCCGCATCGGCGTCAGCGAGGAGCGAATCCGACGACTCGCGGTCTTCTACTCATGCGACGAAGCGGAGCTGATCGAAGCGCTGTGCGCCATTGCGCGAGAGTCGCGGGGGCAGGGTTGGTGGGACGAGTACCGAGGCGTTCTTGCTCCCGGGTTCCTGGACATGGCAGAGCTTGAGCACCACGCCACGTATCTTCGCGCCCTACAGTCGATGACGCTCCCTGGCATTTTCCAGACGGAGGACTACGCGCGCACCATCTATGGCGGGCACATCCCCTTGCTCCCGGCGGAGGAGGTGGACCTCCGGGTGGAGTTCAGGCTGAAGCGCCGACGCATCTTCGACCGTGACGTCGCGCCCTCGTTCAGAGTGGTCATCCATGAAGCGGCGCTGCGTATGCGAGCCGGTGGACGCAAGGTCGTACAGGGGCAGTTGGACTACCTGCTGAGAGTCTCCGAATGGCCGACTGTCACCCTGCGGGTCATCCCCTTCGCCTGCGAGGAGTTCGTCGAGGCCACTCAGCCGGTCTTCTACGCCGGGGGAGTCGTCCCTCAACTGGACACTGTCCAGGTGGACACAGCCGTGGGAGGCGTTCACCTCGGCGTCGGTGCACAACTGAAGAAGTACGGAACTCTGCTCGACATCGCAGAGCGCGCTGCACTCGATGCCGAGGAGTCCAGGAAGTTCATCCACCGCATCGCGAGAGAAGTATGAGAGCCCGCACCATGTCTGTTCAGTGGCAGAAGTCGTCCTTCTCCGGCGCTGGAGGAGAGAACTGCGTCGAGCTGGCCCCACAGGAGGACCGCGTACTCATCCGCGAGAGCGACGCCCCCGGCGACATACTCACTGTCAGCCCCGCAGGCCTCGCGGCGCTGATACGTGGCCTACGGAACGCCTCCGGTCGGGCTCCCCGCTAGGGAGTGCGCGTAGACGCCGGAAGGCCCCGGCAGCATCGCCGCCGGGGCCCTCGTCGGTGTCGGATGAGCTGGGCTCAGCCGGGCATGTCCGTCACAGCTCAGACGTTGACGCCGAAGTCCTGGGCGATGCCGACCAGACCCGAGGCGTAGCCCTGGCCCACCGCGCGGAACTTCCACTCCGCGCCGTTGCGGTACAGCTCGCCGAAGACCATGGCGGTCTCGGTGGCGGCGTCCTCGGAGAGGTCGTAGCGCGCGAGCTCCGTGCCACCCGCCTGGTTGATGATGCGGATGAACGCGTTGCGGACCTGGCCGAAGTTCTGCGAGCGGTTCTCGGCGTCGTAGATCGAGACCGGGAAGACGATCTTCTCGATGTCGGCCGGCAGGCCCGCCAGGTTGACGTTGATCTGCTCGTCGTCGCCCTCGCCCTGGCCCGTGACGTTGTCACCGGTGTGGACGATGGTCTGGTCCGGCGTCGCCTTGTTGTTGAAGAAGACGAAGTGCTGGTCGGAGAAGACCTTGCCCTGCGTGTTCACCGCGATGGCGGAGGCGTCCAGGTCGAAGTCGGTGCCGGTGGTGGTGCGGACGTCCCAGCCGAGCCCCACGGTGACGGCGGTCAGGCCCGGAGCCTCCTTGGTGAGCGAGACGTTGCCACCCTTGGACAGGCTTACTGCCATTGTTGGGAGTCCCTTCCCTCGTTACGACGCACCGCGCCTAAGCCAGTGCGTACGGGCTTCGTACTGGGGACGAAGCTACCTTCACTGGTACCAACGCCGACCGGGGTCCCCAAGGTTCCGCATCGCTTTACTTTCTTTACGCAACCGAACTCTGTTGGCCGCTCCCGAAAAGAGCGTGACGTGAGCCCGACAGACGCGCGACCATGGGGACATGTCCGGTCCCCATGTCATCCGCGGCTCCGTCTCCCTGCCCGAGGCCGAGCTCATGTGGCGTTTCTCGCGGTCGTCCGGGCCGGGCGGTCAGCACGTCAACACCAGCGACTCCCAGGTCGAGCTGCGGTTCGACCTCGCGAACACCGACGCGCTGCCCGAGGTGTGGAAGCGGCGGGCCCTGGAGCGGCTCGCGTCCCGGCTCGTCGACGGCGTCATCAGCGTACGAGCGAGTGAGCACCGCTCCCAGTGGCGCAACAGGGAGATGGCCGCCACCCGGCTCGCGTCCCTGCTCGCCGAGGCCACCGCCCCGCCGCCCAAGCCGCGCCGCGCCACCAAGATCCCGCGCGGGATCAACGAACGCAGGCTGCGGAACAAGAAACAGCGCAGTGAGACCAAGCGCGGCCGCTCGGGACAGGGCTGGGGCTAGCGGGCGACCCCGGCGGGCTCAGCCCAGCGGCCGACCCGGGCGGGCTCAGTTCAGCGGTCGGCCCCGGCGGGTTCAGCCCAGCGGCCGCCCCCGGGCGGGCTCAGCCCAGCGGTCCACCCCGGCAGCGCTCAGCCCAGCTGTCGGTACCGGCCCCGGAAGTACATCAGCGGCCCCCCGTCCGCGCTCGGCAGCGACGCCGTGAGGACGCGGCCGATCACCAGCGTGTGGTCGCCCGCCGTCACCGTCTTCTCCGTGCTGCACTCCAGCGTCGACAGCGCGCCGCCGATCAGCGGAGCGCCGGACTCCGTGCCGCGCGCGTAGGGAATGTCCTCGAAGAGCAGCCGGTCGCTGATGCGCCCCTTCATCGCGAAGCGGCCCGCGATGTGGCGCTGGCTCTCGGAGAGCACCGAGACCGCCCACTTCGGCTGCTCGGCGAGCAGGTCGTCCATCCGGGAGCCCTCGCGCAGGCTCACCATGACCAGGGGCGGGTCCAGCGAGACGGAGACGAAGGCCGTGGCCGTCATGCCCACGTCCTCGCCCGCCGGGGCGCTGGGATCGTCGGGGTCCAGGGACGGCTCGCGCGCCGTCACCAGGACCACGCCCGCCGCCAGCCGGGACATCGCCGCGCGGAACTCGTCGTTGCTCACCCCATCAGCATGCCCATCCGAAGAGGGGAGGCCGGGGGAAGGCGGGGCCGGGAGAGTCTTCAGTACGTGAGCCACGGTGTCGACGCTAGCCCGGACGCCCGCCGCGCCACATCGGGCCCTGGGCCGAGACCGGTCCTAGGACCGGCGGCGGATGGCGCCGATGCGGTCCCTTCGTCGACGCGGCCGTTGGCCGTTGGTAAAGAACCCCGCAAGGTGGCACGCGGTGCCCCGAAGTGCGGTGGACTAGGCCAAGGGACTGGACCAACGCCGGTGCCCCACCTGTGACTTGAGTCACAGGACCCATATTTTGTTGACCCTGTGTACCGAGTGGGCAGCTCGCTGTGATTCAGTGACGGTGGCAATAAGACACTGAGGGCACAAGGGCACAGAAATCACTGCGGGCGCCGCGCAATCCTGGAGTTGCTGTCGAGGTCTCGGGGAGAACGAGCATGGAGACCGAGTCGGAGCCGTACGTCCGTCTTGCGACCCTGCGGCAGCTGCACCAGGTGGTGGCGGAGCTGAACACGGCCCGGAGCCTGGCGGACACGCTGCAGACCGTCGCCGACGGCGTCGTCAACGGCCTTGGCTATGAGCTGGCCTGCGTCAATCTCGTACGCCCCGACGGCGACCTCGTCGTCGCCGCCTTCGCCGGCAACCCCTCCGCCGAAGCCCTCATCACCGGCCGCGTCGGCTCCCGCGACGCCTGGGACCGCCGCCTCGCCATGGGCGAGTCGTGGGGCGCCCTGCGCTTCATCTCGTACACCGAGGGCTGGGTCCTCGACGACGACGACGTCCCGCAGTGGTACACCGAAGGACCCGAGCCCCGCTTCGAGGACGAGTGGCACCCGGCCGACCGCCTCTTCGCCCCCATGTACGCGACCGGGGCCGCCGGCGGCGAGCTGCTCGGCGTGATCTCCGTGGACCGGCCCCGCAACGGCCGCAGGCCCGGCGCCTGGGGCCGCGAGGCCCTCCAGATGTACGCCTTCCAGGCCGCCATCGCGATCAGCAACGCACGGCTGCGGGCCAATATGCAGCGCGCCCTGGTCCGCCTGGAGCGCGAGCAGCAGGCGCTGCGGGCCAGTGAGGAATCCTTCCGGCAGGCCTTCGAGTACGCGCCCTCCGGCATGGCCATCGCCGAGATGGGCGGCGACCAGCACGGCCGCATCCTGCGTACGAACGACGCGCTCTGCCGCCTCCTGGGGCGCCCCGCCTCCGCCATGCGGCGCTACTCCTTCTCCGACCTCGTCCACCCCGAGGACATCGGCACGCTCCTGCGCACCTCCGCCGAGGGCGGCCGCGCCGAGCTGCGCCTCGCCCGCCGCGACGGGACGTACGTATGGGTGTCGCTGCGCAACTCCGTCGTGGCGGACGCCGCCGACGGTCCCCGCTTCCTGCTCACGCACGTCGAGGACATCGAGGAGCGCAAGCGCCGCGAGCTCCAGCTCGCCCACCGCGCGTCGCACGACTCCCTCACCGGACTGCCGAACTCCGCCGAGCTGCGGGCCCGGCTCAGCTCCCGTCTCTGTCGCAGGCCGCACGCGGGCCGGCCCAGCGCCGTCGACTCCCTCGACGCCGCCTACGAACACGGCTTCGACTTCGGGAACGCCTCGCACCAGCAGCAGGACGAGGGCTTCGACCCCCACGTCCACACCGTCGCGCCCCAGGGCAGGGAAGGGGACGTGGACGACGGCACCAAGGGCCTCGCGGTCCTCTTCTGCGACCTCGACGGCTTCAAGTCGATCAACGACCGCTTCGGGCACCACACCGGCGATGCCGTCCTCATCGAGGTCGCCAGGCGCCTCACCAGCGGTGTTCGCGACGGGGACACGGTGGCGCGGCTCGGCGGCGACGAGTTCGTCGTCCTCGCCGACGGCCTCGGCCGCGCCGACGCCCAGGACCTCGCGGTCCGGCTGCGGAACGCGATCATCCCGCCGATCCGCGTCGACGGCAGGGCCGTGCGCGTAGGGGCCAGTTTCGGCATCGGCTGGGCGCACTGCGGGATGTCGGCCGACGAAGTGTTGCACTCCGCCGACCAGCGGATGTACGTGGAGAAACGCTCACGTGCCAAGCAGCAGCGGCGGGCCGGCTGACGGTCTCGATGAGGTCAACGCCACCCTTTGGGCCCAGTCGGACCGGGTAGGCTCCCGGCGTCAGCGATGTGAGGGAGTGACCTGGGAATGACGCCCGGCAATAACGGCGAGAACACGCCGAGCGCGCCGCAGGGCGACGACGATCCGTTCGGCTATCTGTACGAGGACGGACAGGCGGCCGGAGCGACCCCGCCCAGCGGTGGCGGCGGCTATGGGTACCCGGGTCCCCGGTCCTACAACCAGGTGAGAGCGGTCGGCGACCGGCGCCCCTCGTACGGACAGGCCCAGGCCACCCAGCAGTACGGTCAGCAGGTCCCGCAGCAGCAGGCCCCGCAGGGCCAGCAGCCCTACGGCCGACCGAACGCGCACTACACCGCGCCCGAGGCACAGCCCGGCGGCGCGCCCGTCGCGTCACCGCAGTACGCGCCCGGGGGCGTGGGCGGTGGCGGTGGCCGGGGCAGGGGCCCCAACACCAAGGGGCTGCTGATCGCCGCGATCGCCGTGGTGGCCGTCGTCGCCGTCGGCATCGGCGCCGCCATGCTGTTCGGCCGCGACGACGACAAGGGCGGGGAGAAGGAAGCGGGCGCCGAGCCGACGCGGGCCGAGTCGGTCAAGCCGAGCGAGAAGCCGACGAAGAAGCCGGAGAAGAAGACCGAGCTGCCCCAGACCGACGCGAAGGCCCTGAAGCTGGAGGGCGGCACGACCACGGCGTCCGACGTCGCCGGCGCCAAGGCCGCCGGCGGGGTCTACGTGGCGGGCTTCGACAAGGTCGGCGCCCAGGTGACGTGGACCGTCAACGGCATTCCGAAGGACGGCGCCTACACGCTCTTCGTGGGCTATGGAGTGCCTGGTAAGCCTGCCAAGGCAACGCTCACGGTCAACGGCAAGCCGGAGGCACGCAAGCTCAACATGGACAACTTCGCCCATGCCGAGGACGGTGCCTGGGACAAGGGGTGGACGCAGACCTACGTGTACGTCCAATTGGCCAAAGGCACCAACACGCTCACGGTCTCTTGCCAGCAGGGTGACCAGTGCGGCGCCAATCTGGACCAGTTCTGGTTGAAGGCTGGTCATGCGAAGGGTTGACCGCGAAGAGTCCCATGCAAGGCGCTCGACCGACGCTCGGTCGAGCGCCTTGCATGGGGCAACGCGGGTTGCTGCGCGTCGGGCTGCTACCCGCTCTCTTCGGCTGGACCAAGGAGGGTGTTTCAGCCCCAAACGGCAACGCTGTTGACCACAGCTTGCGGACGGACTGAGGTCCGCCGAAGCCCTGCTTTGCCCACATGCAGACCTTGGCCTTTGCGCATGCTGCGGCGGAAGCCGGTGACACGCTGAACACAGTCAGCTTTTGATCTTGCTAAGTTACTTGCTGGTCAGCAAATTATTCAAACAAGATCTGCTGAAAGTGCGTCACTGTCTCTGCCATCGCCTCCCGGGCGGGGACCAGGTACTTGCGCGGATCGACGCCCTTGGGGGCGCCCGCCAGGTACTCGCGCACGGCCGTAGTGAACGCCGTGTTGAGCGCCGTGCCGACATTGATCTTCACCATGCCGGAGGCGATCGCCCGGCGGATCTCCGTGTCCGGTACGCCACTTGAGCCGTGCAGGACCAGGGGCGCGGGGACGGCCGCCGCCAGTGACGCGATCAACTCGTGGTCCAGGGCTGCCGTGCGCTCCGTCATCGCGTGCGAGGAGCCGACGGCCACCGCGAGCGCGTCCACGCCCGTGTCGGCGACGTACGTGGCCGCCTCCACCGGGTCCGTGCGCACGCCCGGCGCGTGCGCGTCCAGCGGCGGCTCGCCCTCCTTGCCGCCGACCTCGCCCAGCTCGGCCTCGATCCAGATGCCGCGCTCGCGGCCCCAACGCACCGCGTCCGCCGTCGCCTTCACGTTCTCGCCGTACGGCAGCTTCGACGCGTCGAACATGACGGAGCTGAAGCCCTCCGGGTGGGCGGACCGCAGCAGTTCCACGTCCGTCACATGGTCCAGGTGGAGGGAGAGCCGGGCCGACGAGGCGCGGGCCACCGCCGCCGTCGCCGCCGCTATGGCACCCAGGTGGCCGCCGTGGAACTTCACCGCGTTCTCGGAGACCTGGAGGATCGCCGCGGTCCCGGCACGCTCGGCGCCCAGCGCGATCGCCTCGGCGTGCTCCAGCGTGATGACGTTGAACGCGGCGACGCCGTGACCCGCGGCGCGGGCCTCCGCGACGAGTTCGCCGGTGCTGACGAGTGGCACGTGCTCCCCAATTCCCGGGGCGCTGCGCCCCGTTGTGCGGTGCGGGTACGGCTCTTCGTGGGTGGTGCGTGGCGGTGCGTGCGTCGGTTGTGCGTGGCGGTGTGTCGTGGGTGGTGAGTGGTGGGTGGGCTGTGTCTGTTACGCCGCGGTGGTACGGGCGGTCACCGTGACTCGCGCCAGCAGGTCTTCGTACGTCGGCGGGTCGAACTCGCCCGCCACCGGTGCCGCCACGGTCGCCGCCGACAGGGCGACGGCGCGCGCGAGCCGCTCCGGCCACGGCAGGCCTTCGGCGAGCCCGGAGAGCAGCCCCGCGACCGCCGAGTCGCCCGCGCCCGTCGGGTTGCCGCGCACCAGCGCGGGCGGCCGCGACTGCCAGCAGCCGTCCGGCGTGAGGGCGAGGAGGCCGTCGGCGCCGAGCGAGGCGACCACGGCGTGCGCGCCCCTGCGGCGGACGTCACGGGTGGCCCGCTCGGGTTCGTGGGAGCCGGTCAGCTCGGCGAGTTCGTCGGTGTTGGGCTTGACGACGTCGGGGCGGGCGGCGACGCCGCGACGCAGCGGCTCCCCGCTGGTGTCGAGCAGCACCGGTACGCGGGCGGTGCGCGCGGAACGTATCAGGAGAGCGTACGCGCCGACGGGCACGCCGGGCGGCAGGCTGCCGCAGAGCGCGACCGCCGTCGTACCGGGAGCGCGCAGCAACTCCTCGTACGTCTCCAGGAAAGCGGCCCACTCGGCGGGTGCGACGTTCGGGCCCGGCTCGTTGAGCTGGGTGGTGTCGCCGCTCGCCGCGTCGACCACGGCGAGGGTGCGGCGGGTGGCGCCCGCGACCGGGGCGAGCGCGTCCGTGAGGCGGGGCTCGGCGGCCAGGCGCTCGCGCAGGGCGCGTCCCGTGTCGCCGCCCGCGAAACCGGTGACGGTCACGTCGTGGCCGAGGGCCGCGAGGACACGGGCGACGTTCACGCCCTTGCCGCCGGGGCGTTCGGTCACCTCGGTGACGCGGTGCGAGGTGTGCGGGGTGAGGGCGGGGACGCGGTAGGTGAGGTCGAGGGCGGTGTTCAGCGTGACGGTGAGGATCACCTTTGCCACCCCCGAAGTGCCTGTACGGCTGTTGCCGGTGCCGGTGCCGGTGCCGGTGCCTGTCCGGCTGTCGCCCTGCTTCCGGTTCTGATCATGCCAAACAGAAGGCGGTTGGCCCAGGGGTGAGGGCCAACCGCCTTCCGCCACTTGCCCAGTGGGTCCGAGCGGGCTCGGTCTAAGCGGGCTCGACCACCCATGCGCCCTTGCGCATCACACCCTTGACGTCGAAGTCCGCGTCCAGGACGACCAGGTCCGCGTCCTTGCCGGGCTCCAGGGAGCCCACCCGGTCGTACATCCCCAGGAGCTTGGCAGGGTTGGCCGACAGGGCGCGGACGGTGGCTTCGACGGACAGCTTGTCGACGGTCACCGAGCGCTTGAAGGCGCGGTCCAGGGTCAGCGTCGAACCCGCGATCGAGCCGCCCTCGACGAGCCGCGCCACGCTGTCCTTCACCTCGACCTCCAGCGGGCCGAGCATGTACCGGCCGTCGCCGAAGCCCGCCGCGTCCATCGCGTCGGTGATGAAGGCGACGCGGTCCGCGCCCGCGCGGTGGAAGGCAAGCTCCAGGGCGGCCGGGTGCAGATGCGTGCCGTCGTTGATCAGCTCGACGGTGACCCGCTCGTCCTCAAGGAGGGCGGCGATCGGGCCGGGCGCGCGGTGGCCGAGGCCCGGCATCGCGTTGAAGAGGTGCGTGGCGACGGTGGCGCCGGCGTCGATGGCCTCGACCGTCTGCTCGTACGTCGCGTCCGTGTGGCCGATGGCCGCGATGACGCCGTGCTCGGCGAGGAGGCGCACCGAGTCGATGCCGCCCGGCAGTTCGGTGGCGAGGGTGAGCATCTTGGCGTGGCCGCGGGCCGCGTCGATCAGCTTGCGGACGTCCGCCGGGTCGGGGTCGCGCAGGAGCGCCTCGCTGTGGGCTCCCTTGCGGCAGGGCGAGATGAAGGGGCCCTCGAAGTGGATACCGGCGATGTCGCCCTGCTCGGCCAGCTCACTGAGCAGTCCGGCGCGCTGGGCGAGGAAGTCCATTTCGCCGGTCACGGTGGAGGCGACGAGGGTGGTGGTGCCGTGCAGGCGGTGCGTGTGGACGCCCTTGAGTACGTCGTCGACGGTGCCGGAGGTGAAGGAGGCGCCGCCGCCGCCGTGGTTGTGGAGGTCGACGAAGCCGGGGACCACCCAGTGGCCGGTGAGGTCGACGGTCTCGGCGTCCCCGGGAGTGGGACTCCCGGCGATGCGCGCGCCGTCGACGGTCACGCGGCCGTTGGTGACGGTCCCGGTGGGCAGTACCACCTGGGCACCGGCGAGAACCTTGCTAGTGGCCATCAGGCGGTTTCCTCCGTGGGGTCGGGCGTGGGGCCGGTCTTTGGGTCGGACTTGGGGTCGGGCGTGGGCTTCTCGTTGAGCAGGTCCCAGGCGAGCAGGCCCGCGCCCAGGCACCCGGCGGTGTCGCCGAGGGCCGCGGGGACGATCTCCGGCAGCGTCTGGAACTGGACGACGCGTGCAGCGACGGCGGCCCGCAGCGGCGTGAACAAGGTTTCCCCGGCCTCGGCCAGACCGCCACCGATGATCAGCGTGTGCGGGTCCAGCAGGGTGAGGGCGGTGAGCAGGCCGTCGGCGAGGGCGTCGATGGCGTTCCGCCAGACTTCCTCGGCGCGGGGGTCACCGGACTCCACGGCCTTCGCGCAGTCCGCGGCGTCCGCCTCCGGGTCGCCGCTCGCCTCGGCCCAGGCCCTGCTGACCGCCGCCGCGGACGCCAGGCGCTCCAGGCAGCCGCGCTGGCCGCAGCCGCAGGGCGGGCCGCCGGGGCGTACGACGATGTGGCCGATCTCGCCGGCCGAGCCGTGGGCGCCGGGCTCGATGGCCCCGCCGATCCCGATGGCCCCGGCGATCCCCGTCCCCAGCGGTACGAAGAGGAACCGGTCGGCGCCCTTGCCCGCCCCGATGCGGCCCTCCGCGAGGCCGCCCGTGCGGACGTCGTGGCCCAGCGCCACGGGGGCGCCTCCCAGGCGGGCGCTGAGGAGGTCCCTCAGGGGTACGTCGTGCCAACCGAGGTTGGCCGCGTACACGGCGATGCCGCCGGCGGCGTCGACGATGCCGGGCACCGCCACGCCCGCCGCGGCCGCGGGTTCGCCGAAGTGGGCGATGCCGTGTGCGCGGAGGTCCTCGGCGAAGCCGAGGATGCCTTCGACCACGGCGTCGGCGCCGCGTTCGCGCCCGGTCGGGCGGCGCGCCTCGTGCAGCAGGGTGCCGTCCGCCCCTATCAGGGCGGCCTTCATTCCGGTGCCGCCCACATCGAGGGCGATGACGTGTCTCACGCAGACAGTCTCGCGCGTCACCCTACGAAAGGTCTAGTCCACTTCGCTGTCCAGTGCCGGGGATCCCCTCTTCGGGCCCCCGGGGGGTGTTCCTACGTGGAGGCTTGGGTGCGGGGTGAACGGGTGGGGGGTGGGAGACATCCGCCGCGAAGCGGCGGGTCGGGGCGCCTTCGGCCGGCCGAGCCGGACAGCCACCCGCCCGCCAAGGCGCCCCCGCCGGCCTCAGCTGAGAATCACGCTCCGCGTCAGGTTCCGAGGCCGGTCCGGGTCGTAGCCGCGGGATTCCGCCAGCGCCACCGCGAGCCGCTGTGCGCGGATCAGGTCCGCCAGGGGGTCCGTCTCCTGGCGGGCCACCAGTTCGCCGCCGACGCGGGCCACGTCGCCCGCGAGGCCCTCCGGAAGCTTGCCGAACATCCATGTCACGCGGCCGGGGCCGGTGATGGAGATCGGCCCGTGGCGGTACTCCATCGCCGGGTACGACTCCGTCCACGCCCCCGCCGCCTCCCGCATCTTCAGCGCCGCCTCCAGGGCCAGTCCGTACGTCCAGCCGCGGCCCAGGAACGTCCACTGTTCCGCCCCGAGCACCGCCGGCGGCAGCGGCTCCGTCACCGCGAGTTCCGCGTCGACCGCCGCCTCGGCCACCGACTTCACGCCGGGGATGTCGCCGAGCCCGGCCCGCAGGAAGGCGAGCGCGGTCGTGGCGAAGCGGGTCTGGACGACGGACTCCTCGTCCGCCCAGTCCAGGACCGCCACCGTGTCCGCCGCGTCCATGACCGGCGTCTTCGGATCGGCGGTCAGCGCGACCGTAGGGACCGTGCCCTTCAGCTGTCCGAGGAGTTCCAGGACCTCCGTCGTCGTGCCGGACCGGGTGATCGCCACCACCCGGTCGTAGCGCCGCCCGGCGGGGAACTCCGACGACGCGAAGGCGTCCGTCTCCCCCTGCCCGGCGGCCTCGCGCAGAGCCGCGTACGCGATGGCCATGAACCACGATGTCCCGCACCCGGTGACGGCGACCCGCTCACCCGGCTCCGGCAGTCCGTCGAACGATGCGGCTGCCTCCGCCGCCCGGTGCCAGCAGGCGGGCTGAGTGGCTATTTCTGCTGCGGTACGCGACATGCGCCAAGGCTCCTCGTCAGTGCGGAACTGCTGCGGGATGCTGCAGGACTTCGGACGTGCTCGGACGTGCTCGGACTGCTCGGACCTGCTCGTGAACGTGACGTGCATAGCAGCCAGGGCCTCCACAGAGCAACGGCCCTCCCCCCACCGGAGCCCGTTGCACAAGTGATACTCGGGTGGTGTAGACCTTGTGCCCGGACTCGGGAGAAACTCGCAGTTCAACAGTGCTGGGACGCAGAAGCCCCCAGTAAGTACGCGGAAGCGATGAGGGTGGGACAGCTGTGCAGCGGCGCGTGACAGGACTGACCGCGGCGGTGGCCGCACTGGGCATGGCGGGCGTGCTCGCCGGCTGCGGCGGTCCCGGCGACTCCGGCGACGTCACCCTCAAGCTGGTGGCCGCCGACTACGGCGACTCCGCGGCGAACAGCTCCAAGAAGTACTGGGACAACGTCGTCGAGGGCTTCGAGAAGGACAACCCCGGCATCAACGTCGAGGTGACCGTCCACTCCTGGAACGACGTGGACCGCGAGGTCAAGGAGATGGTCAAGAAGGGCGAGGCCCCCGACCTGGCGCAGATCGGCGCGTACGCCGACTACGCCGCGCAGGACAAGCTCTACGAGGCCGACGAACTCCTCTCCATCGCCACCCAGGCCGACTTCCTGGCCCCGCTCGCCCAGGCCGGCGAGGTCAACCGCATCCAGTACGGCATGCCGTTCGCCTCCTCCACGCGCCTGCTCTTCTACAACACCAAGCTGTTCAAGGACGCCGACCTCACCCCGCCGCAGAGCTGGAGCGAGCTGCAGAGCGACGCGAAGGCCCTCAAGGCGCGCGGCGTGAAGATCCCGTACGCCCTGCCGCTCGGCCCCGAGGAGGCGCCCGCCGAGACGCTGATGTGGATGCTCAGCGGCGGCGGCGGTTACACCGACAACGTCGGCTCGTACGACATCGACTCCAAGCAGAACGCGAAGACGTTCTCCTGGCTCCGTGACGAGCTGGTCGGCAAGGGCCTGACGGGCCCGACGCCGCCCGGCGAGATGAACCGCGCCGAGGCGTTCGCCGCGTTCTCGCGCGGCGAGGTCGGCATGCTCAACGGTCACCCGACGCTGATGAAGATGGCCGCCAAGAAGGGCGTGAAGTTCGGCATGGTGCCGGCGCCCGGCATCAACGGCAAGGCGCGGGCCACGATGGGCGTCGCCGACTGGATGATGGCGTTCAAGCAGAACGGCCACCGCAAGGAGGCCGGCAAGTTCCTCGACTACGTCTACAGCAAGAAGAACGTGCTCGACTTCTCCAACGAGTACGACATTCTCCCCGTGACGACCTCCGCGTCCGAGACGATGGCCAAGGACCGCGGCCACACCGAGCTGGGCAAGTTCCTCAAGGAGCTGCCGACCTCGCAGCTCTACCCGGTGGGCAAGACGTCGTGGGCGCAGGTCTCGGCCGACATCAAGAAGCAGATCGGCGGGACCGTCGGAAAGAACGGCAACCCCTCCTCGGTCCTCTCCCAGATCCAGAACAAGGCGGCGACCGCGGAGAACGCGGAATAGCGTGGGTCGTATGACCGACCACGAACCCGGCCATGAAGTCTCCGGCCATGAACGCTCTGATCGGGGACTCTCCGGTCGGGGACTCTCCGATCGGGACCGCGCCGTCCTCGCCCTGGAGCGGCGCTCCTGGCCGGGCCCCGGCGCCAAGGAACGCGCCGTCCGCGAGGAGCTCGGCATGGTGCCGGTGCGCTACTACCAGCTCCTGAACGCCCTCCTGGACGACCCCCGGGCCCTCGCGCACGACCCGATTACGGTCAATCGGCTGCGCCGGGTGCGGGAGTCACGGCGCGAAGAGCGCTGACGCGGTTAAGGTCGGGCCCATGGGTGACCCAACGTACGCGCAGTCCGACCGGCCCGGGCGTCCCGGACTGCCCGAGCCCGTGACGCCCGCGGGACGCGACGGCCTCGCCGCTCTCCTCGCGCGGCCCGAAAGGTCCGTCGTGGCCCTCGACTTCGACGGCACGCTCGCCGCGATCGTGCCCGACCCCGAGCAGGCCCGCGCCCACCCGGACGCCGTGCCCGCGCTCGCCGCGCTCGCCCCGCGGCTGCGGTCCGTCGCCGTGGTCACGGGCCGCCCGGCGGGCGTCGCCGTCCGCTACGGCGGCTTCGCGGGTGTGCCGGGGCTCGAACACCTCGTCGTCCTCGGGCACTACGGCGCCGAGCGCTGGGACGCGGTGACCGGCACGGTCCACGCCGCCGAACCGCACCCCGGGGTCGCGGCCGTCCGCGCCGAGCTGCCCGGGTTCCTCGACACGATCGGCGCCTGGCGCGGCACGTGGATAGAGGAGAAGGGGCGGGCCGTCGCGGTCCACACGCGCCGCGCGCAGGATCCGCAGGCCGCCTTCGAGGCGCTGCGCGAACCGCTCGCCGAGCTGGCGCACCGGCACGGCCTGATCGTCGAACCGGGCCGCATGGTCCTGGAGCTGCGCCCGCCGGGCATGGACAAGGGCGTGGCCCTCGCCGCGTACCTACGCGAGGTCGGCGCGGAATCCGTCCTCTACGCGGGCGACGACCTCGGTGACCTCCCCGCCTTCGCCGCCGTCGAGAAACTCCGCTCGGACGGCGTGGCGGGCCTGCTGGTGTGCAGCGGCAGCGCGGAGGTCGCGGAACTGGCGGACCGCGCCGACCTGGTGGTGCCCGGCCCCCTCGGCGTGGTGGGCCTGCTGTCGTCCATCACAGAGCACCTGGACTGAGCGGACGTGAAGCCCTACAGCGCCCGCAACTGATCCAGGAACCACTGCGCCGGCGGCAACGCCGTAGCCGCCGCCGCGAGCCGCTTCGTCCGCTCCGCCCGCTCCTCGACCGGCATGGACAGCCCGGCGTGCAGCGCGGCGGCCGTCGCCGTCACGTCGTAGGGGTTGACCGGGATCGCGTCCTCGCCCAGCTCCTCGTACGCCCCCGCCTCCCGCGAGAGCACCAGCGCGCACCCCTCGTCGGAGACGACCGGCACCTCCTTCGCGACGAGGTTCATGCCGTCGCGGATGGGGTTGACCAGTGCCACGTCCGCGAGGCGGTACGCCGCGAGCGAGCGGGCGAAGTCGTCGTCGACGTGGAGGAGCACCGGGGTCCAGCCGGGCGTGCCGTACTCGGCGTTGATCGACTCGGCGACGCGCGAGACCTCCGCGGTGTAGTCGCGGTACACCGCGAGGTCCTGCCGCGAGGGGTAGGCGAAGGCGACGTGGACGACCCGCTCCCGCCACTCGGGGCGGGTGTCGAGCAGCTCCCGGTAGGCCAGCATGCCCCGCACGATGTTCTTGGACAGCTCCGTCCTGTCCACCCGTACGATCGTCTTGCGGCCCTCGCCGACCTGCTCCCGCAGCGTCGCCATCCGCTGCTCGACGTCGTCCCGCCGTGAGCGCTCCCGCAGGAAGTCCGCGTCGGCGCCGAGGCCGTGCACCCCGACGCGCGTACCGGACGTCCCGCCGAGCAGCCGCACGCAGCACTCCGTGAAGGCGTCCGCCCAGCGTCCGGTCAGGAATCCGAGCCGGTCCGCGCCGAGCATCCCGCGCAGCACCTGCTCCGCCACGTCGTCCGGCAGCATCCGGAAGTAGTCGACCGGCGCCCACGGGGTGTGCGAGAAGTGGCCGATCCGCAGGTCTTCGCGCAGCTCGCGGAGCATGCCCGGCACCAGCGTCAGGTGGTAGTCCTGCACGAGGACCGCCGCCCCCGGCGCCGCCTCCGCCGCCAGCGCCCGGGCGAACGCGCGGTTGTACGTCTCGTACGCCTCCCACTGCGCGCGGAACTCCGGGCCGAAGGCCGGTTCCAGGGGGGTCTGGTACAGCATGTGGTGGACGAACCAGAGGACCGAGTTGGCGATGCCGTTGTACGCCGCCGCGTGCACGCCCTCGCGGGAGCCCGCGTCGATGTCGAGCATCCGCACGCCCGGCTCGCCGACGCCGCGCCGCACCGCCTCCCGGTCGCCCTCGCCGAGCGCCGCGCACACCCACAGGGCGTCCGCCTCGTCGCCGATGGCACTCAGCCCGGAGACGAGGCCGCCGCCGCCGCGCTTGGCGGTCAGCTCCCCGTCCTCTCCGACGGTGTACGAGACGGGGCCGCGGTTGGACGCGACGAGTACCTGTGCTTGCGCTGCTGCTGTTCGGGGCTCGGGGACCATGTGGCAAAACGTAGCCCGTCCCGGGGCCGGGCAAACGTACGAGCGGAAGCGGTCACGCCACGCGCCGGTGCGCGTACTCCGCGATGCCGGCCATCGGCGGCCGCTCCTCCGTGTCCACGGCGTGGGTCCGCGGCACGAAACCGTGCTCGCCCCGCTCGAACTGCGTCAGCTCCGGGCGTACGAGATGTCCGCGCGCGAGCCGCAGCTGCGCCGTCCGGTAGATCGCCGCCGCCATCCGCCCGAGCGCCTGCCCGTCCTGGTGCCGGTGCTTGCGCACCCCGACGTCCACCTGCGCCAGCGCGTCCAGGCCGACCGTGTGCAGCGCGTCGACGAGGAGCCCCAGCTCCACGCCGTACCCGACGGGGAACGGCAGCCGTTCCAGGAGCGACCTGCGGGCCGCGTACTCGCCGCCCAGCGGCTGGACGAAACCGGCGAGCAGCGGCCAGTGCATGTTCAGCAGCGGCCGCGCCATCAGCTCGGTCACCCGGCCGCCCTGGCCCGCGGCCTCGCCGAGCGGACGGTCGTACATCGCCTTCACGAAGGCCACGTCCGGGTCGGTCAGGAGCGGGCCCACGATCCCCGTGACGAAGTCCGCGGAGAACTCCCGCAGATCCGCGTCGACGAACGCGACGATGTCCCCGCTCGTCACGAGCAGCGAACGCCACAGCACCTCGCCCTTGCCGGGCAGCGGCGCGATACGCGGCAGGATCTCGTCCCGGTGGACGACCTTGGCGCCCGCCTCCCCAGCGACCCGCGCCGTTCGGTCCGACGAGCCGGAGTCGATCACCACCAGCTCGTCGACCAGCGGAACCCTCTCGATCAGCTCGCGGCGGATCTCGGAGACGATCGCGCCGACCGTCTCCTGCTCGTCCAGCGCGGGCAGCACGACGCTCACCGACGCGCCGGACGCGCGCTTGGCGGCGGACAACCGGTCCAGCGGGCGGTCGGCGACGGACCACGAACGTCCGTTCAGCCAGCGCTCGACCTCTTCCAGCACGGTCAGGGTCCTCCCATATGTGATCCATCTCGCGGTGCGGACGACTATCTCAAGGGTCCAGGGCTTCGGTTACAGTCTTGAACAACGCCGGTGACCATCGCATGTCGGGGTCGCCGCCGCGTTCGAGATCGACAACCACGTCGAGATCGACAACTGAAACCCATAATCGAATACCGCTCATCCAGAGGGGCAGAGGGATACGGCCCGTTGAAGCCCCGGCAACCCTCCAGCCGGTCTCGCGCGAAAGCGCCGCGAGGCTCCCGGCTAGGGAAGGTGCCAATTCCGTCTCGCGGCGAGATGCGCCGCGGGGAAGATGAGGAGAAAGGGCCTCCCCTCCATGGCTGTGCAGACTGTCGCCACCGAAACCCCCGCCACGACCGTTGACCTCGGTCCCGCCTCGGGTCTCTCCTGCCGGGAATGCGGCACCAAGTTCCCGCTCGGCCCGATCTTCGCCTGCGCCGAGTGTTTCGGGCCCCTCGAAGTCGCGTACGACCTGCCCCTCGGTGACCCGGAAGCCCTCCGCAAGCGGATCGAGGCCGGTCCCGCCAACATCTGGCGCTACGCCCCGCTGCTGCCCGTCCCCGCCGACGTCGCCGACAAGCCGAATCTCAACCCCGGCTGGACCAAGCTCGTCAAGGCCGACAACCTCGCCCGGGAACTCGGCGTCGAGCAGGGCAAGTTGTTCGTCAAGGACGACTCCGGCAACCCCACGCACTCCTTCAAGGACCGCGTCGTCGCGCAGGCCCTGGAGGCGGCGAGGGCCTTCGGCTTCACCACGCTCTCCTGCTCCTCCACCGGCAACCTCGCGGGCGCCGTCGGCGCCGCCGCCGCCCGCGCCGGCTTCCGCTCCTGCGTGTTCATCCCGCACGACCTGGAGCAGGGCAAGGTCGTCATGGCCGCGGTCTACGGCGGTGAGCTAGTCGGCATCGAGGGCAACTACGACGACGTGAACCGCTTCTGCTCCGAGCTGATCGGCGACCCGCTGGGCGAGGGCTGGGGCTTCGTCAACGTCAACCTCCGGCCGTACTACGGCGAGGGTTCCAAGACCCTCGCGTACGAGATCTGCGAGCAGCTGGGGTGGGAGCTGCCCGACCAGCTGGTCATCCCGATCGCCTCCGGCTCGCAGCTCACGAAGATCGACAAGGGGCTCAAGGAGCTGATCGCGCTCGGCCTCGTGGCGGACAAGCCGTACAAGATCTTCGGTGCGCAGGCCGAGGGATGCTCTCCGGTGTCGGCCGCGTTCAAGGCGGGCCACGACGTCGTGCGCCCCCAGAAGCCGAACACCATCGCCAAGTCCCTCGCCATCGGCAACCCCGCCGACGGCCCGTACGTCCTGGACATCGCGCGCCGCACGGGCGGCGCCGTGGAGGACGTGAACGACGAGCAGGTCGTCGACGCGATCAAGCTCCTCGCGCGGACCGAGGGCATCTTCGCGGAGACCGCCGGGGGTGTGACCGTGGGCGTCACGAAGAAGCTGGTCGAGGCGGGGCTCATCGATCCCTCGCTGACCACGGTCGTGCTGAACACGGGGGACGGCCTGAAGACGCTGGACGCCGTCGCTGAGACGTCGCAGGCCACTGCCACGATCCGGCCCAGTGTCGAGGCGTTCCGCGCCGCGGGGCTTGCCGGTTAGCCGCCGTAGGGCCTGAGCTTTCCTTCCGACCTGAACTACCGAGGTGAACCCATGAGCGTGAACGTCCGGATTCCCACCATCCTTCGCACCTACACCGGCGGCAAGGCCGAAGTGGCCGCCGAGGGGGCGACCCTGGGCGAGATCATCGCCGACCTGGAGAAGAACCACACCGGCATCGCGGCCCGCGTCCTGGACGACCAGGGCAAGCTGCGCCGCTTCGTCAACGTGTACGTGAACGACGACGACGTCCGCTTCGAAAAGGGCCTGGAGACGGCCACCCCGGACGGCGCGGGCGTCTCGATCATTCCGGCGGTCGCCGGCGGATGATCCGTTTCCGCAGGTTCCCTGCATAACCCCGATCGCCCCCTCCGGGAGAGAAACGGAGGGGGCAATTCTGCATGGTTGAGCGCGGTACAGTTGGGAAAGACGCTTCGCTGTTTGTGCCGAGTGCATATACGAAGTCGGCCCCGAGTCGACAAGAAGCAGCCAAAGCGAGCCGCCCCTTTGAGCACTACGTGGCATTTGCCCGGCCCGACTTGCCCTGGATTCCGGCGAATTCTCCGCATATTACCGATCAGGCGTGCCCAGAATTCTCGTCCGATTGACCTGTTGCAGAGGGCAGTTGGACAGATACATTCAGCGGCGGTCGACGCGTTCCGGCGCACACCCCCATCCATTGGGGGGTGAGGTCTGACCCGGGTCCGCGAAGTGCGGTCCTGTGCAAGGGCCAGTAATAGGGGAGTTAGGCATGGCTCAGGGCACCGTCAAGTGGTTCAACGCGGAGAAGGGGTACGGCTTCATCGCGGTCGACGGTGGTGCGGATGTTTTCGTCCACTACAGCGCGATCCAGATGGACGGTTACCGCACCCTTGAAGAAGGTCAGCGAGTCGAGTTCGAGATCTCGCAGGGCCAGAAGGGTCCGCAGGCGGACATGGTCAAGCTCGCCGTCTAGCTCGGCGCGATCGACCACCGAAGCAAGCATCGTGAGGGGCTCGTATCCCATCGGGGTACGGGCCCCTCGTGTGCGTCCGCGCTCCCCGCGCGGCTCCCCCGCGCGGGGCGGATCTGGCGTGAGCACCTTGCACTCGTGGGGGTCGAGTGCTAATCATTGGGCTTAGCACTCTCCCAGTGAGAGTGACAGAACTTGGATCGGGTCGGTGAGGTCCGCAGGCCGCGTGGGGCAAGGAACCACACGGCATGCAGTCCGTCCGTCGCGGGCACCAGCACGGTCCGTTTGCGTTTCCACCCCGTCCGGGAGGACCACTTCACATGGCCAAGATCATCGCGTTCGACGAGGAGGCACGGCGCGGCCTCGAGCGCGGCATGAACCAGCTCGCCGACGCCGTCAAGGTGACCCTGGGCCCCAAGGGTCGCAACGTCGTCCTCGAGAAGAAGTGGGGCGCCCCCACGATCACCAACGATGGTGTGTCCATCGCCAAGGAGATCGAGCTCGAGGACCCGTACGAGAAGATCGGCGCCGAGCTGGTCAAGGAGGTCGCGAAGAAGACGGACGACGTCGCCGGTGACGGCACGACGACCGCGACCGTCCTGGCCCAGGCCCTGGTGCGCGAGGGTCTGCGCAACGTGGCCGCCGGTGCCAACCCGATGGCCCTCAAGCGCGGCATCGAGAAGGCCGTCGAGGCCGTCTCGGGCGCTCTGCTGGAGCAGGCGAAGGATGTCGAGACCAAGGAGCAGATCGCTTCCACGGCCTCCATCTCCGCCGCCGACACCCAGATCGGCGAGCTCATCGCCGAGGCGATGGACAAGGTCGGCAAGGAAGGCGTCATCACCGTCGAGGAGTCGCAGACCTTCGGGCTCGAGCTTGAGCTCACCGAGGGCATGCGCTTCGACAAGGGCTACATCTCGGCGTACTTCGCCACCGACATGGAGCGTATGGAGGCGTCGCTCGACGACCCGTACATCCTGATCGTCAACTCCAAGATCTCCAACGTGAAGGACCTCCTCCCGCTCCTGGAGAAGGTCATGCAGTCGGGCAAGCCGCTGCTGATCATCGCGGAGGACGTCGAGGGCGAGGCGCTGTCCACGCTCGTCGTCAACAAGATCCGTGGCACCTTCAAGTCCGTCGCCGTCAAGGCCCCGGGCTTCGGTGACCGCCGCAAGGCCATGCTCGGCGACATCGCCATCCTCACCGGTGGCACCGTCATCTCCGAGGAGGTCGGCCTCAAGCTGGAGAACGCCGGTCTCGACCTGCTCGGCCGCGCCCGCAAGGTCGTCATCACCAAGGACGAGACCACGATCGTCGACGGCTCCGGTGAGAGCGACCAGGTCCAGGGTCGCGTCAACCAGATCCGCGCCGAGATCGAGAACAGCGACTCGGACTACGACCGCGAGAAGCTCCAGGAGCGCCTGGCGAAGCTCGCGGGCGGCGTGGCCGTCATCAAGGCCGGTGCCGCGACCGAGGTCGAGCTCAAGGAGCGCAAGCACCGCATCGAGGACGCCGTTCGCAACGCGAAGGCGGCCGTCGAGGAGGGCATCGTCGCCGGTGGCGGCGTGGCCCTCATCCAGGCCTCCGCCGTCTTCGAGAAGCTTGAGCTCGAGGGTGACGAGGCCACCGGTGCCGCCGCTGTGAAGCTGGCCCTTGAGGCCCCGCTGAAGCAGATCGCGGTCAACGCCGGCCTTGAGGGTGGCGTCATCGTCGAGAAGGTCCGCAACCTGCCCATCGGCCACGGCCTGAACGCCGCGACCGGTGAGTACGTCGACATGATCGCCGAGGGCATCCTCGACCCGGCGAAGGTCACGCGCTCTGCCCTGCAGAACGCCGCGTCCATCGCCGCGCTGTTCCTCACCACCGAGGCCGTCATCGCCGACAAGCCGGAGAAGGCGGGCGCTGCCCCGGCCGGCGGCGGCATGCCGGGCGGTGACATGGACTTCTGATCGACCTCTGGTTGATCGACGTCCCGTACGTTCCGAGGGCGGCACTCCTTCTCACGAAGGGGTGCCGCCCTCGGGCGTTTCCGAATGACGGATTACGGATTACGGGCTACGGGCTACGGCAGCCGGTCCATGATCCAGGTGCAGAGTTCCTCGGTGACCAGGGTGTGGCCCTCGTTCTCGGAGGCGCAGCGGAACTCGTCGAGTTCGCTCAGCTCCTCGTCGGCGGCCGTGACCGGCTCGTACAGCTTCTCGTGGGTGTCGATGTCGCGCAGGGCGATGGCGCTGACCGTCGGCACGAAGCAGTGCGCGCGGATGTCCGCCTCGGAGCCGAGACCGATGAGCGCGGGGATCTTGTTCAGCTCGTCGGCGAGGATGCCGAAGCCCTCCAGGGTGCCGCCCGGCGCGCCGTCGATCTCCGGCAGCCCCGAGGTGCGGATGCGGGGCTTGCGCAGCGTCACGACCCTCAGCTGCGCGACGAGCTGGTCCTCGCCCGCGGACTGGATGTGCAGGTGCGTGCCGGTGATGGCCAGGCCCTTGCCGTGGAAGGCCCTCTCTCCCGGGCGGACGCCGTTGCTCTGCCCGATGCGTACGCCGTTGGCCACGCCGATCTTCTTCGGCCGCGCCGGCCAGCCGCCGACCCGCTCCAGCTCGGCGAGGAAGGTGCCGCGCTCCTTGTCCGTCTCGGGGAGGTCGTCCCACTCGGCGATGTGCTGCCACAGCAGCTGGCGGGCCGCCGGGCTGTTCATCTGGTCCGAGAACGCCGCGTTGAGCCGCCGGATGTAGTGCGCGAACGACTGGAGGGCGAGGGGGATCCAGGCGCCGCGGTGCGGACTGTCGTAGGAGAAGTAGAGGGCGGTCTGGTGGTCGTTCTCCTCGCCGCCGTCGTGCTCCATCTTGGCGAGCGCGTACCGCGTGACGAGGCCGCCCATGCTGAAGCCGCCGACGGTCAGCGGGTGGTTGCCGTTGCGCCGTGCGATGGCTTCCTGGATGGCGGCCCGCGCGACCTTGGCGTTGTCGAGGATGGAGGCGCCGCGCTCGTCGAAGCCGAGCAGGATGACGTCGTAGCCGCGCTGCCGCAGGGCGCTGACGAACGGATACGGGCCGCGCTCCAGGATCTCCCAGGAGTAGTCCAGCTCGCTCGGGCCCGAGTTGAAGCCGTCCCCGAGGATGACGGGGCGGGTCAGCCCCCGCTCCCGGTCGGCGAGATACACCCAGGCACGCCCTTCGGGCAGCGTCCACTCGTCATCCGGCTCGGGCGCGGCGGCGGGGGCCTCCCGGGCCTCCCGCGGTCCGGGGGCGAGCGTGACGCGGGCGGCGGTCCCGAAGGCCTCGGAGATCTCCCGGGCGTCGGCTTCGCTGAGCGGGTCGGGCTGGGCGGGTCGGCCGGGCTGGGCGGGCTGGTTGGGGTCGGTCATGAGGGTCCCCTCCGGTGGTGCCGCTTGGTCGACGCGTGATGGCGTACGCGCGCCGGTGCCGTTCGTCGCGCCATCTTGGGTACGTCGGTCGGCCGCCGACAGTCGGCCGGGGCCCTTTCGGACAGCGCGGCTTCGGCCGTTTACGGGTGGGGCGGGAGGGGAGCCGGCTTCCTGGCCAGGGGCGCTCGGGCGACGGCGGCCGGGAAGCGGGCGGGCTTCGACGGCGCGTCGGCCATCGAGGCGGCCGGGCCGGTCGGGATCCGCCCGCGGAAGCGGGGGAAGTATGTCGCGAAGGCGCCGGGCGGGGCGGCCGACCCGCGCCCTCGATGCGGGAAATCCTGGCCTGGGCGAGGCACTCGGGGAGCTTCCTCTGGCGGACCGGTTCTCACAGGCCGCGGTACACATCGCGGCGGTTGCCGACGTGGACAACGAGGATCACCAGGACGTCGCCCTGAATCTCGTAGACCACTCGGAAGCTTCCGACGCGTAGCCGGTACAGCCCGTCGTGGCCGGTGAGCTTCTTGGTGTCGGTGTCATCGCGATGCGGGTCGTCCCCGAGCGATGCGAGGGCCGTCAGAATGCGCAGAGCCTGTTGCCGGTCGATGGAGCGGAGCTGACGCTGAGCGTGGGTGGTGAAGCGGAAGGCATACTTCACGCGGCGTCGCCCTCGGCTTTGCCGCTGCCCTTGCCGTCGCCTTCGAAAAGGTCCGCCAGGAGTTCGGCCATGCCGACGGTGGGGTCGTCGCGGTGCCGCTCGGCCTCGCGTGCCGCGAGTTCGTCGGCGGCTTCATCCAGCGCGTCCAGTACCTCTATGGGCACCAGGGCCGCTACGCGCTTCCCCTTGCGGGTCAGCACGGTCACCTCGCCGGCCTCGGCTTTGTCGACGACCTCGGCGAGGTGTGCACGGGCTTCCCGGATGGTGACGTTCTCGCTCATACCTCTAGTGTACGCGTGGACGTGTACACCTGCGCTCCGAAGCCGCAGGCTCAGCTCGCGCGGGCCTTGTCAAGGGCCGCTCGCAGGTGGCCGTTCGACGTGGTGAGGAGGTGCGCGGCGGTGGGGGCGTCGACTCCGCCGAGGATGGTCAGGATGGCGTTCTTCACCTCGCCGTCCGTCGCGGCCAGCGCGGCCTCGATCTCCTCGTCGGCGGCGCCCGTGGCGAGGGCGACGATGCGGCGGGAGCGGGCGCGCAGTTTCTCGTTCGACGCGCGTACGTCCACCATGAGGTTTCCGTAGGTCTTGCCCAGGCGGATCATGGTGATCGTCGACAGCATGTTGAGTACGAGCTTCTGGGCCGTGCCCGCCTTCAAGCGCGTGGAGCCCGTGAGCAGCTCGGGGCCCACGACGACCTCGATGCCGTGCTCGGCGGCGGCCGCGAGCGCGCTGTCCGCGTTGCAGGAGAGGCCGATGGTGAGCGCGCCGTAGCGCTTCTTCGCGTGCTCCACGGCGCCGATCGCGTACGGGGTGCGGCCCGAGGCCGAGACGCCGACCACCACGTCGTCCGCCGTCAGCGTCAGTGCGTCCAGGTCCTCGGCCGCCAGGTCCTTGCTGTCCTCCGCGCCCTCGACCGCCCGCACCATGGCGCTCGGGCCGCCCGCGATCAGGCCGACGACCTCGCTCGGGCCGGTGTTGAACGTGGGCGGGCACTCGGAGGCGTCGAGCACCCCGAGGCGGCCCGCCGTGCCCGCGCCCGCGTAGATCAGCCGGCCGCCGCGGGCCATCCGCTCGGCGGTGCCGTCGATCGCGGCGGCGATCGCGGGCAGCTGTTCGGCCACGGCCGCGGGGACGGTCGTGTCCTCGCCGTTCATGATCCGCGCGATCTCCAGGGTGTCCAGCCGGTCGATCTCGGACAGCTCCGGGCGGAACGCCTCGGTGGTGAGGGCGGCGAGCTGGGCGCGCAGCTCCCCGTAGTTCTCGGTGGAGGAGGTCATGGCGTTGTGGCTCTTTCGTATCCGGTGGGGAGTGGTCAGGGGGACAGGGGCGGCGTCAGCGGGCGCCGCGCTGGCTGTGGCGGTGCGCCAGCGCCTCGTAGGAGGCGGCCAGCGCGGGGGCCGCCGTCTCGTACGTCCGCTGTGCCACGCCCACGAACAGGCAGTCCACGACCAGGAGCTGGCTCGTACGGGACGACATCGCGGCCGGCCTCAGCTCGCTCTCGCGCGCCGTGGAGGTGGTCAGTATGTGGTCGGCGTACTGCGAGACCGCTCCGTCGGGACGGCCGGTGATCGCGACCGTGGTGGCCCCGTGTTCGAAGGCGACCCGCAGCGGCTCGATGACGTCGCCCGTGGAACCGGAGTGGGTGATCGCGATCGCCACGTCCTTGGCGCGCAGCGTCACCGCGTTGGTGACGGCCAGATGCGGGTCGGAGTGCGCGTGCGCGATGTGGCCGATGCGCAGCAGCTTCTGCGCCAGGTCCTGGGCGACCAGGCCGGAGGCGGCGACGCCGTAGATCTCCACGCGCCGCGCGGTGGCGAGCGCGGCGACGGCGGCGCCGAGCTGCGCGGTGTCGAGTGCGGCGGCGGTGTCGGCGAGGGTCTGCTGCTCGTCGTAGGCGAGTTTCGCGACGACGTCCGCGATGGGGTCGTCGACGGCGATGTCCGCGGTGACGGCGGGCGCCCGGCCGGACTGCTGGTGGGCGGCGAGCCCCGCGAGGGCGAGGCGCAGGTCGCGGTAGCCGGGGTAGCCCAGGAGGCGGGCGGTGCGGACCACCGTCGCCTCGCTGGTGCCGGTCAGCTCGGCGAGACCGGTGACCGTGAGGGCGGCGCAGCCGGCGGGGTCTCCGGCGACGGCTTCGGCGACGCGCTGCATGGAGCGGGTCATCGTCGGCGCGAGCGTCCGCACCTTGGCCGCGAGGGCGGCGGGGGCCGGGGGTGCGGTGCCCGCGAAAATTTCCTTCACTTCATTGGTCACGCCTGGAAGGTATTTTCAGGGCGGAGCGGGGTCAAGACGTGGGGGTGACAATGGCTGCATGGACACGATCGACCCCCTGGAGCAGGCGTTGCACGCCGCCCGCGCACTTGTTCTCGCCGATCTCGTCGCCCGTGAGGTCGCCGAGGCCGAGGTCGTCTCGCTCGTCGAGGAGTCGGTGGCGCACCGCCGCTGGTGGGTCGAGCAGTGGCCCGAGGGCATCGACTACGTCAGCGGGCTCGTCGCCCAGGACGTACAGGACGCGCTGCTGGAGCGGCACGGGCGGTGGCCGCTGTGCCCCGTGTGCGGCTCGGGTGACCCGCACGCCCTCGAAGTGGAGCCGGAGCTTGGACCCGACCCGCACTGGGTGTGCGGCAAGGCGGGTGTCGTCGTCGCCCGGGTGGGCAGCCTGACGTGACGGTCTACATCGACCCGCCGACCTGGCCGGGCCACGGCCGCATGTGGTCCCACCTGGTCAGCGATGTCTCGTACGGGGAGTTGCACGCGTTCGCGGCGTCCATCGGCGCCCCGTCGCGCGCCTTCGACCGCGACCACTACGACATTCCGTCGCACCGGTACGAGGACGCGGTGCGGGCGGGGGCCGTGGAGGTGGGGTCGAAGGAGCTGGTGCGGCGGCTCACGGGGGCGGGGCTGCGGAGGCCCAAGGGGCGGCCCGCCTGAGCAGCGGCGCACCGCGCGTGAGCGACTCACGGCCGAACCAGCCCTGCGCCTCATGCCGCACGCGGCCGTCCACCCACCCGGCTGTTCACCCCGCCTTGAGCTGCGAGGCAGGGGCCGGGTGGGTGGGCTCCCCCGTTGGTTCGAGCCGCGCTAGCGCGTGGTCATCCTTCTTGCCAGGACACGCTGCCGACGCCCGTGCCACCGAAGCAGCGCGCGCTCGACACGTTCGACTCGCCCGGCTTCAGCGTCTTCCAGGCGCCCCGGGCGTCCGGCCATGCCCCGCAGACCACCACGGCGCGGAAGGCCCGCACCACATTGGTGTTGTTCTTGCAGTGCGCGTGGCCCGTCCAGCCGTCCGTGTCCGTGCTGCACGTGAGGATGTTCTCGACCATGGCCTGCCCCGGCGGTGCCGCCGCCGCACTCGGTGCGACGGCGGCGACCGGCAGCGTCGCGGCGGCCGCCACGGTGGCGAGCCTGAGGGCGGGACCGGTGAAGCGGCGCTGCTTGATCTTGTTCATGTGTTTTCTCCTTCTCGGGTGCTGGCTCGGCGTGCGGGGCGCGCACCGCCGTCTGTCCTGCTGATGCTTCCGCGTCGCTCTGTCGCGCCGGTCACTCGGCAGTCACTCGACACTCACTTGTCGTGATGGGAATATGACGGAACGTGACTGGGGGGTGAGGGAGACGGAGTTCGAGTACAGGATTCTGGGGCCGCTCGAAGTGCTGTCCGACGGCAGGCCCGTGGCGATCCGGGCGGCCAAGCAGCGTGCGCTTCTGGCGTCGCTGCTCGTGGACGCCAACAGCGTCGTCCCCATCGACACCCTGATCGCCCGGCTCTGGGACGACCCGCCGGACGGCGCCCGCAACGCCCTGCAGAACTATGTGCTGCGGGTGCGCCGCACCCTGAGTGGCGGTCCGGCCGGTGGGCCGATCCGCACCTGCGCGCGCGGGTACGTCATCGACGTGCCCGAAGAGGCCCTGGACCTGCACCGGTTCGACGCCCTGGCCGACCGCGCCCGCGCCGCCGCCGCCGCGCAGGCGGCCGAGCGGGCCTCGGCGCTGCTCGGCCGGGCGCTGGCGCTGTGGCGC
>NZ_JBSFTT010000021.1:0-160899 GCF_053591415.1 Streptomyces sp. NPDC003032 | reverse complement strand
GGTACTGCAGGGGGGACCCTGTGGGAGAGTAGGACGCCGCCGAACTAATTGTAGAGAAAACCCCCGCACCATTCGGTGCGGGGGTTTTCTGCGTTTGGGCCCCTTCGTTCTTCTCTTATCTCTTAAAGGCGGCCGGCTGCCTTCAGGGCAAGGTATGCGTCGGCCAGGGCGGGGGCCAGGTGGTCTGGGGTGGCGTCGACGACTGTGACGCCGTGGCGCGTGAGTTTTTCCGCCGTGCGGTGTCGTTCCGATTTCGTTTGGGCTGCTGCTGCCGCGTCATAGACCGCTTCCACCGTTCCCCGGGCGGTCGCCATCTCTTCGATATGAGGGTCGGCCACCGATGCGACCAGGACTTTGTGGCGCTTGGTGAGACGAGAAAGTACGGGAAGCAGGCCCTCTTCGACGGGAGCCGTGTCGAGGCTGGTGAGCAGCACGATCAGAGAACTGCGAGGCGCTGTGCGCAGGGCCGCCGATGTCAGGCCGCGCGCGTCCGTCTCGATGAGTTCGGGCTCCAGGGTTGCCAAGGCGTTGACCAGGGAGGGGAGCACGTCGCCTGCTGAGCGGCCCTGGACCAGGGCGCGTACTCGCCGATCGTATGCGAGGAGACCCACGCGGTCACCGGCGCGGGAGGCCAGGGCTGCGAGAAGCAGCGCGGCGTCCATGGAGGCGTCGAGGCGAGGCACGTCGCCGACGCGGCCGGCTGAGGTGCGGCCGGTGTCGAGGACCAGCAGGATGTGCCGGTCGCGTTCCGGGCGCCAGGTGCGGACCGCGACGGTGGACTGGCGGGCCGTGGCACGCCAGTCGATGGAGCGGGTGTCGTCGCCTGGAACGTATTCGCGCAGGCTGTCGAACTCGGTGCCCTGGCCGCGGGCCAGCACGCTGGTGCGGCCGTCGAGCTCGCGCAGGCGGGCCAGCTTCGAGGGAAGGTGCTTACGGCTGGTGAAGGGCGGCAGGACGCGCACGGTCCAGGGGACTCTGTGGGTGCCCTGACGGGTGAAGAGGCGCAGGGGGCCGTACGAGCGGATGGTCACGCGGTCGGTGTGGCGGTCGCCGCGGCGGGTGGGGCGCAGACGGGTCGTGAGGCGGCGGCGTTCGCCGGCCGGGATCGTCAGGCCGTGGCGGGATGCGGCGACTTCGGTGCCGGGCTGCCAGCTGCTGGGCGGCCAGGCGTCGCGGAGGTCGGCGCGCAGGGGGCGGCCGGAGGGGTTGGTGACGGTGATGTCGACATCGGCGGTTTCTCCGAGGCGTACGGAAGTGTCGCCGGAGCGGGTCAGGCCGAGGCGGCGAACCGGGGCGGCGAGGGCGAAGTCGCAGGCGCAGGCAAGAGCGACGGGGGTGTTGACAGCGAGGATGCCGGTCCAGCTGGGGTCCCAGAGGCCTACGGGGAGGGTGCCGAGGGCTGCCAGGAGGGCGGCGCGTCCGGTGAGGGCCATCAGCGGGGGACCGGGACGTGGGCGAGGATCGCGTCGATCACGGAGTCCGCGGTGACGCCCTCCATCTCGGCCTCCGGGCGGAGCTGGATGCGGTGGCGGAGGGTGGGCGGGGCGAGGGCCTTCACGTCGTCGGGGATGACGTAGTCGCGGCCGGTGAGCCAGGCCCAGGCGCGTGCGGTGGAGAGCAGCGCCGTGGCGCCTCGGGGGGAGACGCCGAGGGTGAGGGAGGGCGATTCGCGAGTCGCGCGGCACACGTCCACCACGTAGGCGGTGATCTCCGGGGAGACGGACGTCTTGGCGACCGCGGCGCGGGCCGCTTCCAGGTCGGCGGGGCCCGCTACGGGGCGTACGCCGGCGGCGCGCAGGTCGCGTGGGTTGAAGCCCTCGGCGTGGCGGGTGAGGACGGCGATCTCGTCCTGGCGGGAGGGGAGAGGGACCGTCAGTTTGAGGAGGAAGCGGTCCAGTTGGGCTTCGGGGAGGGGGTACGTGCCCTCGTACTCCACGGGGTTCTGCGTGGCCGCCACGAGGAAGGGCTCGGGGAGCGGGCGTGGCGTGCCGTCGACCGTGACCTGGCGTTCTTCCATCGCTTCGAGGAGCGAGGACTGGGTCTTGGGCGGGGTGCGGTTGATCTCGTCGGCGAGAAGGAGGTTCGTGAAGACGGGGCCGGGCTGGAAGGAGAACTCGGTGGTGCGGGCGTCGTACACGAGGGAGCCCGTGACGTCGCTCGGCATGAGGTCGGGGGTGAACTGGACGCGTTTGGTGTCGAGTTCGAGGCTCGCGGCGAGAGTGCGGACCAGCAGTGTCTTGGCCACCCCGGGGACTCCTTCGAGGAGGACGTGGCCGCGGCACAGGAGGGCGACGACGAGGCCGGTGACGGCGGGGTCCTGGCCGACCACGGCCTTGGAGATCTCGGCGCGCAGGGCTTCGAGGGAAGCGCGTGAGCTGGTGCCGGGATCTCCGGTGGGCCCGTTGTCAGTGGTCGGGTCCATCATGAGTGGCGTACCTCTCTTTCGAGGGCGTCGAGTTGGTCGGCGAGGGCGATGAGTGCTGCGTCGTTGGCCGGAGGTGGTCCGAAGAGGAGGGGATGCGGGTCTTGGCCGGGGGCGCGAAGGCGCGTGGACAGTGCGGGGATCAGGGTCTCGGGTGCGTGCGCCTGGGCGGGGGATACGCCGACGAGGGGGGCGAGGCGGGTGCGGGTGGCGGTGCGCAGCGCGGTGGCCGCGTGGTCGCGGGCGTTCGCTCTGCGATAGAGACGGGCACGGCCTTCGACGGTCTCTGAGGCGCGGATGGCCACCGGGAGGCGTTCGGCGACGAGGGGGCCGAGGCGGCGGGCGCGCCACAGGGCGGCGAGCACGGCGGCGATGGCGAGTTGCAGGGTGCCCCAGCGCCAGCCGGAGGGGATCAGGTCGAAGAAGCCGCGGCGCTCGGATCCGGTGGCTGCCTGGTCGTCGGAGAGTGAGGGGAGGTACCAGACCAAGTGGGGGCGTGGGCCGAGGAGTTGGAGGGCGAGCGATGCGTTGCCCTGCTTGTCGAGGCGGTCGTTGTAGAGGATGTCGGGGGCGCCGAGGACGACGGTGTCGCCTTTTCCGCGGGGGGCGGGGAGATGCAGAAGGCTGGGCAGGCCGTCGCTGAGGTAGCAGGGCTCGGCGTTCGGCGCGAGGGTGTCGTAGCGGATGCCGCCCATGTCGGCGGTGCCGGCTCGGCGGGCGGCCGGGAGGGAGCAGCCGGGGGCGAGGGTGGAGTGGGCGCTGGGGGTGGCGTTCGCGGTGACCCCGGGGGCGAGGGCGCCGATCGACGGGGTGCCGGGTGTGACGAGAACGGTGCGGCCGCCGGAGTCCTTGGTGGCGGCGTGGAGGCGGGCGCGTTGGCCGTCGGTGAGCAGGTCGGGGGCGGCCACGAGGAGGGTCGTATCGGGGCCGGCCGCGGCTCGGGCCTCTTCGGTGGTGGTGACCACGCGGGTCGACACGCCTTGGTCCGCGAGGAGTTCGGCGACGGCTCGGCTGCCGTGGGGGTCGGCGGAGCGCGGGTCGAGGCGGCCGTGCTGGGCGCCGGAGCGGATCGCGGCGATGGCGACGGCCGCCACCAGGAGGACGACCAGGGCGAGGACGATGCCTCGGGAGCGGGTCCAGAGCTGGCCGGGCGTGGGCGAGACCGAGGTCGAGAGGGGCGCGGTTTCGGGGCGTGCGGAGGCCGGGATGGGCGTGGCCTCGGGCCGGGCAGAGGCCGGGATGGGCGCGGTTTCGGGGCGCGCGGAGGCCTGTTGGGGTGTGGCGTTGGGCCGCGCGGAGGCCGGGAGGGGCGTGGGCGAGGCCGAGGTCGAGAGGGGCGCGGTTTCGGGTCGGGGGGAGGCCGGGTGCGGCGTGGTGGCGGGCCGCCGTGTGGTGGCGGGCGGCTCGGTGGGCTCGGGTGGTTCGGCCGCGTGAGGGGAGCCGGTCATTCGGCGGCTCCCTGGGCGCTGTCGCTGCTCGCTGTGGTGTGGGCGGTGCTGGTCAGGTCCGGTTTGGTGCGTTGCAGGTCATGGTCGAGTCCGGCCAGGCGGAGGTATGCGGCTTCGCCGACGGTGCGGCCGCCGTACGTGACGTCGTCGAACTCGTGGGCGGCGGTGCGGAGTCGGCCGGTGTGGGCGGGGAGGGTCCGGCCCGCCTCCGCGGCGGCTTCGTCGGCGGTGCGGCCGGGGCGTGGGTCCAGAAGGGCGCGCTCCTCCAAGGCGCGGACGACGGCACGCATGCGTTCCTGGACGGCTTGGTTCCAGTGGGCCTGGGCGGCGTGGGCCTCGGAGGCCGCGCGGTGTTCGGCGGCGCTGCGGGGACGGTCGTCGAAGAGGGCCGGCGCGGAGGCGGGGGACCGGTGCGGGGTGCCGAGGCGCCACCAGAGGGCGACGGACAGGAGCACCACCGCCAGGGCTATGACGAGGAGGCCGAAACCGCCGCCCGGGGTGGCCCCCGAGGCGGCGGAGAACAGGGCGTCGACCCAGCCCCAGAAGCGGTCCAGGGCGCGCTGGAAGAGGCTGGGGTCGTTCTCGTGGTACATCGGCTTGGACAGTTCGCGCTCGGCCGCCTCACGTGCGGGGTCGCGTGGGATCGTCACCGGTGGCTCGTCGCCGGTGCGCGGCAGGAGCGGTGCCGCTCCTAACCCCATGAGCACTGCCCCCGCCGCGGTCACCGCATCAGCTCCCCGGCGTGCCGGACGGGCCGGTGGCCTGGCGGGGGATGCCGGCGGCGCGGGCGAGTTCGAGGTCGAGGGCCTCGCGCCGGATCCGCTGGTCGATGTAGAGGAGCACGGTGACTCCGGCCGTGATCGGGAACGTCAGCATGGAGCCGATCACGGCGCCGACGCCGCTGACGATCAGGAACGTCCAGCCCAGTTCCCCGGTGCTGTTGAGGAAGCTGGTGACGCCTTCGCCGCTGAGTGCGCCGGCGATGAAGGTGAACGGGATGACGATGATCGACGCCACGACGTTCGCGATGATGGCGGCGAGCAGCTGGATGCCGAAGACCCGCCACCAGGAGCCTCGGACCAGCTTGGCGGAGCGGGTCAGCGATTTCCTGACGCCCTGCTTCTCCAGCATGAGCGCCGGGGAGGCGAGCGAGAAGCGGATCATGAGCCAGATGGCGGCGACGCCCGCGGCGAGGCCGCCGAGTACGGCGAGGCTCGCCCCGGCGTCGGAGGCGCCCCCCACCGCGATCAGGACGCCGGGCAGGATGCCGACGGCGACGACCGCGGCGCCGATGAGCGGGATGAGCAGGGTCAGGCCGAACAGCTTGGCCAGCTGGGGGCGGGAGTCGCGCCATGCCTCGGAGGTGGTCACCGGCTTACCGAGCACCGCGCGGCTGGTGACCATCGTGAGCAGGGCTGTGGCGACGATCGTGCCGAGCAGGGTGATCACGAGGACCACTCCGGAGCTGAGCATGGTGTCGCCCATGGCGCGGGTCAGTTCGCCGACGGTGGCGCTCGGGTCGTTGAGGGCGTCGGTGTCGACGGACTCGTTCAGGACGAGGCCCTGGAGGAGGACGACGATGGTCTCCGTGAGCACGGCCACGGTCAGGGAGATGCCGAGGACGGTGCGCCAGTGGGCGCGCATCGTCGACACCGCGCCGTCGAGGATCTCGCCGACGCCGAGCGGGCGGAGCGGGATGACGCCGGGCTTGGCGGCGGGCGGTGGGCCCTGCCAGGAGCCCCAGCCGCGGTAGCCGCCGCCGGGTGCGCCGGGGCCGCCCGGGGCGCCGGGGCCTGCGGAGGGTGGTCCGCCCCAGCCCCAGCCGCCGCCCTGGCCGGGCGGAGGGGGCGGCGGAGGCGGGGTCTGGTCCTGGCCCGGGTTGGTGGGCGGGGACCACTGGGTGGGCGGCGGCTGCTCCTTGGACCACTTGGACGGGCCGCTCTGCCGGCCGGCGTCCGCGGGCTCGGCGGCGTCCGGCTTGCCGGAGTCCTGTCCGTCGGAGGGGGCGGATCCGGGCGAAGCCCAGCCCGGAGTGTCGTTCATCGTCGCTCCTTCACGGTGCCCGTCCGCGGGTGCGGCGGCAGGTTGCCAGCCATCGTGCCACGGGGCACCGGCCGGATGACCGGGTGCCGTAGCGGCGGGACACCTTCAATTGTCCGCCGGGTACGGGGCAGACTGGGCGGATGGCTGATCAGTACGCGCAATCCAGCGAGGACATACGGCCGACCGAGACCCCGGCGATCCCCGCGATCCGCTGGGACGACCCACCTGAAGGCCCCGTCCTGGTCCTCCTCGACCAGACCAGGCTGCCGGGCGAGGAGATCGAGCTGGTGTGCACCGACGCACCGGCACTGATGGAGGCTATCCGCACGCTCGCGGTGCGCGGGGCGCCGCTTCTGGGTATCGCGGGGGCGTACGGCGTCGCCCTCGCCGCGGCCCGCGGGTTCGATGTGGACGAGGCGGCGGACTCGCTGGCGGGAGCGCGGCCCACCGCGGTCAACCTCGCGTACGGCGCGCGCCGGGCTCAGGCGGCGTACCGCACGGCGGCGGTGGGCGGTGCCGGGCGTCAGCGGGCGGCCGCCGCCGCGCTGGAGGCGGCGCGGGCGCTGCACGCCGAGGACGCCAGGGCCAGCGTCAGGATGGCGGCGCACGGTCTGGCACTGCTCGACGAGCTGATGCCGGGCGGTGGGCACCGGATCCTGACGCACTGCAACACGGGGGCGCTGGTCTCCGGCGGGGAGGGCACGGCGTTCGCGGTGGCGCTCAAGGCGCATCGGGCGGGAAGCCTGCGCCGGCTGTGGGTGGACGAGACGCGGCCGCTGCTGCAGGGGGCCAGGCTCACCGCGTACGAGGCGGCGCGGAACGGAATGGCGTACACCTTGCTCACGGACAACGCGGCGGGTTCGTTGTTCGCGGCCGGGGAGGTGGATGCCGTGCTGATCGGCGCGGACCGGATCGCGGCCGACGGTTCGGTGGCGAACAAGGTGGGGAGCTATCCGCTCGCGGTGCTCGCGCGCTATCACCATGTGCCGTTCATCGTGGTGGCGCCGGTGACGACCGTGGACCCGGGCACTCCGGACGGGGCGTCCATCGAGGTGGAGCAGCGTGGGAGTCATGAAGTGACGGAGGTCACGGCGCCGCATGTGCCGGTGATCGGGATGGAGGCGGGAGGAGGGATTCCGGTGGCGCCTCTGGGGACGCAGGCGTACAACCCGGCGTTCGATGTGACGCCGCCGGAGTTGGTGACGGCGATCGTGACGGAGGAGGGCGTTCTGTCGCCTGTGACGGCGGAGGGCCTTGCCGAGCTGTGCGCCAGGTCGCGGCAAGTGGCCATGGGGTGACGGGATGGACGGGGTCGCCGTAGGCGCGGGGACCTCGGGCCGGGGCCGGAAGCCGGAGTCGGGGTCGGGGCCGGAAGTGTGTCGGCGCCGGGCCCGGATCGGGCTGACGTGTCACGGGTGGTCCCGCCCGGCGTCCGTTACCGACCTCGGCTGCGATCGATCACCGCAGACAGTGTTGGCCCGATACGACTATCGTCACAGGTCAGTGACCTCTCTCACCAGCAGCCCAGTCACTGTTACGAGAATGGGATGATGTCAGGCATGAAGGGACGAGTCCTTGTCGTCGACGACGACACCGCACTGGCCGAGATGCTCGGGATTGTGCTGCGTGGTGAAGGTTTTGAGCCGTCGTTCGTAGCTGATGGCGACAAGGCGCTGGCCGCTTTCCGGGAGGCCAAGCCGGATCTTGTGCTGCTCGATTTGATGCTGCCGGGACGCGACGGCATCGAGGTGTGCCGGCTGATCCGTGCGGAGTCCGGGGTGCCGATCGTCATGCTCACCGCCAAGAGCGACACCGTGGACGTGGTGGTCGGTCTGGAGTCCGGGGCGGACGACTACATCGTCAAGCCGTTCAAGCCGAAGGAGCTCGTGGCCCGCATCCGGGCGCGGCTGCGGAGGTCGGAGGAGCCCGCGCCCGAGCAGCTGGCCATAGGTGACCTCGTCATCGATGTGGCGGGGCACTCAGTGAAGCGGGACGGGCAGTCGATCGCGCTGACGCCGTTGGAGTTCGATCTGCTGGTGGCGCTGGCGCGCAAGCCGTGGCAGGTGTTCACGCGTGAGGTGCTGCTCGAGCAGGTCTGGGGCTATCGGCACGCGGCGGACACCCGTCTGGTGAACGTCCACGTCCAGCGGCTCCGCTCCAAGGTCGAGCGGGACCCGGAGCGGCCGGAGATCGTGGTGACCGTCCGGGGCGTCGGCTACAAGGCCGGACCGAGCTGACGTGTCCCGGGACAGTTCCTCCTCGGCGCCCGGCGGTCCGGGGGCCCGCTCGGGGCGGACTGGACCGGCGCGGCGCGCGTCCAGGTTCGGGCGCCTCGTCGACGGCGGGCTGCTGTTGCAGGGGGGAGTGCAGGGCAGCCCCGTGCTGCGGCTCTTCGTACGCTGGGTGCGCCGCCCGCTGCTGCCCGCCGTACGGCTGTGGCGGCGCAACATCCAGCTGAAGGTCGTCGTCACGACCCTGCTGATGTCGCTCGGCGTGGTTCTCATGCTGGGCTTCGCCGTCATGAGTTCGGTGAACAACGGCCTGCTCAAGGCCAAGGTGAAGGCGTCGCAGAGTCAGGCCGACGGAGGTTTCCGGGCCGCCCAGGACAGCGTCAACGCCGCGCGGCAGAGCACCGAGCAGGGCCAGGGGCAGGGACCGGACGGCAGCACGGTCGACGGGCGGAACGCCGCCGTGTGGATGTCCGACCTCGTCGAGCAGCTGTCCAGTGGCGGGCAGAACGCGTTCGCCGTGGTGACGCTGACGTCCACGAGCGACGCGGGAAGTGTCCGCGGTTCGCGCGCCTCCGGTGGCGTGGAGCCGATCCTGAGCGTGCCGGAGGAGTTGCGCGGCCGGGTCGACAAGGGCTCCGAGGTCCTCCAGGCCAATACGCGCATCGTCTACGACGACGGGCGTGAGCCGCAGCCGGGCCTGGTGATAGGCAAGCGCCTCAACGACCTCAACGGCGACCCGTACCAGCTCTACTACCTCTTCCCGCTGACGCAGGAGGAGGAGTCGCTCAACCTCGTCAGGACCACCCTCGCCACCGCCGGGCTCTTCGTCGTGGTGCTCCTCGGTGCCATCGCCTGGCTGGTGGTGCGCCAGGTGGTCACGCCCGTGCGCATGGCCGCGGGCATCGCCGAGCGGCTGTCCGCCGGGCGCCTTCAGGAACGTATGAAGGTGACCGGGGAGGACGACATCGCGCGCCTCGGTGAGGCGTTCAACAAGATGGCGCAGAACCTCCAGCTGAAGATCCAGCAGCTGGAGGAGTTGTCGCGGATGCAGCGGCGGTTCGTGTCCGACGTCTCGCACGAGCTGCGTACGCCGTTGACGACCGTGCGGATGGCCGCCGATGTCATTCACGAGGCGCGGGTGGACTTCGATCCGATCACCGCGCGGTCGGCGGAGTTGCTCGCCGATCAGCTGGACCGGTTCGAGTCGCTGCTCGCGGACCTTCTGGAGATCAGCAGGTTCGACGCGGGGGCGGCCGCGCTGGAGGCGGAGGCGATAGACCTCCGTGAGGTCGTACGCAGGGTCGTCGGCGGCGCGGAGATGCTCGCGGAGCGCAAGGGCTCGCACATACGGGTCGTCGGGGACCAGCAGCCCGTGGTCGCCGAGGCCGATGCCCGGCGGGTGGAGCGGGTGCTGCGCAACCTCGTGGTCAACGCCGTGGAGCACGGCGAGGGCAAGGACGTCGTGGTGCGGCTCGCGGCCGCGGGCGGCGCGGTGGCCGTCGCGGTGCGGGACTACGGCGTGGGGCTCAAGCCCGGCGAGGCGACCCGGGTGTTCAGCCGCTTCTGGCGGGCGGACCCGGCACGCGCGCGTACCACCGGTGGTACGGGGCTCGGGCTCTCCATCGCCCTGGAGGACGCGCGGCTGCATGGCGGATGGCTGCAGGCGTGGGGCGAGCCGGGAGGCGGCTCGCAGTTCAGGCTTACGTTGCCGAGGACGGCGGACGAGCCGCTTCGGGGGTCGCCGATCCCGCTGGAGCCCGATGACTCGCGGCGCCACCGCGGGCTGAACGACGCGGGGCTGCCGCTCGGGGGTGCGAACAAGCTCGCGACCGTTCCCGCGCAGACGTCCGCGGTCTCCGAGAGAGTGCCGCCGCCCGTGCCCGCGAAGGGGCCGATAGCGCCTCGGCTCGCGCAGACCGCGACCGTGGACCCGACGGCGCTGCCCGGCAGCGGGTCGCGGGTCGTGCCGCGCCGGCCGCTGGACGACGAGCTGGGTGGAGAGACCACAGGTACCGCCGCCAAGGCGGAGGGGGCGCCCGGGTACGGGACGGGTTCGGCGAGGGAAGGGGAGAGCACACGTGGGCGCTGACCGGGATGGGCGCGGCCCCGGGGCGCGCCGGAGGCGTCCACTGCGTACCGGGCTGCTGCTGGGCGGTTGCGGGGCTCTCCTGGCCGGTTGTGCCTCGATGCCCGACAGCGGAAACCTGAAGTCCGTCGACGCCTCGCAGCGGCCGGACTCCCAGTCACAGGTGCGGGTCTACGCGATGCCGCCGCGCGAGGGCGCGCGGCCCATGGAGATCGTGCAGGGCTTCCTCGAAGCACTGACCAGTGATGATCCGCAGTTCGCGATGGCGCGCAAGTATCTGACCAAGGAGGCGTCGAAGGACTGGAGCCCGGAAGAGTCCACGACGGTGCTCGCGGACGGCCCGAACACGGACGCGGGCAACGCCGGCAACGACGCCGACGGCACCCGCCGTTTCACCCTGACAGGCCAGCAGGTCGCGACGGTGGACAAGCAGCACGCGTACCACCCCGAGGACGCCTCCTACAGCCAGTCCGTGCACCTGAGCGAGGTGGGCGGCCCAGGCCGCGAGGAGTGGCGCATCGACAAGCCGCCGCCGGGCGTGGTGCTCGGCGAATCGGACTTCCAGCGCATCTACCGGTCCGTCAACAAGTATTACTTCGCCGGGCCTTCGGGGGCGGGCGCGGGTGGTCAGACGGGGCTCGTCGCCGACCCCATCTACATACGTCAGCGGATCGACCCGATGACGCAGACGGTGAAGGCACTTCTGGAGGGGCCGACCAACTGGCTGGACCGGGTGGTGGACTCACGGTTCGAGGGCGGTACGCGGCTCAAGAACCCGGGCGAGGCACTGACGCCGGACGACCAGAACCGGCTGACCGTACAGCTGACCAGCAGGGCCGACGACGCCAGCCAGACGAGATGCCGGGAGATGGCGGCGCAACTGCTCTTCACCTTGCAGGACCTGACGCCTTCGGGGGTCGAGCAGGTGACTCTGCAGCGCTCCAACGGCTCGATGCTCTGCGTCCTGAGCCAGAGCCACGCCGAGAGCGTCGCGGCGCACGGCAGCGCGGACCGGCCCGACTACCAGTACTTCGTCGACGAGAAGCACCGCCTGGTCCGGATGCCCGCCAACGCCGGGAGCACCGCCGACCCCGAGCCGGTGAACGGCATCCTCGGCACCGGCGACCAGCCGCTGCGCTCGGCGGCGGTCTCGCGCGACGAGAAGCGCGCGGCCGGGGTGTCGCTCGACGGGAAGTCGCTGTACACGGGGTCGTTGACGCTGGAGGAGACGCTCGGCAAGGCGCAGGTGCGCAGCAAGGCCAAGGCGGAGGAGGACCGCCTCTCCACGCCCAGCTGGGACGGCAGGGGCGACCTATGGGTGGCCGACCGTGATCCGAAGCGGCCGCGGCTGCTCTGGCTCGGCCAGGGTGAGGGAAAACCGGTCCCGGTCGAGGTGCCCGGTCTCGACGGGCGTGTCGAGGCGGTGCGGGTGTCGGCCGACGGCGTACGCATCGCACTCCTGGTGAAGAAGGACGGCAAGACGTCCCTGTGGATCGGCCGGGTCGAGCGGGGCAAGGGTGAGCGGCCCGCGATATCGGTGCGCGACCCCAGGCAGGCCGCGCCGCGGATGGAGGAGGTCACGGCCATGTCATGGGCGGGTGGCAGCCGCCTCGTGGTGGTCGGGCGCGAGTCCGGCGGGGTGCAGCAGATGCGGTACGTCCAGTGCGACGGATCGGTGCTTTCGGGCACCACGCTGCCGGGGCTGACGGGCGTCAAAGAGATCGCGGCGTCCGAGAGCGAGCAGCAGCCGCTGGTGGCGCACTCGGACGACGGGATCGTGCGGCTGCCGGCAGGTTCGCAGTGGCAGACGGTGGTGAAGCAGGGGTCGGCTCCGGTCTATCCGGGGTGAGCGGGCGGGGCCCCGGAGAGTGAGTGGACCAGCCCCGGAGGGTTATCCACAGGGGGTTATCCACAGGGGTGGTCGCGCGGTCCGCGCCTTGGCACAGTGGGGTCATGCGGGGGTGGTGGCACGACCTGACCGATCTGGTGCTGCCGGCCGAGTGCGGAGGCTGCGGGAGGCCTCGTACGGCGCTCTGCGCCGAGTGCCGGGCGGCCCTGTGCGGGGCGGTGCCGCGCCGGGTGCGGCCGGTCCCGGAGCCGCCCGGGCTGCCCGTGGTGCGCGCTGCGGCGGCGTACGAGGACGCGGTGAGGGCCGTGCTGCTCGCGCACAAGGAGCGTGGCGCCCTGGGGCTCGCCGGACCGCTGGGGGCCGCGCTCGCGGGGGCCGCGCTGGCAGGGGCCGTGCGCGACTGTCCGGGGGGCGAGACGTGGGGGTGGGGCGATACGGGCGAGCGATCGTGGGTAGACGGCACCCACGGCGGTTCACAGGGGCGCACGGTGCCGTTGTCGCTCGTCCCCGTGCCGTCGGCGCGTGCCTCGGTGCGGGCGCGTGGTCATGACCCGGCGCGGCGGATCGCGCTCGCCGCGGCGGGTGAGCTGCGGCGGGCGGGAATCCCGGCCCGGGTGCTCGCGGTGCTGCGGCAACGGCGTGCGGTGGCCGACCAGTCGGGGCTCGGCTCCCGGCAGCGGCAGGTCAACCTGGCGGGCGCCCTCCAGGTGACCGCCGGAGGTGGCCGACTGCTCTCGGGGGCGGGCCGGATCGTGGTCGTGGACGACCTGATGACCACCGGCGCCTCATTGGCGGAGGCCGCGCGCGCATTACGTGAACTGCACACGAAAGAGAGCCGGGGGAACACGATCACCGCGGCCGTTGTCGCCGCGTCACCGGATTCTTTCGGAATAAACCGGAACTGATGGAGAAGTTGCGTCGTTGCTGGTGATAAGAGGGTCGTTACACCTGAATGGAGGTACGTGGCAGTAGAGGGTGACGACATCCGTCCAGGCGAGATATGTTCGGTTGTGAGGAATGGCGAACGCCGCGCCTCGCATATCGGAATGCCGGTCCATGGGTTTTCCGCAATCACCCGGGCCGGTGGGGTGGAGATCTTGCCCGCGGGGGAGGAGGAGGTGGAAGTCACCGAGTCCGAGGCTCCGGGAGTCACCGGGGTCTGGTGCAAAAGGGGAAAGCTCCGCCGCCTAAGCGGAGCGATCCGGGAACGGAGTTCTGCGTGGACATCGTCGTCAAGGGCCGCAAGACAGAGGTGCCCGAGCGGTTCCGCAAGCACGTGGCCGAGAAGCTGAAGCTGGACAAGATCCAGAAGCTCGACGGCAAGGTGATCAGCCTCGACGTCGAGGTGTCCAAGGAAACCAACCCGCGTCAGGCCGACCGTTCCGACCGCGTGGAGATCACCCTCCGCGGGCGCGGACCCGTGATCCGCGCCGAAGCCGCGGCAGCCGATCCGTACGCGGCGCTCGACCTGGCCACCGCCAAGCTCGACGCCAGGCTGCGCAAGCAGCACGAAAAGCGCCACAACCGGCGCGGCAGCGGCAGGCTCTCCGCCGCCGAAGTCGCGGAGCGGGTCCCGGACGCGGCGTACCTCAACGGGGACGGCAGCATCGCACGCGACGAAGAGCCGGACAGCGTGCCGGTCAAGAGGATCGGCTCGCTGGAGATCCAGGGCGAAGGCCCTCTCGTGGTCCGCGAGAAGACACACGTCGCGGCACCCATGTCGCTCGACCAGGCCCTCTACGAGATGGAACTGGTCGGACACGACTTCTACTTGTTCGTCGACTCCGAAACCAAGGAACCCAGCGTCGTCTACCGGCGGCACGCCTATGACTACGGCGTGATCCGCCTCAACACCGATCCCATGGTCGCCAAGGCCGAGACGGCCGGTGCGGGCGGGGCTCTCGGCGGCTGACCCGCCGCCCCCTGACCGCCGTCGTGGTGCCCCTGGAGCGTGTGTGCGACCCCAGGGGCACCATCGTGCGACCAGTGCGCGCACCGCACCGGGTGCCGGGCATGAAATCATGGGCGGGCCGACCAACCGGCGTGCTGCCGCCTCGGGTTGGCGCAGCAGAGGCACAACAGGCCACGGCCTTCATGGGGGAGGAACGATGGCGGACAGCTTCGGACCGATGCGTCACGGGGATGCCGCGGACGGCATCGGCATCGGCACGGACGCCGGTGCCCCACGCAAGGAGCCCATCCGGGTCCTCGTGGTGGACGACCACGCCCTCTTCCGCCGCGGCCTGGAGATCGTCCTCGCCGCCGAGGAGGACATCCAGGTCGTCGGCGAGGCGGGCGACGGCGCCGAGGCGGTGGACAAGGCCGCCGATCTGCTGCCCGACATCGTGCTCATGGACGTACGCATGCCCAAACGCGGCGGCATCGAGGCGTGCACCTCCATCAAGGAGGTGGCGCCGAGCGCCAAGATCATCATGCTGACGATCAGCGACGAGGAGGCCGACCTCTACGAAGCGATCAAGGCGGGCGCCACCGGCTATCTCCTCAAGGAGATCTCCACGGACGAGGTGGCCACCGCGATCCGCGCGGTGGCCGACGGGCAGTCGCAGATCAGCCCCTCGATGGCATCGAAGCTGCTCACGGAGTTCAAGTCGATGATCCAGCGCACCGACGAGCGCAGACTCGTGCCCGCGCCCCGGCTGACCGACCGCGAACTGGAAGTGCTGAAGCTGGTCGCCACCGGGATGAACAACCGCGATATCGCCAAGGAACTGTTCATCTCGGAGAACACCGTGAAGAACCACGTGCGCAACATCCTGGAGAAACTGCAGTTGCATTCCAGGATGGAGGCCGTGGTCTACGCGATGCGGGAGAAGATCCTGGAGATCCGCTAGCCGACCGCGGCGATCAGCGGCGCCGCGAGCTCCGGGCGGTTCACCCGCTCCACCCGTATGGAATCGCAGCCGACCCAGGACGCCGCCTCCAGGAGCGCCTGGGCCATCGGCTCGACCGCCTTCGGGGTGTCGAGGGAGACCTGCTTGGCCACCAGCGTGCGGCCCTCGCGCGCGGGGTCGACCCGGCCGAGGAGCTTGCCGCCCGCGAGCAGCGGCATCGCGAAATAGCCGTGTATCCGCTTGGGCTTGGGGACGTACGCCTCAAGGCGGTGGGTGAAGCCGAAGATCCGCTCCGTGCGCGCCCGCTCCCAGATCAGGGAGTCGAAGGGGGACAACAGCGTCGTGCGGTGCCGGCCGCGGGGCGCCGTCCGGAGGGCCTCGGGGTCCGCCCAGGCGGGCTTGTCCCAGCCCTGGACCGTCACCGGCACCAGACCCGAGTCCGCGACGACCGCGTCGAACTGCTCGCCCTTCAGGCGGTGATAGTCGGCGATGTCCGCGCGTGTGCCGACGCCCAGCGCCTCACCGGCCAGGCGCACCAGGCGGCGCAGGCACTCCGCGTCGCCCAGGTCGTCGTGGAGCAGCGCGTCCGGGATGGCGCGCTCCGCCAGGTCGTACACCCGCTTCCAGGAGCGGCGCTCCGTGCACACCACCTCGCCGTACATCAGCGCGCGCTCGACGGCGATCTTCGCGTCCGACCAGTCCCACCACTCGCCCTTGTTCTTCGCGCCGCCCAATTCAGTGGCGGTGAGCGGGCCTTCGGCGCGGAGCTGCTTGATGACCTGGTCATACGCGCCGTCGGGCAGGTCGTGGTGCCAGTGCGGGCGGGCGCGGTAGGCGCGGCGGCGGAAGGCGAAGTGCGGCCACTCCTCGACGGGGAGGACGCACGCGGCGTGCGACCAGTACTCAAACGCGTGGGTCTGCGTCCAGTACGCCGCCTCGACGGTGTCGCGGCCGACGGCGCCCAGGCGTGCGTACGGAATGAGTTCGTGCGAGCGGGCCAGGACCGAGATCGTGTCGAGCTGGACCGCGCCGAGGTGCCGCAGGACGCCCCGCACCCCGGACTTGCGGTCCGGCGCCCCCAGGAAGCCCTGGGCGCGCAGCGCGATGCGGCGGGCCTCGTCGGCGGAGAGTTCGATGGCGGGGCGCGGCAGACTCGTCATGGTCGAAACGATAGGTGGCGGCACTGACAGTCGGGTGGGATATCCCACGGCCTCAGGTCTTCGCGGGCAGGTACGGCAGCGACGACGGCATGCCGAGATCCGAGGGGAGCAGGGCGCCCACCCAGCCGTCCCGGACCGTGCCCTTGTTCAGCAGGCCCGCGCGGAGCACGCCTTCGACGGTGAAACCGGCCTTCTCCACGACCGCCCGCGACCCGGTGTTGCCGACCTCCGCGCGCCACTCGAGACGCGGGCAGCGCAGATCGGTGAAGGCCCAGCGGGCGAGGCCGAGCACGGTCTCCGTCATGTAGCCGCGGCCGCGGTGCTCCTTGGCCGTCCAGAAGCCGACCTCCCAGGTGCCCGACCGCGGGTGGTGGAGGCTGGCGGCGGCGATCAGCGGGCCGCCTTCCTTGGGGCGTACGGCGAAGGTGTACTCCTGGTCGCCCCGCCAGCCGTCCGGGACCATGCGGTGGACGAAGTTCTCGGCGTCCGCGCGCGCGTACGGCGAGGGAATCGTGGTCCAGCGCTGGATCTCGGGGTCCTGGCAGGCCTCGTATGTCTCGTCGATGTCCTCGGGGGCGAAGACGCGCAGGCTCAGACGTTCGGTGGTGAGTGTGACGGGCTCCATCAAGCGATGATGCGGGGGCGTTGCCCTGGGGGCCAGTGTTTTTCGCCGTCCTTCGCGAGCACCACTCGTGAGGCACTTCGAGTAACGCTCGTGAGGCACTTTCGAGCACCACTCGCGAGGCACTCGTGAGCGCGACCCGGCACCTTCGGCGCCCCTCGTCCGTTGACCTCATGGCAGACCTCCCGGGGCGGCCGGGTCCTCGCATACGATGGCCGTTGCCCGACGAGTAAAACCGACCATGCCAGGCCCGACCGGCAAGGAGACCAACCCCCGTGTCCGTCCTCTCGAAGATCATGCGTGCAGGCGAAGGCAAGATCCTGCGCAAGCTGCACCGCATCGCGGACCAGGTCAACTCCATCGAAGAGGACTTCGTCAGCCTCTCCGACGCCGAGCTGCGCGCGCTGACCCAGGAGTACAAGGAGCGTTACGCCGACGGCGAGACCCTCGACGACCTCCTGCCCGAGGCTTTCGCGACGGTCCGTGAGGCCGCCAAGCGCGTCCTGGGCCAGCGCCACTACGACGTCCAGATGATGGGCGGCGCCGCGCTGCACATGGGCTATGTCGCGGAGATGAAGACCGGTGAGGGCAAGACCCTCGTCGGCACGCTTCCCGCGTATCTGAACGCCCTGTCCGGCAAGGGTGTCCACATCATCACGGTCAACGACTACCTGGCCGAGCGCGACTCCGACATGATGGGTCGCGTCCACAAGTTCCTGGGCCTGAGCGTCGGCTGCATCCTCGCCAATATGACGCCGGCCCAGCGCCGCGAGCAGTACAGCTGCGACATCACGTACGGCACGAACAACGAATTCGGCTTCGACTACCTCCGCGACAACATGGCGTGGTCGCAGGACGAGCTGGTGCAGCGCGGCCACAACTTCGCGATCGTCGACGAGGTCGACTCGATCCTCGTAGACGAGGCCCGTACGCCGCTGATCATCTCCGGCCCCGCCGACCAGGCCACCAAGTGGTACGGCGACTTCGCCAAGCTGGTCACCCGCCTCACCAGGGGTGAGCCCGGCAACCCCCTCAAGGGCATCGAGGAGACCGGGGACTACGAGGTCGACGAGAAGAAGCGCACCGTCGCCATCCACGAGTCCGGCGTGAGCAAGGTCGAGGACTGGCTCGGCATCGACAATCTCTACGAGTCGGTGAACACGCCTCTGGTGGGTTACCTCAACAACGCCATCAAGGCCAAGGAACTCTTCAAGAACGACAAGGACTACGTCGTCATCGACGGCGAAGTCATGATCGTCGACGAGCACACCGGCCGTATCCTCGCCGGCCGCCGCTACAACGAGGGCATGCACCAGGCGATCGAGGCGAAGGAAGGGGTGGACATCAAGGACGAGAACCAGACCCTTGCGACCATCACCCTCCAGAACTTCTTCCGCCTCTACAAGCGCGAGGGCTACGACAGCGGCCTCTCCGGCATGACCGGTACGGCGATGACCGAGGCCGCCGAGTTCCACCAGATCTACAAGCTGGGCGTCGTGCCGATCCCGACGAACCGGCCGATGGTCCGCGCCGACCAGTCCGACCTGATCTACCGCACCGAGGTCGCGAAGTTCGCCGCCGTCGTCGACGACATCGCGGAGAAGCACGAGAAGGGGCAGCCGATCCTGGTCGGCACCACTTCCGTGGAGAAGTCGGAGTACCTCTCGCAGCAGCTGTCGAAGCGGGGCGTCCAGCACGAAGTGCTGAACGCCAAGCAGCACGACCGTGAGGCGCCGATCATCGCCCAGGCCGGCCGCAAGGGCGCCGTCACCGTCGCCACGAACATGGCCGGCCGAGGCACCGACATCAAGCTCGGCGGCAACCCCGACGACCTCGCCGAGGCAGAGCTGCGCCAGCGCGGCCTCGACCCCGACGAGCACGTCGAGGAGTGGGCCGCCGCGCTGCCCGCCGCCCTGGAGAAGGCCGAGCGGGCCGTCAAGGCGGAGTTCGAAGAGGTCAAGGAGCTGGGCGGCCTCTACGTCCTCGGAACGGAGCGGCACGAGTCGCGTCGTATCGACAACCAGCTGCGTGGCCGTTCGGGACGCCAGGGTGACCCCGGTGAGTCGCGGTTCTACCTCTCGCTGGGTGACGACCTGATGCGCCTGTTCAAGGCGCAGATGGTCGAGCGGGTCATGTCGATGGCCAACGTCCCCGACGACGTGCCGATCGAGAACAAGATGGTGACGCGCGCCATCGCCTCCGCCCAGTCGCAGGTGGAGCAGCAGAACTTCGAGACCCGTAAGAACGTCCTCAAGTACGACGAGGTCCTCAACCGCCAGCGCGAGGTCATCTACGGAGAGCGTCGCCGCGTCCTGAAGGGCGAGGATCTGCACGAGCAGATCGCGCACTTCATGGACGACACCATCGACGCGTACATCGCCGCCGAGACCGCCGAGGGCTTCGCCGAGGAGTGGGACCTGGACCGGCTGTGGAGCGCCTTCAAGCAGCTCTACCCGGTCGCGGTCACCGTCGAGGAGCTGGAGGACGCGGCGGGCGACCGCGCGGGCCTCACCGCCGAGTTCATCTCCGAGTCCATCAAGGACGACATCCACCAGCAGTACGCGGCGCGTGAGGAGCAGCTCGGCTCCGACATCATGCGTGAGCTGGAGCGGCGGGTCGTCCTGTCGGTGCTCGACCGCAAGTGGCGTGAGCACCTCTACGAGATGGACTACCTCCAGGAGGGCATCGGCCTCCGTGCCATGGCGCAGAAGGACCCGCTGGTCGAGTACCAGCGTGAGGGCTTCGACATGTTCAACGCCATGATGGACGGCATCAAGGAGGAGTCCGTCGGCTACCTGTTCAACCTGGAGGTCCAGGTCGAGCAGCAGGTCGAGGAGGTTCCGGTCGAGGACGGGGCGCGTGCGGCCTCGCTGACCAAGGACGGCGTGCAGGACGCGGTTCCGGCTGGGGCCGGTGCGGGTGGCGGCGCTCCGGCGCGGCCGGAGATCCGGGCCAAGGGGCTTGAGGCTCCGCAGCGGCCGGACCGGCTGCACTTCCAGGCGCCCAACGCCGAGGGCGGCGTCGACGAGGGTGACTTCGCCACAGATGGCGCGGGTGTGCGGTCCGAGGCGGACGGGATGACTCGGGCGGAGCGGCGTAAGGCTCAGAAGGGCGGGCGGCGGCGCAAGAAGTAGCGCTGTCGCTGTGACGGGGCGGATCGCGGTGCGCTTGGGCTGAGGCTCGTCTGTGGCCTGGGTGAGCTGAGCCTCGTTCTGGTTGCCTGGGTGAGCTGAGCCTCGTTTCGTGGACCAGGTGAGAGGGGCCGGGGGGTTTCCCCCGGCCCCTTTGGCTTGGGTTTTCTCGGTCAGGTCTTCTCCATTTCCACTGCTGTGCAGCGCCACTTCCGGTCTGCGCCCAGGGCCAGGCGGAACGCCAGTGCGCGCAGTCTTGGGCCCGTCGCGATGCGGGCGAAGACCTCGTATGCCTCCGGGTGCGGCTGGTAGTGGCCGATGCGGCGGATCGTGGGGCGGTGGCCGTCCGTGCAGAGGGGGCTGAGCTCTGCCAGGCGGGCCAGTTCGTCGTACGCCGTGTTGGCGATGTGCCGGGCCACCCAGTACAGGGGGCGTTGGCCGCTGAGGACCAGGACGAGGCGTTCGGCGAAGAGTTCCGTGGGGTGTGGGGGTGGCTGGGCCGGGATCGTCCTGGTTGTCCTTGGCGGGTGGGCCGGGGAGCGGTCCGTGGGGCGCCGTGAGTCTTTGCGGGTGGGTGGGCGGCCTGTGGGCGGGCGGGTTGCTGAGGGGCGTGTTGCCGAAGGGCGCGGGCGGGGCCTTGTCATTACCTTGCGCATGAGGTGCCTCCGTTTTACCGGGGAGTAACTTTTTGTGTTGGGGATCTTGTACGGGGATGGGGGCGGGGTGCGCAAGGGCTTGAGGGGTGGGGCGGGGGAGAGGTGTCGGTTCACCTATCAGGCGGGCCGGAGGGGCTGGGAACGCGGTGCCGTCTGGGGTGTGGGGGGTGAATCCGTGGACCGGTGTGGACGGCTCCGTGGACGGTGGGCTGAGCTCGATCGGGGACTCCCGCACGTATCCTGAAGGTCTTCTACGGCCATGAAGGTCCGTCTTCGAACGGACACGAACGAAAGCGGTCAGCCATGCGCGTCTACGTTCCTCTGACCCTGCCCCGGCTCGCCGAGGCGTACGAGGCGGGCGAGCTGGGGCCCGGACCGCTGGTCGCTTACGCCGTGACTCCGGCTCTGCGGGAGTGGTACGTCTCGGACGACATCGAGGAGCTTGAGTACGCGGCGCTGAACCGGGCGGCGCTGGCGTCGCTGCGGATGCTGGCGGAGGAGCCGTTGGCGGCGCGGCGGAGGGTCGTCCTCGCGGCGGATGTGCCGGACGCGCCGGGCGGGGCGGGCGGGGCGGGCGCGCCGGGCGGGGCGGGCGCGCCGGACGGGGCGGCCGTGGTGACCGTCGTCGATTCCGACCGGGGGCTCGGCGCGGGGGCGGCGCTCGGGGAGGTGCGGATCTCTGCGGGGCTTTCCTTGGGGAAGGTGGCGGCGGCGGTGCATGTGGATGCGGAGGATGCGGAGGGGGACGTGGAGGCGGCGGTCTCGGCGTTGGGGGCGGCGGATCAGGGCGATGCTGATGCGCGGTTCGTGGTGGATGGGGCGGAGGATCATGAGCTGCTTTGGTTTGCTACGCAGGAGATTCCTGGGCTGATTGGGTAGGGGGCCTGGGGGTGGGCTGGGCTGAGCTGGGGGGCGTGTGCGGGGTGTCTGCCGGTCCGGTCGCCCTGGCCCGCCGCTTCGCGGCGGATGTCTGCCACCCACTCGCCCGTTTGCCCCTGGGTTGGGCGGCTCGGGTAGGAGCGGGGTGTTCCTGTGTGGAGGTCTGGTCCGGGGTGCACGGGTGGGTGGGAGATGGCTGCCGCGAAGCGGCGGGGCGTATCGCTTGGCGGGATAGGGAAAGTGGCGGAAAGGGTAGGTTTTGGGGATGGGGAGACCGCGTGGGGCGCATATCGTCTGGGACTGGAATGGGACGCTCCTGCATGACATTCATGCGGTGATCGAGGCGACCAACGCCTCCTTCGCGGAGATCGGGCTTGAGCCGATCACGCTGGAGCGGTATCGCGAGCTGTACTGCGTGCCGATTCCGCGGTTCTACGAGCGGCTGATGGGGCGGCTGCCGAGTGAGAGCGAGTGGCGGGTCATGGACGCCGTCTTCCACCGGCACTACTGGTCTCGGGCCGAGGGGTGCGGGCTCACCGAAGGCGCCGCTCAGCTGCTGGCCGAGCGGCGCGCTGACGGGCGTACGCAGTCGTTGTTGTCGCTGGCTCCGCATGAGCGTCTGGTGCCGATCGTGCGCCGGCACGGAATCCAGGAGCACTTCGTGCGGATCGACGGGCGCACCGACGACTCGCATGCCGGCAAGGCCGAGCGGATGGTGCGGCACCTCGCCGCGCTGGAGGGTGTCGTCGCCGCCGCCGAGCGGGTCGTCGTGATCGGGGACGCCGTCGATGACGCGGTCGCCGCCGCGCACGTGGGCGCGCGGGCCGTGCTCTACACCGGGGGCTCGCACAGCCGGGGGAGTCTGGAGGCGGCCGGGGTGCCCGTCGTGGACAGTCTGGCGGAAGCCGTGGTCGTGGCGGAGCGGTTCGCTGCCTGAGACGTTCCCTGAGGTTCCGTGAGGAGTAGGTGGGCGAGACGGCGCAGGGGAGAGACGGCCGGCAGAATCCGCAGCTACCGCAGGCGCCCGCGTACGTCGCCCCTCACGTCACCGGTGCCTTCGCCCTCAGTACCGTCAAGAACTCCCTCATCCACCCCGAGTGATCCGGCCACGCCCGGGCCGAGACCAGCGTGCCGTCGACCACCGCCTCCGCGTCCTGGAAGGTCGCGCCCGCCGCCTGCATGTCCATCTCCAGGGCCGGGTACGCCGTGACCCTGCGCCCGGTGAGGCCGCCGATCGCCGCCGTCAGGAGCGGGCCGTGGCAGATCTGCGCGACCGGCTTGTCCGCGTCGAAGAAGGACTTGAGGATCTTGCGGAGCTCCGGGTCGTTGCGCAGGTACTCCGGGGCCCGGCCGCCCGGGATCACCAGGGCGACGTACTGACCGGGCTCCACCTCGGCGAAGGCCAGGTCCGCGGGCCAGGTGTAGCCCGGCTTCTCCGTGTACGTGTCGAAGCCCGGCTCGAAGTCGTGCACCACGAACCGCAGCTTCTTGCGGGCCGGGGCGGCGATGTGGACGTCGTACCCCTCCTCGCGCAGCCGCTGGTAGGGGTACAGGACCTCCAGGGACTCCGCCGCGTCGCCGGTCACTATCAGGATCTTGGCTGCCATCGGTGCTCGCTTCCCGAGTCGTCACGGATGTCCGTTGTCCGTTGTCCGTCGTGCGCTGTGCGCTGTGCGCTGTCCGTCGTGCGTGTCCGTTGTCCGTCCCGCTCAACGTGCATCCCCGCGTCCGGTTTGCCAAGGGGGTCGACAGCAGGGCCGCGCCCCGGCCGCACTGTGCAGACTGTCCAGGTTCTGCCCCTGCTTTTGTACACATACGGCTCATGACGGTTCCCGGGTGCGGGGCGATAGCCTTGACCCGTGATCAGCGCGATATCCCGCGGAGGCATCGGTGCCTCCGCCCTGCGCCCGGGAAACACGGAGGACATCCGTGCCCGGGCCCTCGCTGACGCCTCTTCGCGGTGCGGACGACCGGGCCGAGCAAGCCACCTGTCAGCGGAACAGCCGCATCTGTCAGCACATCCGCTGCATCTGTCGGTGGAACCGCTGAAAATGGCGGAAAGCCGACCGCTCTTCCCCCACCGCGGCATAACGTCGATTCCGGCCGGAGACCCCGGGCTGCGGCGTTACGTCACATCACTTCCTTCTACGTCGCGCAATGGCGCGCGGCAGGAGTCAGAGGACAATGCAGACCAAGCTGGACGAAGCCAAGACCGAGCTGCTCGCGCGGGCCGCCCGGGTAGCTGAGAACAGCCCGGTCGGGGGGCGCCTACCGAGCGGTGCACCGACTGGGACGACGAGCGAGGCCACGCCGGATCAGGACATGGCTCTCGCGTTCCTCCAGCGCTACTACCTGCACACCGCCCCCGAGGATCTGGCCGACCGAGACCCGGTCGACGTCTTCGGTGCCGCCTTCTCCCATTACCGGCTCGCGGAGAACCGCCCCCAGGGCACGGCCAACGTGCGGGTCCACACCCCGACGGTCGAGGAGAACGGCTGGACGTGCAGCCACTCCGTCGTGGAGGTCGTCACCGACGACATGCCCTTCCTCGTCGACTCCGTCACCAACGAGCTCTCCCGCCAGGGCCGCGGCATCCATGTGGTGATCCACCCCCAGGTCATCGTGCGCCGTGACCTGACCGGCAAGCTCCTGGAGGTGCTGCCCGGCGAGGCGGGCGCCGAGCGGCCGCACGACGCGCTCGTGGAGTCGTGGATCCACGTCGAGATGGACCGCGAGACCGACCGTGCCGACCTCAAGCAGATCACCGCCGATCTGCTCCGGATCCTCAGCGACGTACGCGAGACCGTCGAGGACTGGGAGAAGATGCGCGACGCCGCGCTGCGCATCGCCGACGAGCTGCCCTCCGAGCCCACCGCGGACGACCTGCGCGACCAGGAGGTGGAGGAGGCCCGCGAGCTGCTGCGCTGGCTCGCCGACAACCACTTCACCTTCCTGGGCTTTCGCGAGTACAACCTCACGGACGAGGACTCCCTGGCCGCCGTGCCCGGCACCGGCCTCGGCATCCTGCGCGCCGACCCGCAGCACGGCGACGACCACCACCCGGTCAGCCCGTCCTTCAACCGGCTGCCCGCCGACGCGCGCGCCAAGGCCCGCGAGCACAAGCTGCTCGTCCTGACCAAGGCCAACAGCCGGGCGACCGTGCACCGCCCCAGCTACCTCGACTACGTCGGCGTGAAGAAGTTCGACGCCGCGGGCAATGTGGTGGGCGAGCGGCGCTTCCTCGGGCTCTTCTCGTCCGCCGCGTACACCGAGTCCGTGCGGCGCGTGCCGGTCATCCGCCGCAAGGTGCAGGAGGTGCTGAAGGGCGCCGGGTTCTCCGCCAACAGCCACGACGGGCGCGACCTGCTCCAGATCCTGGAGACGTACCCGCGCGACGAGCTGTTCCAGACCCCGGCCGACGAGCTGCGCTCCATCGTGACGAGCGTCCTCTACCTCCAGGAGCGGCGTCGGCTCCGGCTCTACCTGCGCAAGGACGAGTACGGCCGCTACTACTCCGCCCTCGTCTACCTGCCGCGCGACCGCTACACCACCGGCGTCCGGCTGCGGATCATCGACATCCTCAAGGAGGAGCTGAACGGCGCCAGCGTCGACTTCACCGCCTGGAACACGGAGTCGATCCTCTCCCGCATCCACTTCGTGGTCAGGGTGCCGAAGGGCGCCGAGGTCCCCGACCTCTCCGACGCCGACATCGAGCGCATCGAGGGGCGGCTCGTCGACGCCGCCCGCTCCTGGGCCGACGGCTTCGCCGAGGCGCTGACCGCCGAGTGCGGCGAGGAGCGCGCCGCCGAGCTGCTGCGCCGCTACGGTGCCGCCTTCCCCGAGGGCTACAAGGCCGACCACACGCCGCGCGCCGCCGTCGCCGACCTCCAGCACCTGGAGCAGCTCGCGCAGGGGCCCAGGGACTTCGCGCTCTCCCTGTACGAGCCGGTGGGCGCCGCGCCCGGTGAGCGCCGCTTCAAGATCTACCGCGCCGGTGAGCAGGTCTCCCTCTCCGCGGTGCTGCCCGTCCTGCAGCGCCTCGGCGTCGAGGTCACCGACGAGCGTCCGTACGAGCTGCGCTGCTCGGACCGTACGCACGCGTGGATCTATGACTTCGGGCTGCGCATGCCCAAGTCGCCGAACGGCAACGACGACTACCTCGGCGACGACGGCCGCGAGCGCTTCCAGGAGGCCTTCGCCGCCGCCTGGACCGGCGCGGCCGAGGTCGACGGCTTCAACTCGCTGGTGCTGCGCGCGGGCCTCAACTGGCGTCAGGCGATGGTCCTTCGGGCCTACGCCAAGTACCTGCGCCAGGCCGGTTCCACCTTCAGCCAGGACTACATGGAGGACACCCTCCGCAACAACGTCCACACCACCCGGCTGCTCGTCTCGCTCTTCGAGGCCCGGATGTCGCCGGACCACCAGCGCGCCGGTACCGAGCTGACCGACGGGCTCCTGGAGGAACTGGACGGAGCGCTCGACCAGGTCGCGTCGCTCGACGAGGACCGGATCCTGCGGTCCTTCCTCACCGTCATCAAGGCGACCCTGCGGACGAACTTCTTCCAGAAGACGGAGAGCGGCGAGCCGCACCACTACGTCTCCATGAAGTTCGACCCGCAGGCCATCCCCGACCTGCCCGCGCCCCGACCCGCGTACGAGATCTGGGTGTACTCGCCGCGCGTCGAGGGCGTGCACCTGCGCTTCGGCAAGGTCGCGCGCGGGGGTCTGCGCTGGTCCGACCGGCGCGAGGACTTCCGTACGGAGATCCTCGGCCTGGTCAAGGCGCAGATGGTGAAGAACACCGTCATCGTGCCGGTCGGCGCCAAGGGCGGCTTCGTCGCCAAGCAGCTGCCCGACCCGTCGGAGGACCGCGACGCGTGGCTCGCCGAGGGCGTGGCCTGCTACAAGACGTTCATCTCGGCGCTGCTCGACATCACCGACAATCTCGTCACCGGTGCGGTCGTGCCCCCGGTGGACGTCGTCCGGCACGACGAGGACGACACGTACCTCGTGGTCGCCGCCGACAAGGGCACGGCGACGTTCTCCGACATCGCCAACAAGGTCGCGGAGGACTACGACTTCTGGCTCGGCGACGCGTTCGCCTCCGGAGGCTCCGCCGGTTACGACCACAAGGGCATGGGCATCACCGCCCGCGGCGCCTGGGAGTCCGTGAAGCGGCACTTCCGGGAGCTGGGCTGCGACACCCAGTCCGAGGACTTCACGGTCGTCGGCGTCGGTGACATGTCCGGTGACGTGTTCGGCAACGGCATGCTGCTCTCCGAGCACATCCGCCTGGTCGCAGCCTTCGACCACCGGCACATCTTCATCGACCCGAAGCCGGACGCCGCGACCTCCTACGCCGAGCGCCGCCGCCTGTTCGAACTGCCGCGCTCCTCCTGGGCCGACTACGACAAGGGACTGCTCTCCTCCGGCGGCGGGATCTTCCCCCGTACCGCCAAGGCGATCCAGCTCAACGCCCATATCCGCGAGGCCCTCGGCATCGAGACCGGCGTCGCCAAGATGACCCCGGCCGACCTGATGAAGGCCATCCTCCAGGCACCGGTCGACCTGCTGTGGAACGGCGGCATCGGTACGTACGTGAAGTCGTCGGCGGAGTCCAACGCCGACGTCGGCGACAAGGCGAACGACGCGATCCGCGTCAACGGCGCCGACCTGCGCGTCAAGGTCGTCGGCGAGGGCGGCAACCTCGGCCTCACCCAGCTGGGCCGCATCGAGTTCGCGCGCGCCGGTGGCCGCATCAACACGGACGCCATCGACAACAGCGCGGGCGTGGACACCTCCGACCACGAGGTGAACATCAAGATCCTGCTCAACGCGGTCGTCACGGACGGCGACATGACGGTCAAGCAGCGCAACAAGCTGCTCGCCGAGATGACCGACGAGGTCGGTCAGCTGGTGCTGCGCAACAACTACGCGCAGAACACCGCGCTGGCCAACGCCGTCACCCAGTCGCCTTCCCTGCTCCACGCCCACCAGCGCTTCATGCGCCGGCTCGGCAAGCAGGGCCACCTCGACCGGGGCCTGGAGTTCCTGCCCAACGACCGGCAGATCCGCGAACTGCTCAACTCCGGCCGTGGCCTGACCCAGCCCGAGCTGGCCGTCCTCCTCGCCTACACGAAGATCACGGCCGCCGACGAGCTGATCCAGACGACGCTGCCCGACGACCCCTACCTGCGGCGCCTGCTGCACGCGTACTTCCCGAAGGCGCTGCGCGATAGGTTTCCGGAGCAGGTCGACGGGCACGCGCTGCGCCGCGAGATCGTCACGACCGTACTCGTCAACGACACGGTGAACACCGGCGGTTCGACCTTCCTGCACCGGCTGCGGGAGGAGACGGGCGCCTCGCTCGAAGAGATCGTGCGGGCCCAGCTGGCCGCGCGGGAGATCTTCGGGCTGAGCGAGGTCTGGGACGCCGTCGAGGCGCTCGACAATGTCGTCGCCGCCGATGTGCAGACGCGCGTACGGCTGCACTCGCGCCGCCTCGTCGAGCGCGGCTCGCGCTGGCTGCTCAACAACCGGCCGCAGCCGCTCCAGCTGGCCGAGACCATCGCCTTCTTCCGCGAGGGCGTCGCCCAGGTCTGGGGCGAGCTGCCGAGGCTGCTGCGCGGCTCGGACCAGGAGTGGTACCAGAGCATCTGTGACGAGCTGACGGGCGCGGGCGTTCCCGACGCGCTCGCCCAGCGCGTCGCGGGCTTCTCGTCCGCCTTCCCGGCGCTCGACATCGTCGCGGTCGCCGACCGGGTGGGCAAGGAGCCGATGGCCGTCGCCGAGGTCTACTACGACCTCGCCGACCGGCTGCGCATCACCCAGCTCATGGACCGCATCATCGAGCTGCCCCGGGCCGACCGCTGGCAGTCCATGGCGCGGGCCTCCATCCGCGAGGACCTGTACGCGGCGCACGCCGCGCTGACGGCGGACGTCCTCGCGGCGGGCAACGGCGAGTCGACGCCGGAGCAGCGCTTCAAGGCGTGGGAGGAGAAGAACGCGCCGATCCTGAGCCGGGCGCGGACGACGCTGGAGGAGATCCAGAGTTCCGACGCGTTCGATCTGGCGAATCTGTCGGTGGCGATGCGGACGATGCGGACGTTGTTGCGTACGCATTCGTAGGCGGTTCTTCCGTAGGCGTTCCTCGCGGTACGTGACTGGTGGGGGCGCCCCGGGCCTTGTGGCTCGGGGCGCCCCCGTCTGCGTGTCCGGGCAACGTGGGTGTACGTCGCGGCGTCTTCGGTAGCGGATCTCTTGTTGCCGCTCGGTGATCGTGGAGGTAGGGACGCCTCAGGTGCCTCCGGGCGGAGCTTTCCTTGGCCTGATTGGTTGCCTGCGTGGCGCGGAATGGGTGATGAGATTCGCCATACCCCATCAATTCGGGCATTTGGTCTAAGGTGGGTGAGATTGTCTGACGGAGGTACGAGATCCATAGCGCAGGGAACCGGACCACCCATCGACCGCGGACCACCGAAGGGCTTGAGCCGTGACTGTGAACACCCCGGAGAACCTCTCCGACGACCTCCCCGACGGCCTCGCCGCGCGGCTGCCCGAAGCCTGGGCCGCCACCGCGCTGACCGTCGTGATGCCGACGTACAACGAAGCGGGGAACCTGCCCGGCATGGCCGAGGCCCTGATGGCGCTGCCGCTGCCCGGCCTGCGGCTCCTCGTCGTCGACGACTCCAGCCCCGACGGCACCGGTGACATCGCCGAACGCTTCGCCGAGCGGTACGGCAGCGCCCGCATGAGCGTCCTGCACCGCACCGAGAAGGACGGCCTCGGCCGGGCCTACGCGGCAGGTATGACGCGGGCCGTCGCCGAGGGCGCGCGGTACGTGCTTCAGATGGACGCCGACGGCAGCCACCCCGTCGAGAAGGTCGCCGAGCTGCTCGGCGTCGCCCTCGCCACCGACGCGGGTGTCGTCATGGGCAGCCGGTACGTGCAGGGCGGCACGCTCTCCGACGCCTGGGGCGCCCACCGCAAGCTGCTCTCCCGCTGGGCCAACGCCTACGCCGGCACGATCCTCGGCACCCGCGTCCGCGACATCACCGGCGGCTTCAACCTCTGGCGCGCGGACGCCCTGCGCGCCATCGACCTGGCCTCCGTGGACAGCGCGGGCTACAGCTTCCAGGTCGAGATGAAGTACCGGGCGCTGCGGCGCGGCTTCGGCGTCATGGAGGTGCCGATCCACTTCGAGGACCGGACGGTCGGCGAATCGAAGATGAACTTGATGGTGCAGCTGGAGTCGATCGTGATGCCGTGGAAGCTGCGGCTCGGCGCGGGGGCGGCGGGGTCGCGTGCTGACGCGAGAGGGTCGGGGTCGGGCTTGGGGACTGGCTCTGGGCTCGGCGGCTCGGGGGCGCGCGGATGACGGCGCCCGTCCTGAAGGACGCGCCGCCGGTCGCCTCCGTCCCGCCCGCTCCGGCGCCATCCGCCGGGCCCGCGCCTACGCCCAGGCCCAGGCCCGCCCCCGCCCCCTCGCCCGGCCCCGGCCTCGCGCGGCTGCGCAGGCTCTCCCTGGAGCTGGCGAAGTTCGGCGTGGTCGGCGGCAGCGGCGTCGCCGTCAACCTCGTCGTCTTCAACTTCCTCCTGCACGGTCTGGGTTCGGGCCCGATGACGTCGACGGTCCTGGCCAGCTGCGTGGCCATGGGTACCAACTACCTCGGCTTCCGCTTCTTCGCGTACCGGGACCGCGCCTCGCGCACCAAGCGGCAGATCGCCCTCTTCTTCGTCTTCAGCGGCATCGGCGTCGTGATGGAGAGCGTCCTGTTCTACGCGGCGTACCACGGCGCGGACATGAGCGGACCGCTCGGTTCGAACCTCGCCAAGGCACTGTCGATCGGCCTGGCCTCGGCGTTCCGCTTCCTGGTCTACCGGACGTGGGTCTTCCAGCACGATGCGCGCCGCCACTAAGGGGGTCATACGGGCCCCGCGCACCCTCGTACGGCTCTCCTTCGTACCGCATGCCCTCGCCCTGCCCCTCCTGCTCGCCCTCGTCCTGCTCCTCTGCGTGATCGTCCGTCTGCCCTGGGCGGGCGACCTCGGCGTCCACGCGGCGACGATCGAACGCCTGCGCCATGACCTGCTGAGCCCCGGCGACCCACTGGTCGACGCGGACACGCCGAGCCCCTACTACTCCCCCTGGACGCTGCTGCTCGGCTGCCTGGCCAAGGCGACGGGGCTCGGCACGTTCGTCGTGCTGCGGCTGGCCGCGCTGGTCGGCCTCGGGCTGCTGGTGACGGGTGTCCGACACTTCGTACGTACGTTCAGTACGCGCAAGGGGGCGGCGCCGCTATCCCTTCTCTGCCTGCTCCTCCTCTGGGGCCCGGGGCTCTTCAGCTGGAGCGGGTTCCTCGGCCTGAACTCACTCGCGCTGACGATCTCGTACCCGAGTACGTTCGCGCTCGGCGTCTCCTTCCACTTCTGGGCGCTGCTGCGGAAGTCCCTGCGGGGCGGGGGCCTGCTCGCTTTTCTCGGCCTGGGCGCGCTCTGGTCCGTGATCCTCCTGAGCCACCAGTTCACGGGGGTCGTGGCGTCGTTCGGGGCGCTCGCGATGGTGCTGGGGGCGCGGCCGTGGCCGACGCGGGCGGTGCTGGTGCGTCTGGCCGGCGGCCTGGCCCTCGGCCTGCTGATCCTCGCCGCCTGGCCGTACTACTCCTTCTTCGGCCTCTTCGGGGCCGGCGGCCTGGAGGAGATCCACCGCTCGCTGTACCGGGGCCTGCTGCCGCACTTCGGCCTTGCCCTGCTGGGCGTCGCGGCCCTGGCGCGGCGCTGGCGCAGGGACCACCGGGACCCTCTGGGCCTCTTCTTCGCCCTCGGCGCGACGATGTTCGCGGCGGGCGGCCTGACCGGCCACTACTCGTGGGGGAGGGTGCTGCCTGCGGCCCTGATCCCCGCGCAGGTGGCGGCGGCGCTGGAGGTCTTCGAGGCGGGACGCCCGGCGGTGCGCCGCACCTGCGCCGCCCTGCTCGGCGGGGCCCTGCTGCTGGGCGCGTGGACCCAGGCGGGAACGCTCGGCTACGTGGTGCCGCGCTCGGTCCTGCCGGGGCCGGTGGCCGCCAAGTACGAGCCGCCGTGGCCCGGCTACAACTGGCTGGCGGCGCAGGTCCACTACGGTGACGTGGTGATGGCGAAGACCTTCCCGTCCCGCCAGATCCCGGCCTACGGCCCCTACACGGTGGCCCCCGGCTATCCGGACTTCTTCCTGCCGGACCAGGAGGCGCGGGTGGCTGCGGTGCGCGCCTACTTCGCCTCGGGCACGCCGCGCGCGGAGCGCCTGGACATACTGCACCGCTACGGGGTGCGGTGGATCGTGGAGTATCCGGGGGACGGCGGTCTGGGGCGTGACGACCCCGCGCTGCGGGTGGCGGGGTCCGGGCCGAGGGCGCAGGTGCTGTACGAGGTGGTGGGTTGAGGGGCGACGGCCCGGCTGTCTCACTCCGGGGCGAACTCGTATTGCAGCTCGTAGAGATGGCCTGCCTTGACCATGACCGTGGCCTCGATGGGGCGGCCGTCGTCGCTGTAGACGACGCGCAGAGTACGCAGTACGGGCAGGTCGCTCGGGAGGCGCAGCGCCTGATACTGCTCCTGGGTGGGGACTCTGGCGGAGACCCGGTCCACACTCAGGCGGGGCGGAAAGCCCAGTTCGGCGAGGAGGGCCGGGGTGCCGCCCCGGATCTTCTGTCTGCCCGTGATGGGGGTGCCGTGGGCGAGGCTCAACGGGTAGTAGGACGCGACGAGTTCGACCGGTTCGTCGTCGAGGTGGAGGACTTGGCGGCGGAGTACGGCCGCCTGGCCATCGGCGAGGTTCAGGGCGGCCGAGACGTCGGCCGGGGGTAGTGCCTCGGTCACTTCCAGCAGGGTGCTGTGCGCCCGCGCGCCCTGCTTGGCCGCCTCGGTGAGCCAGCGGTAGGGCTCTCCGGGAGGCGCAGGGGCCATGTACGAGGCGGGCCGCATCGTCCGCTGCCGGTGCTCGCGCACGGTGACCGCCGCCCCGGCGCGGCCGATGACGAGCCGCTCGTCCTTGAGGAGGTGCAGGGCCTTCTGGATGGTGGCGTTGGACGCGTCGAAACGCTCCTTCAGTTGGTTCGTGGAGGGCAGCTTCGAGCCCGGAGCGAGGTCGCCGCTCATGATCTCGTCCCTGAGGTCGGCGGCGATCCGCTCATGCAGGGAGCGAGGGTCTGCTGTGCCGTTGTCGGTGTGGGGCACTGTCATCCGATCCTGATCTCGTAGCGGAGCCGCTGGCGGTGTGCGGGCATGACCATCATGTCGACCTGGACCGGCCGGCCGTCGCCGTCCAGGGTGACTCTGCTCAGCCGCAGGACCGGCTCGTCCGCGTCCAGGTGCAGGGCTTCGCGCTCGGCGGCGTCGGGCATGCGTGCGGTCACGTCCTCACGGACGCGAACGCCGACGTGGCCGAGCTCGGCCAGGAGCGTCACGGCTCCGCCGCGGATCTTGCCCGTGCCGGCGAGGCGGGTGCCGCGGGCGATCTCCACGGGGTAGTAGGTGTCCGTCATTTCGCAGGGCTCGTCGTCGAGTTGGATGAGGCGACGTCGTACGACGACTGCTTCACCAGTGGCCACACCGAGCAGGTCGGCCACCTCGTCCGGCGCGGGCGCTTCACCGGCATGCACGATGCGCTGGCTGCCCTTTCCGCCCCGGGCGGCGGCCTCGGCACCCCAGGCGTCGGGCTGCCCCTTCTCGCGTGGCGTCAGGTAGGGCATTGAGGTGCTGACCCAGGTGCTGTCGCTCACGGTGTCCTCCTGCTTGGCCGATGCGGCGACCTTGCCGCTTTACACATTAAGCGAACCACGGAGCGTACTCGCCTTGGGGAAACCTTGCCGCTTTTCGCGAATAGCGCTACGTTCCTCGCGATCGTGCAGCCCGAAAACGAGGCGGTGGTTCACCGTGGCATTGTCACGCCAACGACGATTTCCCCGTGCCCGCAGATCGGTGGGTGCGGAGCGAAGCTTTGCCGTCGAGACCCTCGCCGAGTGGGGAGTCACCGATCGGCAGGACGACATTCGGCTCTGCGTTTCCGAACTGGCTACCAACGCTGTGCTCCACGGTGTCCCACCGGGCCGGCAGTTCAGCCTGCGGCTTGTGGCCGACGGGCCGCTTGTCCGCGTCGAAGTGCGTGACAGCGGGGGCGGATGCCCGGAGGTGCCGTGCCAAGAGGTCGAAGAGGTGGGCGGCCGGGGGCTCTTCCTCGCGAGAGCTCTCGGCGATGACTTCGGCGTCACGCCGCACGATCCCGGCAAAACCGTGTGGCTGGTCTTCAAGACCGGCTTACCCGTCGAAGGCGCGGGCTAGGTCATGTCGCGGCTCTGCCTGGGGAGGCTCGTCGCCGGCTCACCTCGGGGGTGAGCCGGCGGGCGGCGGGTGGGGTGGGGTCAGCGCGTCACGCTTGCCAGCAAGCGGGCCGCCCTTCGGGCTCGTGAGCCCGTTTTCGTGGCGGCCTTGCGGGCCAGGGGGCGTATGACCTTCGAGGTGATGCCCACCGGGGTCCAGCGGAGTTGGAGGCGGCCCGCGGCGCGGCCTTCCGGTTCCACTGTGACCTCGTGCGGGGTTGTGCCCGAGCGGTAGTCGATGCGGGCCCGCAGGGTCGGGAACGTCAGTGGGGCCAGGAGCAGGGACGTGTTGTGGAAGTGGCCCGATGTCAGTTGCAGGACCGGGTGGCGGGTGCCCTCGAAGCCGTTGAGGGGGAGGGGCGCCGCGGCAAGGTCCAGGTGAGCCGTGCCCTCGAAGACGCCGGGGCGGATCGGATCCAGGCGGAAGGGGGTCTTCATGCGGCGGCGGCCGGGGGCGAGGAGGAGCGTGGCGATCTGCGGGCCCACCGGGAGGCGCAGGCCCGGGTCGTACGTGCGGATCGTCAGGGTCACCGTGGCCCCGGGGCCCCGCTCCACGCGCGTGATCTCGTGGCGGAACTGCGCGCTGGGGAAGGGGCGCGAGTCCAGCCCCTGGTCCGAGAGGTCCAGTTCGACGCGGGCCTGGTCCGTCTCCGGGACCTGCCCACCCCAGTACACGCGGCCCTGCGCGTCCATCGACGTCTCGCGCGGCGCCACCCCGTGGCCGAGGCCCCGCGCCGCCAGCTGCGCCTCCGCCAGGCGCTTGTCGCGGACCAGTTGGAGGACCACCCGCTCGGCCCGAGGGAGGCGGGCGTACGCACCGGGGGACAGTTCCGCCAGGTACGGGTTGACGATGTCCGCGAAGCCCCTCAGCCACTCCTCGTCACGGAACGGCAGGTCACCCGCGTACATCCGGAAGTCGTGCTTCAGGAACTTGTAGTCCTTGGCCTCCCGCACCGCCGCGTGGCCGCTCGACACCAGGAACTCGTCGATCAGACGCTGGACGTGGACGCGGTCCCGGACGTTCGTCAGCTTGTGGCGCTGGTTCGAGATCGACGCCGACTCCGCCGCCTCGTACGGCGCTATGTACCAGCGGTAGACGGGGTCCGGAATCACCGTGAAGGACTTCGCCAGGCAGTACGCCTGAGCCGAGAAGAGCTGGTCCTCGTAGTGGATGCCCTCCGGGAAGCGGAGGTTGTTCCCGTCCAGGAAGACGCGACGGTACATCTTGCTCGTCGACAGGTGTTCGAAGAGGAGCGAGGGCTCGGCCTCGATTCCCTCCACCGTGCGGCGCTCCGCCACCAGGTGCGGCATCCAGGTGGAGGTGCGGCCCGTGTCGACGCGGACCCTTTCCACCGCCCCCATCGCGAAGTCCACCTCGCGCTCGCGGTGTGCCGCGAGGAGCAACTCCACCGCCCGCTCCGGGAGTTCGTCGTCGCTGTCCAGGAACATCAGGTACGGGGCGCGCGCGATGTCCAGCGCGCGGTTGCGCGGTGCGCTGCAGCCGCCGCTGTTCTCGGGGAGGCGGAGGTACGTGATGCGGTCGTCCCCGGCCGCCAACTGCCGGGCGACCTCAGGGGTGTTGTCCGTCGAGTGGTCGTCGCTGATGACGATCTCGATGTTCGCGTGCGTCTGGCGGCGCAGGGAGGCCACCGCGCGCGGCAGCCGGTCCGCGTCGTTGTAGACGATCACCGTGACCGTCACGTCAGGGGTCCGAGTCATCGGGTCGTCGCCTCCTCGGGCGTCGGTGCCGGGGTGCGCTCGTCGACCGGGGTCACGGGCGGCAGGGACTCCTCGCTCTCGCCGAGGAAGACGCGGCGTACGACCCGCTCGGCGGCGCGCCCGTCGTCGTACTCGCAGAAGCGGCGGCGGAACGCCTCGCGCGCCTTGGCGGCCGATTCGTCGCGCCACGCGTCGGAGGCGAGCAAGGCCGTCAGCTCCTCCTGCGTGCGCGCCACGTGGCCCGGCGCCTGCGCCATCAGGTCGAAGTAGACGCCGCGCGTCTTCGCGTACGTCTCCCAGTCGTCGGCGTAGATGACGATCGGGCGATCGAGATTGGCGTAGTCGAACATGATCGAGGAGTAGTCCGTGATCAGTGCGTCCGCCGCCAGCGACAGGTCCTCCACCGGGTCGTAGGACGAGACGTCGATGACCCGGCCGCTCTTGCGCAGACTCGCGAGCGGCGAGGCGGCGCCGCCGTAGAAGTAGTGGCCGCGGACGAGGAGGACGGTGTCCTCGCCGAGGCGGTCGGCGAGCGTCGCCAGGTCCAGGCGCGGGGTCCAGGCGGCTTCGTAGTCGCGGTGGGTGGGCGCGTAGAGGATGGCCCGTCTGCCGGGCGCGATGCCGAGCTTCTCGCGGATCGCGCGGATGTCGGCGGCTGTCGCGCCGTAGAAGACGTCGTTGCGGGGATAGCCGTAGTCGAGGGAGGTGTAGTGCGAGGGGTACGCGCGCTCCCACATCTGGGTGGAGTGGGCGTTCGCGGAGACGCTGTAGTCCCATTTGTCGACGCGGGCCAGCAGGTTGTGGAAGTTCAGGCCCTTGGAGGCCGCCGGGTAGTCGAGCTGGTCCAGGCCCATGCGCTTCAGCGGCGTGCCGTGGTGGGTCTGGAGGTGGATCGCGTCGGGGCGCTTCACGATGGCGTTGGGGAAGTTGACGTTGTTCACCAGGTACTTGGCGCGGGCCATCACCTCCCAGTAGCGGCGCGTGCCGGGCACGATGTGGTCGGTGCCGGGCGGCAGCAGCGGCACGTTCGCCGCCGACACGACCCACACCGCGTGGATGTGCGGGGCGAGTTCGGTGAGCTTCGCCGCGATGGCCGCGGGGTTGCAGGCCACGCCGCGGTCCCAGTACGCCGTGAAGACGGCGAGGTCCGGGTCGACGGGGCGTTCCAGCTCCCTGCGGTAGCGCAGGTCGCGGACCTTCAGGCCCACCTTGTGCTTGCGCGAGACGACCGCGGACCTCAGCTTGCGCCGCTGCTGGTTGGCGGTCTGGAACGTGCGGTACTTCGTGTACGCGTCCTCTTCGAGGATGCGGCGCCGCATGCCTTCCAGGCCGCCCGGGTGCTGATGGCCCGGCGGGCGCCAGGCGACCGCGGCCTTCGACGCGCGGTGGAAGAACTCCCTGCGCACCGGGTCGGGCAGCTGCTCGCGGGCGATCACGCGCAGACAGTCGCCGACCATCACGTCGTAGAGGGTGGCGCGGGGTGCGGCAGGGAGGCCGAGGTCGGCGCACAGGGCGAGGAGCGACTCGTAGCGCCCGATGACCGCGAAGCGCTCCTCGGGCGGGCCCGAGGGCAGGCTCTGTGCACGCAACTCCCTTACATTCAGGGCCACTTGGTCGAGCGTGGCGATCCGGTCCGCGAGGAGTAGCGCGGCGTAGGCGGCGTACGTCTCGTCGCCCCCGGCCAGCCGCTCGCCGTGCGCCCGCCAGAAGTCCGCCCGCAGCACGCGGTCGCCGAGCAACGGCGTGACCCGCAGCAGGTCCGGGCAGTCCGCGAGCGGCAGGTCCCGGCGGCCCTGCTTGGCGAGGTACTTGCCGTCGGGGCTCGGCATCCCCTGGTGCCGCCACGTCGAGCGGACGTGGTCGACGACGAGGACGTCCACGCCGTCCGGCAGGTCGGCCACGCGGTCCGCGACGGTGCGGGGCGCGCCCGTCGGCACGGTGTCCTTGCTGGGGACGAAGTGCAGCCACCGGCCGGCCGCCCGCTCGGCGCCCGCGGCGCGCGCCGCGCCGTCGCCCGTGCCCTCGGGCAGCGGCACGACGGTGACGCCGGGGCGGTCCGCGGCGGCGGCCTGCGCGGAGGCGCCCACCGCGGCGACGACCACCTCGACGCCGGGGGAGGCCTGCGCGGCGAGGGCGTCCAGCCCGGTGGCGAGATGGCCTTGGACGTTGCGGCCGTGGACGATGACGCTCAGCTCCGGCGGCTGCGGCTGCCGCTGCGGCTGCGGCTTCTGCATCGGGGCGTCCCCTTCGTGCGTGCTCATGCGGTGGCCGTCCCTCGGTGGGCGAGCATCCGGTCGACGACGCGGGCCGCGGCCCGGCCGTCGTCCAGGTCGCAGAACTCGGCGCGGAACTCGTCGTACGCCTTCTCGTACGGCCCGCTCGTCGCGTCGAGGTCCTTCAGCGCGGCGATCAGCTCGTCGGAGGTGGGCAGGAGCGGGCCCGGCGCGCGCTTCTCGAAGTCGAAGTAGAAGCCGCGCAGGCGGTCGCGGTAGTGCTCCAGGTCGTACGTGAAGAAGAGCATCGGACGGCCCGTCACGGCGAAGTCGAACATCACCGAGGAGTAGTCGGTGACCAGGACGTCGGCGATCAGGAGGAGATCCATGATGTCCGGGTAGCCCGCCACGTCCCACACGAAGCCGTCGCCCGCGCCCGGCACCGGCTCCACGATGTGCGCGTGCGGGCGGACCAGGAGGACGTGGTCGTCGCCCAGCTCGTGCCGGGCCTTCTCCAGGTCGATACGGAGGTCCAGCAGGAAGCCGCCGCGGTGGCGCTGCTTGTCCTCGCGCCAGGTCGGGGCGTACAGGACGACCTTCTTGCCGTCGGGCAGGCCGAGGGTCCGGCGCACCCGTGCGGCTCGCTCTGCGCGGTCGGCGCGGTCGGCGTGCTCGGCGTGCTCGGCGTGCTCGGGGGCGATCAGTACGTCGTTGCGGGGATAGCCCGCCTCCAGCAGCTCGCCGTCCACGTCGCCGCCGAAGCGGAACGCGCTGCGCAGGATCGGCGTGCTGAACCGGTTGGGCGAGAGCAGCATCGTCCACTGGTGGCGCTCGCGGTCCAGGTCCGTGAGGTACTGGGTGCTCGCGAAGTGCTCGTTGTCGAAGTCGAAGCCGATCCGCTTCAGCGGGGTGCCGTGCCAGGTCTGGATGATCTGCTGGCCCTCGCGGCGCTCCAGCCAGCGCGGGAAGTGCGTGTTGCCGACGATGTAGCGGGAGCGGGCCATCGCCTCGTAGTACTCGGGGCTGTGCACGCGGACCGCCCTCGCGGTGGCCGGGACCTCGCACTGGCCGTCCTTGACGACCCACAGGTGCTCGACCGGCAGGCCGCGGCGGACCATCTCCTCGTGGATGGCGCGCGGGGAGTCGCCGTACATGCGGCCGCCGAAGACGTCGTACAGGACGGCCTCGCGCAGCGGCTCGTGGCGGGCGGCCGGGTAGGCCTCGGTGCGCAGGCGGGTCTGGCGGTAGCGGCTGCGCTCGTCGGGGCGCAGTTCGGAGTGGGCCATCAGGGCCAGCTGGTCGTACTGGCGTGCTTGCAGCTCGACGCGCTTGCCGTGTGCCGTGATCTCCAGGGGGAGGTGGGCGTGGACGGGCGGGGCGAGCTGGACGGCGGTGCGGGAGCCGTCCGGCTTCTGGATGGACGGCCACCAGAAGCCCGCGCGCAGCGGGGTCTCGCCGGCGTAGCGGTGGGTGGGGGCGGGGACGAAGCTCGCCTCGAACCGGCCGTCCGCCGCCTTCGCCGGGAACGTGTACTCGTGGCCCGACCAGGTCTGGCGCAGGACCAGCTCCAGGTCGTGGACGCCCTGCGCCGGGTAGCTGCCGGTGAGGGTGACGGTGCCGGTGCCGGTGTCGTCGGGGCGTACGGAGACACGGTCGACGAGGGGCTGGACGGGCTGGTCGCAGAGCTGGAGGTAGCCGCCGGGGCTGCGGCGCGCGTAGACCGCGCGGTCGGCGTGGGGGAACTGGGCGCCGGAGAAGCCTTCGCGGTCGTCCAGGATCAGGGCGAGGCGGGTCGCCCTCGGCTCGTCGCCGGTGGCGTCGACGACCTCCACCGACATGTCCCAGCGGCCTATCGAGCGTTCCGCCTGCGTCGGGCGCAGGCGCTCGTGGTCTTCGCGGGTGGTCGTCAGGGTCGCCATGTCGACGAGGGCCGTGAAGGGGACGCGGCCGTCCACGGGGGCGTCGAGGTCCAGGGGAGTCGTGAGGATCGTGCCGGACTCGCGGTGGCGCATGCGCAGGCGGGCCTCGCCCGTCGGGGCCGTGCGCAGGATGCCGCGCACGAGGAGACGGTCGGGGCCATCGGCGCGGACCTCCAGCGCGCGGGCGTGCGCCGTCTCCACACGGATGGCCAGCTCGCCGTCCTGGATCTGCGGGGCCACGCGGACGTCCTCGGTGACCCAGTGCGCGGGCGGCGCCTGCCCGGAGCCCGTGCCCGAGCCGTGGAGCGGGCCGCGCCGGGGCGTGGCGCCCGTGCCGGCGACGGCGATCCGTACCCACCACAGGCCATCGACCCACTTGCCGCGGTGGCGAAGCCGCGCGGGGTTCACCAGCGCGCCGAAGCCCGCCCAGTCGGCGTGCCGGAACTCCGCGCCGGAGGCCACGGTGGCCTCCGGGTCGACGTGGCTGCGCGCCGGCACGAGCACCGTGCGGCGGCTGCCCTTCTCCTTCAGGATCAGCGACTTGAGCGCCTTGCCGCGCGACTCGGCGCCGAGCTGGCGGGCGAACGCCCAGCCGGACAGCCAGAGCCTGCCGTCGTGCCAGGCGGCCTCGTCGAGCCGGCTGCGCAGCCGCAGCTCAGGGCCGAGGCGCAGGACCGCGTCCGGTACGGGGTCGGCCGGGTCGAGGAAGGGGTAGTCGGCCTTCGGGTGCAGCGTCCCGGAGACGGGGATCGAGCCGGGATGCTCCTTCTCGAACTCCAGCTGGCCGATCAGTTCGTCCAGGCGCCGGTGCACGGTCAGGTACAGCTTCAGCCTGTGCGGCACGTGCAGCGCCCGCACCGCGTCCTGCCCGATCTCGCGGACGAGGCGGCCCACGTGCTCCAGGAACGCCTCCTGGTAGGCCGCGTCCGATCCGGGCAGCACCTTCCAGAAGAGGGGGATCTCCTCGGCGAGCGCGTTGTGGTCGTAGACCCGCAGGTGCTCGGCGTACATCGGGTCGTCGCCGACGCGTGCGAGCAGGAACTCGCGCACCATGCGGATCGACTTCACACGGTCGATCAGACCCTGCGGGTTGGTGCGGTTCTGGGTGATGGAGCGCTCGCCGATCTCCCGCTCGCGCCAGTTGTAGATCGGCTCGCTCAGGACGTCCACGGAGTCCGCGAGGTAGTGCGCGGGGACGCTGACGGGCGCGTCCTCGTAGAGCATGGCTTCCGGGTACGCGAGCCGGTGCTTCTCCCAGAAGGAGCGGCGGTACACCTTGTTCCACGCGGTGCGGTCCGTCAGCAGCGGGCGGAACCTGGATACGTGCGTGCGCAGCCGGGTCGCCGCGAACGGCACGCGGTGCACGGGCGACTGCACGTACCCGGCGGAGCGGAACCGCGTGACGTTGCCCGCCGCGAAGTCCGATCCGGTCTCGTCGAGCGTCTCGATCAGCAGCGCGTACGCCGTCGCGGGCAGCGTGTCGTCGCTGTCCACGAACGCGAGGTACTCGCTGTCCGGCGACATCTCCCGCACCCCGGTGTTCCGCGCCGCGCCCAGGCCCTTGTTCTCCTGGGATATCAGCCGGAACCTCGGGTCGGCAGCCGCGAAGCGCTCGGCGATGGCCGCGCTGCCGTCCGTCGACCCGTCGTCGACCATGACCACTTCGAAGTCCTTGAAGGTCTGGGCCGCCAGGGACTCCAGGCACTCGTCGAGGTAGAGCTCGACGTTGTAGACGGGGACGACAACACTCAGCCGTGGCTGCACGCGCACTCCTTCTGTTGCTAAACGCTCCCATAGTGTAGGGATGCGAGTATTGATGCGACAAAAGGGATAGGTAAGGGATAGGTCTATCTCGTCCGTTCCTGACCGCCGCCGCCCGTGAACCGTTCGTACTCCTTCAGTACGTCCGCCGCGGCGCCGTCCATCCGCAGCTCGCCGCGCTCCAGCCACAGCACCCGGTCGCAGGTGTCACGGATCGACTTGTTGTTGTGGCTGACCAGGAAGACCGTGCCCGCGCGCTCGCGCAGCCTCCGGATGCGGGCCTCGGAGCGCTTCTGGAAGGAGCGGTCCCCGGTGGCCAGGGCCTCGTCGATGAGCAGCACGTCGTGGTCCTTGGCGGAGCCGATGGAGAAGCGCAGGCGCGCCGCCATGCCGGACGAGTACGTGCGCATGGGGAGCGTGATGAAGTCGCCCTTCTCGTTGATGCCGGAGAAGTCGACGATCTCCTGGTAGCGCTCCTGGACCTGCTCCCGCGACATGCCCATCGCGAGGCCGCCGAGGCGGACGTTGCGCTCGCCGGTCAGGTCGTTCATGAGGGCCGCGTTCACGCCGAGGAGGGAGGGTTGGCCGTCGGTGAAGATGCGCCCGCGCTCGACGGGGAGCAGCCCGGCGACCGCCTTGAGCAGTGTGGACTTCCCCGACCCGTTGGTGCCGATCAGGCCGATCGCCTCGCCCTTGCGAGCGGTGAACGACACGTTCTTGACGGCGCGCACCTCGCGTACGCCGCTCGCGGAGCCACCCCGCTTCAGGATGCGGCCGAGCGCGGCGGTGGCGGCGCCGCGGCCCGCCGTGGCGCCCGCGCTGTGCACGCGGTAGACGATGTCGACCTGGTCGACGATGACGGTGGGGGGTGCGGTCGATCGCGGATCAGCCACGGCCGTACGTCTCCTCTGCCTTCCAGAAGTAGATGAACCCGCCGGTCCCGGCGAGCAGCGCCCAGCCCAGCGCCCAGGCCCACGCGTGGTGCGGGAGCTGCTCCGCCCGGAAGCTGTCGATCAGCGCGAACCGCGTCAGGTCGATGTAGACGGCGGCCGGATTGCACTCCAGGAGTACCCGCACGGCGTGCGGCAGACGCTGGTCCTTGAGCACCGCGTCGATGCTCCACATCACCCCGGACGCGTACATCCAGGTCCGCAGCACGAACGGCATCAGCTGCGCGATGTCCGGCGTCTTGCTGCCGAGCCGGGCCATGACGAGCGCGAGGCCGGTGTTGAACGTGAACTGGAGGACCAGGACCGGGACCACCAGGAGCCAGGCCGGCGCGGGCGGGACGCCGAAGCAGAGCAGGATCGCGATCAGCGCGCACATGGAGAAGAGCAGCTGCTGGAGCTGTTGCAGGCAGTACGAGATGGGCAGCGAGGCGCGCGGGAAGTGCAGGGCGCGGACCAGGCCGAGGCTGCCCGATATGGCGCGGGTGCCGGCCATGACGGACTGCTGGGTGAACGTGAAGACGAAGACGCCGGTCACCAGGAACGGTACGTAGTCCTCCACATCCCGCTTGGTGTCCATGAGGACGCCGAAGACGAAGTAGTAGACCGCCGCGTTCAGCAGCGGCGTCATCACCTGCCAGAGCTGGCCGAGCTTGGCCTGGCTGTACTGGGCCGTCAGCTTGGCGGTCGCGAAGGCGGTGATGAAGTGGCGGCGCTGCCACAGCTGCCGGACGTAGGCGGGCAGGGAGGGGCGGGCGCCGCTGACGGTGAGGCCGTACTGGGCGGCGAGTTCGGCGGGGGAGAGGGGGGCCGCCGTGGCGGTGCGGGGCGGCGGTGGTGCGTCGAGGACCTGGCTCACGTCCGTGGCTTTCGCTCGGGGAGGCGGGGGGATGGCATCCGGGGCCTTCGAAGAGGCTGGGGCGTACGTCGGGACGGACCCGTATCGTCGCAACGCCGAGCGTAGAACCTCCCCACGTCGGAACGCAACCGTATCGTCGTGACGCCTTATGCTGTCCGCATGACGACGAGCAGGCCACAGGACGAGAAGCCGCGCCGCAGGCCCCCCGCCGGAGCCGCCGTGCTCCGCGAGGACGTGACGGAGGCCATCCGGGCCGCCGTCTTCGAAGAGCTCGCCTCCGTCGGCTACGCCCGTATGTCCATCGAGGGCATCGCCCGCCGCGCCGGCGTCGGCAAGACGGCCGTCTACCGCCGCTGGCGGTCCAAGCTCCATCTCGTACTGGACCTGGTGTCCGCCATAGCGGTCCAGGGGCTCCCGGCGCCGGACACCGGATCGCTGGAGGGGGACCTGCGGCTGCTGTACGAGGTGACCTCGCGCGCCCTGCGGCATCCCGTCGCCTCGCAGGTCATCCCCGACCTCCAGGCGGAGGCGGCCCGCAACCCCGAGATCGCCGAGGCCCTGCAGAAGGCGCTGCGCGAAGGGCAGCACGGGGCCGCGAGCGGCATCGTGCGGGCCGCCGTCGAGCGGGGCGAGGTGCGCGAGGGCGCCGACCAGGAGCTGGCCCTCGACCTGGTGTCGGGGCCGCTCTACTGGCGTTCGGTGGTGGTGCGGGCCGACCTGCCCAAGGGATATCTGGGCAGGCTCGCGGCGGCCACGGCGGCGGGGCTGCGGGCGCTCTGAGGCGGGCGCGCTCGCGCCCCTGGGCGTTCAGGCGTCCCGGCGGCGTGCCAGGAAGCGTGGCGGCCGCCTCCGGGTTGTGCTCGGCGTAGGTCGGGCCCGTGTATTTGGGGGCCAGTTCGTCCATGCGGGGGGCTCGGCCCGACCACACCGTGACGCACACCACCCGGCTCGGCGCGTGCGGCTCAGCGCGTGCGGGTCGGCGCACCCGGCTCGGCGCGTGCGCCTTGGCGCGCTCGGCTCGGCTCAGCTCGCCCGGCTCGCCCGGCTCGCCCCGCTCGGCTCAGCTCGGCTCAGCTCGCCCGCTCGTCCCGCTCAGCTCGGTGCGACCGGCTGCCTGCTACACCGAGCCCCGCCCCGGGCCGCGCGCCAGGATCCGTTCTACTCCCGTCCCGTCTCCGGATGCAGCCGGACCCAGCCCGCCCACGCCGACTCGATCATGTCGCGTATGTCCCGCTTCGCCGACCAGGACAGTTCCGCCGTGACGCGGTCCGCCGCGGCGACCACGCGGGCCGGGTCGCCGGGACGGCGGGCGGCCACCTCGGCGGGGGTGTCGTAGCCCGTGATCTCGTTGATGAGGTCCGTCATCTCGCGGACCGAGACGCCCTCGCCGCGGCCGATGTTGAGGGTCAGGTCCGTGCCGGGCGCGGCCGATGCCAGCTTGCGGGCCGTCGCCACGTGGGCCTCGGCCAGGTCGACGACGTGGATGTAGTCGCGTACGCAGGTGCCGTCGGGCGTGTCGTAGTCCGCGCCGAAGACGCGGGGGGCCTCGCCGGCGGTGAGTTTCTCGAAGACCATCGGGACGAGGTTGTAGACGCCGGTGTCCGCCAGCTCGGGCGAGGCCGCGCCCGCCACGTTGAAGTAGCGCAAGGACGCCGTCGCCAGGCCGTGCGCGCGCCCCACGGCGCGCACCAGCCACTCGCCCGCCATCTTCGTCTCGCCGTACGGGCTCATCGGCAGGCACGGCGTCTCCTCGGTGACGAGGTCGACGTCGGGCATGCCGTACACCGCGGCCGAAGAGGAGAAGACGATGGAGGGGACCCCGGCCGCCACCACCGCTTCGAGGAGCACCCGCAGGCCCTCCATGTTCTCGTGGTAGTAGCGCAGGGGCTGCTCCACCGACTCGCCGACCTGCTTCTTCGCCGCGAGGTGGACGACGCCGGTGACCTCGTGCTCCTTGAGGGTGCGGGCCAGGAGGTCCGCGTCCAGGGTCGAGCCCGTCACGAGGGGGACGCCCGCGGGGAGGCGCTCGACGATGCCGGTGGACAGGTCGTCGTAGACCACGGCCCGCTCGCCCGCCTCCGTCATGGCGCGGACGACATGCGCCCCGATATATCCGGCGCCGCCGGTGATCAGCCAGGTCATGGTCGTCGTGTCCCGTCCTGTCGTGCGTGTGTTCGCTGTGCGGTGTTCGCTGTGCGGTGTGCCGTGTTCGCGTGTTCTGTGAGGGTGATTGCGTTGCAGTCTTCCAGAGGGCGTGTACGCGGCGCGTCAGCGCCCTGAACCGCCCACCGCGGCGCGGACCAGCCCGGCCAGCCGGGCCAGCCGCCGTTTCGCGACCCCGGCGACGCCCCCCACGCCGGGCGCGAGCCGCACCGAGAGGTTCCCCGCCTGGGTGGCGTACGGCTGGACGAGGAGGATGCCGCGCCGGGCGCTCGGCACCACGGTGCGGCGCAGCAGTCCGGGCCCCGCGACGGCGTGCGCGGTCGTGTCGCGTGACGTTCCGTCGTCGAAGCGCACCCGCAGCCGTACGTCCCACACGGCGCCCTCCAGCGAGCCGAGGTCGAGCAGGGCCGTGGCGGTCCACGTCTCGCCGGGCCGCTCCACGGTGAACGCCGCCGTCCTGCGCAGGCCGGGCAGGCCGCTGTGCCGGTGGACCAGTTCGACGTCGACGGTGGCGGGGCCGGCCTGTGCCACCCGCCCGTACAGCTCGCGCAGCCGCAGCGTGAGCCGGGTGCCGCCGGCGCGCGGACGCAGCTCGCCGTCGACCGCGAGGGGCAGGAGGCGCATGGGGCGTACGAGCAGATGGTCGAGGGTGACTTGGGGGAGGTCGGCCGCCCAGACCGGTGTGGCGTCGGCCGTCCTCGGATAGGGCGGCGCGAGCCGCGCCGGGCGCGCCGCCACCTGCTTCAGCCGGACCAGGTCGCGCGGCTGTTCGGAGGCGAGGATGACGCGGGCGATGACGCGGCCGGGGGCGGGCGCCGCGTCGAGGTCGGCGGCGTCGAACGTCGTCAGGTACGCGCGCGTGAGGGCCCACCACTCGCGCTGGTACTCCTGGCCGCGCGCGGGCAGTTCACGGGCGTACATCCGCAGCCCGTGGTCGACGAACTTGGCGCGGGCGGCACGCGCGAGCCGCTTGCCGCCCGTGCCGCGCGCGTCCCGCAGGATCTCCACGGACTGGCGGTGCGCCTCCATGCGGGCCTGCCAGTTGGCGATCCCGGAGCGGTCCAGGGAGATCGACAGTTTGGCGGCGGCGCGCCGCACGTGCCAGATGTAGACGGTGTCGGGGACGAGCGCGATGCGCGGGCCCGCGGCGAGTACGCGCGCGGTGAAGACGAAGTCCTCGTAGATGAAAGGGCCTTCGGGGAAGCGGATGCCGTGCTCGCGCAGGAAGTCCGCGCGGTAGAGCTTGTTGACGCAGAGCGTGTCGTGGACGAGGCGGGTGCGCAGCTCGGGGCGGGCGACAAGGCGGGCCTTGGTGTACAGCTCGGGCTGCCAGGGCACCTCGCGTCCGGACGGCAGTTCGCGGCGCAGGCACAGCCCCGAGGCGACCTCGCAGCCGTGCCGTTCGGCGGCGGCGAGCAGCGCGGCGGCCGCGCCGGGCGGCAGGACGTCGTCGCTGTCGAGGAACATCACGTACGGCGATGAAGCGGCGTCGATCCCTTCATTGCGGGGCGTGCCGCAGCCGCCGCTGTTGCTCCCGCGGCGGATCACCTTCACGCGCCGGTCCTGCTCGGCGAGGGCGGCCAGGGTCTCGCCGCTGCCGTCCGTCGAGCAGTCGTCGACGGCGATCACCTCGCGGACGACGGGGCCCTGGGCCAGCGCGGAGCGCACCGCGTCCGCGACGTGGGCCGCGTCGTTGTAGCCGATCACGACGACGGAGATCCGGGAGGCGGAGGGGTTAGTGGCGGGTGTGTTCTGGGCAGTCGGGTGAGGCAGGATGCGGTCCACGGGGGAAATTTTAGTGGTTGCCGGTAATTATCCGATTAGTGGGGCATTCGTGGGCGCGGAACTGTCCCGATGCGGGCGTTTTGGGTCGCCGACCCGCGCCAGCACCTCACCCGTATGCCGGCTCCAGTCGACGACCACGGCCTCCGGCGGTGCCTTCTGGCCGGGTGCGAGCAGCAGCCACCGCACGTCGTAGCGGCCGGCGATCGCCGAGCGCTGCGCACGGCTGGAGGCGGGGGAGAGGTAGGTGCGCACGGCCGTGAGGCGGCGCTCCCGCACGGCCTCGTCGAGCGAGGCGTCCGGCCAGGCGGGGGCGACGAGGTTGGCGCCGTAGCCGGGGACGGAGCGGGTGGGCCGGTAGCCGTCGGTCAGGACGACGTCGCCCTTGCGCATATGGCCGGCCGCCCAGCCGTAGCCGGGCCAGCGCGGCGGCTGGTCGAAGCCGATGGGGTCCAGCGCGCGCGGCACGACGGCGCCCGCCTGGACCTGGAAGAACCCGACACAGGCGCCGAGCGCCGCCGCCCCGGCGAGCGCGCCCCGCCGCCACCCCCAGGTGCGCGGCGCCGCGAGCTCGATGGCGAGGGCGAACTGGAGGGGCACCAGCGTCAGTCCGAGGATGCGCCCATAGGTGTAGTGGCCGCTGACCCAGCCGTACGCGACGACCGCGCACTCCAGGGCGAACATCAGGACGAGGGGATCCCTGCGGTCCCTGCGATGGCGCAGCCACAGCGCCGGGAGCCCGAGCAGCGCCAGCCAGAAGCGCTGGGGCATCCCGCTGTAGAGCTGGCGGTGGATCCAGTCGACGCTGTCGTCACCGACCAGGGAGAAGACGCTGAAGTACGGCCAGAGCGCCGCGACGACCGCCGCGGTCAGGGCGGTCACCGCCCACGCCCCCAGCCGCCCCCACGACCGCGCCTTCCGGTCGGACGCCGCGAAGGCGGCCACGCCGATGACCGCCGCCACCGACGAGATCGGATGGACGAGCAGGACGAGCCCGCACAGGGAGCCAAGACCGACGTACGGCCAGAGGCCCCGAGGCCGCCGGGCGAGCGCACCGGCCCACGCCCACGCCCAGAACGCCAGGCCGATCGCGAACGTCGACGGATAGCCGAGGTTCCCCGTCATCGACATCAGGCCCAGATAGCCGCTCCACCACGCCATCCGGGTGCCCCAGAGCAGCACCATCGCGAAGAGCGCGAGGACCGGGGCCCACGGGCGGGGCGTCAGGACGCGCACGAAACGGCCGATGCCGGTGAGCAGGACGAGGAGGTTGAGCGGGCCCGAGACCTTCACGACCTCCCAGCCCGCGAAACCCGTCGCCTTGGCGAGCAGGCCCTGGGCTACCGCGTACGGCGAGTAGTACGCGCTGCCGTCGCCCGGCAGATCCGCCATCGGGTGCGCCGGGTGAAGGAGGTTCTCCTTCAGGCGCTCGACGACCGCCGCGTGCTGCCCGAAGTCGCAGCACATCGGGACCCGCCAGAACGCCAGCGACATCACCAGCCAGAAGAGCCCGCCGAAGACCGCGTAGGGCGAGGGGCGCCACCGGGGGGCGCCGCGCAGCGCCGTCGCGCCGTGGGCGGCCCGGCGGACCAGAAGCGTGCCGCTCACCGCATCAGCCTCTCCACGACGCGGGCCGCGGCCCTGCCGTCGTCCAGGTCGCAGTAGGCCTCGCGGAACGCCGTGTACGCGTCCGCGTGCCGGGCCGCGATGGCGTCCAGGTCGCGCAGCGCCTCGACGACCTCGCCGGTGGAGGCGAGCAGCGGGCCCGGGGCGCTCGTCTCGAAGTCGAGGTAGAAGCCGCGCACCGTGTCGCGGTAGTGCTCCAGGTCGTAGGCGTGGAAGAGCATCGGGCGCCCGGTGTGCGCGAAGTCGAACATCAGCGAGGAGTAGTCGGTCACCAGCACGTCGGCGATCAGCAGCAGTTCGGCCGCGCGGGGGTGGGCCGACACATCGCGTACGAAGGGCGCGCGGGCGCCCGGCAGCCGGCCCGCCGTCAGCGGGTGCTTGCGCACCAGCAGGACGTGGTCGTCGCCGAGCACCGACTCGGCCGCGCGGAAGTCGAGCGCGGGCTCGTAGCGGAAGCGGCCCGGGGAGTACGCGAGATGGTCCCGGTACGTCGGCGCGTACAGCACGATCCGCTTGCCCGGCGCGATGTCCAGCTCGCGGCGGACCCGCTCGGCGACCTTCTGGCGGTCGTCGCCGAACAGCACGTCGTTGCGGGGCGAGCCCGCTTCGAGGACCTCGCCGTCGTAGGCGAGGGCGCGGCCCAGATGCGGGGTGGAGAAGCGGTTCGGCGAGACCAGCACGTCCCACTGGCGGGACAGGCCCGGCAGGGCGTCGAGATGGCCGTGGTCGGCGTAGAGCGTGTCGGTGAGGTCGGTGCCGATGCGCTTGAGCGGGGCGCCGTTCCAGGTCTGTACGACGGTCTGGCCCTCGCGGCGCTCGAAGAACTCCGGCAGGTGGCCCGCGGTGACGATGCGGCGGCAGCGGGCCAGCGCCTCGTACCAGGCGGCGCTGTGCTCCTCGACGCCCTTCGCGCCGGCCGGGACGCGGGTCTGCTGGTCGTGCGTGACCCACAGGTGCTCGATGTCGTCGCCGCGCCGGGCCAGCTCCTCGTGGACGGCGCGGGGCGAGTCCCCGTCGAGGTAGAGGACGGCGTCGGTCAGCGGCCGCTTGCGGCAGCCCGGGTAGTGGGCGGTGCGGAGCCGGTGCTGCCGGTAGGCCCCGCGCTCGGACCGGGCGAGGACGGACCCCGCCTCGACGAGCAGCCGGTCCCCGAACCGCCGGTCGACAGTGAACTCCCGCCCCTGCACGGCCCGGTGAAGCGGCAGCGACGCTGACATGGAGGCCAGCAGCCGCACGGGCATACCGTCCTCGCGCCGCCCAGGTCCTCCGGCGCCCTCGGCCCCAGCCCCGGCCCCCGCCTCCCGCAGAAACGCGTACCACCGCCCCTCCCGCAACGCCCCGCCCCCCGGCGCGACCACCGCGCGCAGCCGGTCGCCGTCACGCTCGACCGGTACCGCGAGCTCCTCGTCGCGGCCGCTGTGCCGCAGTACGAACTCGGCCTCGGGCCAGCAGGCTCGCGTCGCCAGGATGTCGACGGTCAGCGTGCCGTCCGTGCCCCACGTGACGCGGTCGGCGAACGGCTGGCGGGTCAGTTCGACGACCAGCTGGCCCTGGTCGTTGGCCGTGGCGCACAGTTCGCGGCCCGCGCCCGTCGCGTACCGCCCCGGGGCGAGGTCGAGCGTGGCGGCGAGGGACTTCAGACTGCCGTCGGGCAGGACGAGGTTGGCCTGCCAGCGGTCGCCGTGCGGCGGCTCGACCTCCTTGGGCGCGAGGTGCGGGATGGGCGCCGCCCCCTCCAGGTCGGCGAGGTGCACGCGGACCTCGAAGCGGTCGTCGGCGAGGGACACCGGGTAGTCGAACCCGGTGCCGGAGTGCTTGTGGGTGAGCCGCAGCGCCTGGGGGCGCGCACGCCCCGGCAGACTCCCGCTCAGCACCACGTCGCCCCCGTCGCGCCGATGGGCGTCCACCCGCGCCGCGTACTCCTGGATCTTCAGCACGAGCCGCCGTCCCTTGCTGAAGCCGAGGACGAGCCGCAGCCCGTCGCCCAGCTCGCGCACCAGGGACTGCGCGGACGCCCCGTCGGCGGCCCGCACGGCCGCGCGCCGCACCGTGCCGTGTCCCGCGACGACCACGCCGAGCAGCCAGTTCCCCGGCCGCCACCGGCCGCCGGTCTTGAGCTGCTCGGGGTCGACGGTCATCTCGAAGCCGGACAGGTCGTAGCAGTGCAGGCGCTGCCGCGACTGCTCGGTGGCCTGCGGCGCGGCGACGGTCCTCGTCGGCACGCGCCGGAACCGCCCCCTGCTCCGCGCCGACTTGAGCAGCCCCGCCTTGACGGAGTGCCCGGGCCGGGTCGCCTCCAGATTGCGTACGTACGCGTAGCCGTCGATCCGCAGCTTCCCGTCGGCGTCCCACCGCGCCTCGCCGACCCGCGCCACGACGGGCAGTTCGCGCCGCCCGATCCGCGCCAGCTTCTCGGGGACACGCCCGACGCCGGGGTAGGAGGCGCTGCGCCGCACCGTGCCGCGCACGTGGAAGGCGGTGCCGTTGGCCCGCTCGAAGGTGAGCAGGTCGATGAGTTCGGCGGTGCGCGCCTCGCGGACCAGCTGCCACTTGATGCGCAGGCCGACGGGGAGCCCGGCCACGACGGACGGGTCGGCGCGGCGCAGGAACGCCGCCGTGTCCGTCATGAAGGCCGTGCGGTACTCGGGGCCGCCCATCGGCAGCCCCTCCAGGAAGTACACGAAGTCGTCGCGCAGACAGGAGGCGTCGTACGTCTTCTTCATCTCCGGCGCGTGCCGGGCGAGGAAGCCGCTGACGTGCGCGCACGCCGCGATCCGGTCGCGCACGCCCTTGACGTCGGTGCGCCGCCGGGTGATCGAGCCCTCGCGGACCCGCCAGTAGTAGACGTGGTCGCTGAGCACGTCCACGGACGCGGCGAGGAAGTGCGCCGGGATCATCACGGGCGTGTCCTCGTAGAGCTTGCCCTCGGGGAAGGCGAAGCGGTGCCGGTCCCAGAAGGAGCGGCGGAAGACCTTGTTCCAGGCCACGCGGTCGGAGAGCAGGTCCAGGTCGCGCGCGATGTGCGTACGGGTGCGCGGCTCGGTGAGCCACTTGTACTGCCAGGCCTGCGAGCGGCCGCGTTCGGTGAGCCGCCAGACGTTGCCGCTCGCGAAGTCGGAGCCGGTGGCGTCCAGGCTCGCGATCATCCGCTCGTACGCGTCGTGCGGCACGACGTCGTCACTGTCGACGAAGGTCAGGAACTCGGCGGTGGGGGACGCCTTGCGCACGCCGGTGTTGCGGGCGGCGCTCAGCCCGGCGTTGCGCTGGCGGACGTAGACGAAGCGGGGGTCCCTGGCGGCGAACTCGCGGGCGATGAGCGGGCTGGCGTCGGTCGAGCCGTCGTCGACCATGACGCACTCCAGACCGCCGGGGCCCTCGGGCCCGCCGGTCCTTCCCGGGCCGTCCATGGTCTGCCGGGCGATCGATTCCAGGCACTCCTCCAGGAACTCCTCGACGTTGTAGATGGGCACGACGACGCTGAGACGGGGCTGCACGGCGACCGGCCTTTCATGGGAGTACGGGCATATTTAGCCCCCTTTGCCCGCTCGCGGCCCCCGAAGGTCAGTTTCTTCGGCGTCTATCACCCCAATGAGTGATGGGAGGTCTTCGACAGGGGGTGTCCGGCTGACTACGGTCGGTTGTCATGTCGCGCTTCTCGGTTGTCGTCCCCGCCCACCGTGTCCAGGGCTACCTGCGGGAATGTCTGGACTCGGTGCTCACGCAGTCCTTCGGCGACCTCGAACTGATCGTCGTCGACGACGCGTCGCCCGACGGCTGCGCCGCGATCGCCGGGGAGTATGCGGAGCGCGACCCGCGCGCGCAACTGGTCCGCGTCACCGACCGGTCGGGCCCCGGCCCCGCCCGCGACATCGGCGCCGACCGCGCCACCGGCGAGCACCTCCTCTTCCTCGACGGCGACGACCTCCTCCTGCCGGGCGCCCTCGAAACCATCGACGCGGCCCTCACCGAGCGGGGCGAGCCGGACGTCCTGCTCTTCGCGCACGACCGCGTCGACTGGTGGGAGACCGTCCGCCCCGGCGGGGACCACCTCACGGGCGACCCGCTGTCCGTCACCCCGGCCGCCTGGAACCGCGTATTCCGTCGCGGGTTCTGGCGCGAGCAGCGGCTCGCCTTCTCCGAGGGACCGTACGAGGACGTGGTGCCGGTGCACACCGCCACCCTGCGGGCGGGCGAGCGCCTCGCCGTCCTCGACCGGCCCTGCGTGCGCTGGCGCGAGCGGCGCGCCGGGAGCTTCTCCAAGACGCCGGGCAGACACCACTTCGCCCTCGTCGAGCGGTACGAGGAGCTGCTCGCCGCCGCCGCGCCCGCCGACCGCGCCCGGCTCCTGCCGCACGCCGCCGCGCACCTCCTCGCCGTACTCGACGACCCCGGCCGCATCCGCGCGGGCGACCGGCGCGACTTCTTCCACGAGGCGGCCCGCGTGTACCGGACGTACGCGCCCGTCGGCACCGAGCCCCGCACCCCCGGCGAGAAGGCCCTCGCCGCCGCCTTCTATGCCGCCCACGAAGGGCTGCGCAAGGCCGAGTCGCGGCGCCTGCGCGTCACCCGGCAGCTCAAGCAGCAGAAGAAGAAGCTGCGCGCCCACGCCATGCGCGCCGCCTACCGCACCGACCTGCACCGCTCTCTCGACCCGCACCTCGCGGTCTACGGCGCCTACTGGAACCGCGCCGTCTCCTGCAACCCGGCCGCCATCCACGCCAAGGCCCGTGAACTGGCCCCGCACATCAGGGGCGTCTGGGTGGTCTCCGGGCGCCACAAGCACAAGGTGCCCGCCGGGGTCGAGTACGTCGTCGAGGGCTCCCGGCGCTACTGGGAGGCGATGGCCAGGGCGACGTACCTCGTCAACAACTCCAGCTTCCCCGGCGGGTTCACCAAGCGCCCCGGCCAGGTCTATCTCCAGACGCACCACGGCACGCCGCTGAAGAAGATGGGCCTGGACCAGCGCCGCTACCCGGCCGGTACGCACGGCATCAGCTTCCAGAAGGTCCTGGACCACACCGACCAGTGGGACTTCAGCCTCTCCGCCAACCCGCACTCCACGGAGGTCTGGGAGCGCGTCTACCCCTCCACCGCCTACCAGCCGCTGGAGGCGGGCTACCCGCGCAACGACGTGTACTTCACGACGGGCGACGAGGAGATCGACCGCGTCCGCACCCAGCTGGGCGTCGCCGACGGCCGGACCGTGCTGCTGTACGCGCCGACCCACCGCGACTACCAGAAGGGCTTCCTGCCCCGCCTGGACCTCAAGCGCTTCGCCGAACGGCTCGGTCCCGCGTACGTCGTGCTCGTACGCGCCCACTACTTCTACGGCGGCGACGCCGGGCTCGACGCGCACCCGCAGCTCGTCGACGTCACCGGGCACGCGCGCGTGGAGGACCTCTGCCTGGCCGCCGACGCGCTCGTCACGGACTACTCGTCGCTGATGTTCGACTACGCCTGCCTGGACCGCCCGATCGTGACGTACGCGCCGGACTGGCAGGCGTACCGCCTCGCGCGCGGCACCTACTTCGACGTGGTGTCCGGCAGACCGGGCGAGACACCGGGGGCCGTGGCCACCACCGAGGACGCACTGACGGAGCTGTTCCGGGACGGCGGCTGGGACACGCCGGAGACGACGGCGTTGCGCTCGGCGTTCCGTGCGCGCTTCTGCCCCTACGACGACGGGAAGGCCGCCGAACGCGTCGTCCGGCGGCTCTTCCTGTCCGCCGCTCAGACCTCGTAGGGCGAGCGCACCGGGAAGTACGCCGTCAGGAACGACCTGATGGCGAGCGCCATCTCCTCCTCCGCCATGCCGCTGTCGTGGGACTCCCCGATGCAGAAGGCCGTCCGGTCGCGGTTCTGCAGCAGCCGGCCGAGCCGCGCGTGGTCGGCGCGGTCACCGATGTCCACGAAGTCGTACGCGATCCAGCCCGGCACCGCCCGCCCGGTGAGGTACGCGTAGTGCTGGTACAGCGACGAGACGAGCGCGAAGTCGTCGGCGCAGCGGAAGCGGTTGCGGGCCGTGGCCGCCGTCTCCTCGGGGAAGCGCTCGGCGATCTCCTCCAGGACGCTGCGGCGCAGCGCGTACGGCACGTGGAAGAAGCTGTGCGTCGTCGTCCTGCCGAACGCGCGGCGCAGCAGCTCGCGGTTGTTCTTCGCCGCCGCGAGATAGCCCTCGTCGTCCGGCGACAGGGGCAGGGCGGGCACGGACGCCGAGGACCAGAAGAAGCGGGCCAGGCCGTTGCTGAGGAAGAACGTGTCGGGGGTGGTGGGGCGGCCGAGGAACATGTCGTCGTTGAAGTACAGGAAGTGCTCCGACAGGCTTTCGACGCGGTGCAGTTGGGACTCGATGGAGTGCGAGTTGAAGGTCGGCAGGCACTCCTCGGGGTCGGCGAACAGGTCGCGGTGGTCCACGACCGTCAGGCCGGGGTGGTCCCGGTCGAGCCAGTCGGGCACCTGGCCGGCCGTGACCAGGTACACGTGCCGGATCCACGGCGCGTACATCGCCAGGGAGCGCAGGCTGAAGCGGAGCTCGTCGCGGTTGCGGTAGCGCACGGCGCCGTCGTCCGCCGACTCCCGCCCGGGCCCGCGGGCCGTGTCGCTCCGGGCCGCGTCGCGGCGGGCGCGCCACTCGGGGTCGGAGTCGTCGACCCAGGTGTAGACGGCGTCGACGGGGAAGTCGACGTCCTTGACGAGGAGTTCGGTGAAGATCTGAAGGGTCGGGTAGTCGCGGTCCGCCACCCGCAGGGTCGCCGTCGGGGTGAGCGAGGGCAGCTCCGCGCCGGCGAGCGTCGTCCCGAAGGGCGCGCGGAAGCCGTCGGCCGCGGCGGTGGCGGGGGCGCCCTGGACCGTCCGGGGCCAGAACGCCACCGTGCAGGCGAGGCCCGCGCCGTGCCGCAGCGACAGCGTCGTCGTGGTCACCGGCTTGAAGATCTTCACGCCGGACAGGTCGCCGATGCCGTCGAGGCGTTCGGCCAGGACGGCGCCGGGTGCCGCGTCGCGCGGGTTGACCAGCTCGGCGTAGACGGGCTGCCCGCGCAGCGCCCCGGCCAGGGCCTTCAGGGCGCGGCTCCGGTCGTCGGCGGCCACGGCGAGGGTGTGGGCGGTGTCGTCCGGGGTGCGTACCAGGACGTGCGGCACACCCTCCGCCTCCAGCGCGGACGCGGTGAGCCGCAGATTCCACTCCGCCATGCGCGGCGCGAGCACGTCGTCGCGCCGCTCGGCGAGGCGGCCCACGGAGCGGATGACGCGGCCCGTGGTGTCGGCGGCGATGATCTCGTCCTCGCGGGCCCGCTCGTCGGCGGCGGCCGCGGCGTCGAAGGTGTGCGGGGCGGTGGGCCGGAAGCCGCAGCCGCCGGACGCGACGCCGAGCGCCACGCGGTCCGCGCGCCCGCCGAGCCGTCGCGGCCGGTCGCGCCCGGCCACGAGCCGCCTGTACAGCTCCTCCCAGCGGGCGGTGACGTCCGCCGAGGAGAAACGGGCGTAGACGCCTTCGCGGGCGGCGCGTGCGTACGCGCGGCGGGCCGCGTCGTCCGCCATCAACTCGTCCATGGCCCGCGCGAGTTCGTCGACCTCCCCGGGGGGTACGAGCAGCCCGTCGACGCGGTGCCGCACGATCTCGGCGGGCCCGGTCACCACGTCGTACGCGATGACGGGCACCCCCGCGGCGAGCGCCTCCAGGAGCACCAGCGGGAACGCCTCGTTGTGCCCGGCGGTCATCAGGCTCAGCCCCGCCTTGGCCCACTCGGCGGCCATGTCCTGGCAGGGGCCGAGCAGTTCGACGCGGTCGTGCAGGCCGAACCCGTCGACCAGGCGGCGCAGATGCCGCTCGCGGTGGCCGCCGCCGAAGATCCGCAGCGTCCACTCCGGATGCGCGTCGGCGACCTGCGCGAAGGCCCGCACGGCGTGGTCGACGCGCTTCTCGCCGGTCAGCCGCGCCGCCATCACGATGACCTTGCCCTCGCCGTCCGCACGCGGCCGGAAGCCGTCCGGCACGGCGTTCGGGATGACGGCCAGCTCGGGCGCGGTGGGCCCCAGGGACTCCGCGATCCACTGCCGGGTGCGCTCGGTCAGCGTGACGAGGGCGTCCAGGCGCGGCGCGTGCAGGAGCAGCGGCTCACCGGAGGGGCCGCGCCGCTGGGTGGGGCGGTGCTCCTGGTGGACGGTGACGACCCGCGCGGGCACGAGCGCCACGGCGGCGGCGAGCAGCGCGGGCGTGGTGGTGACCAGCACATCGGTGTCGAGTGAGCCGAGCGCGGCGGTCATCTCGACATCCGAGAGCCGGTCGAAGGCATCCTCCCAGGCGGGCCGGATCAGCTCACTGGGCAGCGCGGCGAGCGTCCGACAGGCTCCGTCATCCAACTCCGACTCCCGCACCGGACGCTCGGGCGCAGTCGTACGGTCCACGAGATACCGCACGGGCAGGACACGCGCCTCGGCGAAGAACGGCTCGGCACGGGTCCGGAAAACGGAGACGACCTCGACCTCGACACCGGGCCGCTCGCCGAGATGCCGCGCCTGCGTATAGGTGGCAAGCTCGGTCCCTCCCATCTCGTCACCCCATCCGAGCAGGTACGTGATCTTCATGAGGTCTCCTTCGCCGCCGACTGGCGCGTGCGGTTGGTCCGCTCCCGCGTGAGTTCCGTGATGTCCCAGCACGTCACCGCGAACGCGCCCGCCCCTGTGAAGTGGGCGTGTGCCCGGACCAGCGTGCCGTTCGGGAGGGCGAAGACGCGGAAGGGGCTGGGGTAGGCCGTCGCGGGGTTCCGTACGTCGGACAGCCACCGTCCGAGCGGCAGTCCGGCCACCCGGAAGTCCCACACCCACTGCCCGGCACCGGCCCCGGTCATCGCGCCGAGCGGCACCCGTAGCGTGAACGCGCCGCCGTGCCCCGTCACTTCGACGGGCACGACGACCCCGTCCCGGCGCCGCACGGCCTCCGCGCGGCCCGGGGAGAGCGCCGCCCCGACCAGCCGCCCGTGCACGGTGATCCCGTCCCCGCGCGGCTCGAACCGCACCAGCTCGGCGCGCGGCCGCGGCCGCGTGGCCTGGAGCACGGCCCGCCCGCTGCGGGACCTGACGATCCGCACGAGGGTCCCGCTCAGCGGATCGGGCGCGTGCGGCACGGTCGGCGTCGCGGGCGGCGCGCCGTCACCGGCGGGCGCGATCCCCTGACGCCGTACGCGTCCGTCGGCGCCCCGTGTCTCCACGGTGAGCCGCCAGACACCGTCCCGCATGCCCCGCAGCGTGACCGTGGCGGTGAGCAGCGGCGTGCCGGCCGTGTGCCGCTCGAAGGCGAGGGGGACGGCCTGCCCGCGGCGGCCGCGCGTGATCAGCAGCCGGGCCCGGTCCGGAGGCTCGGCCGTCCCGGCGGCGAGGGCGAGGTTGAGCGTGCGGCTGTCGCGGAGGGAGAGGTGCACGGGCGTCAGCAGGGGCGCGGCCCGCCCGGCGGCCCCGCGCACCCGCCCCGCGGCCGCCCGCTCCAGCCGGAACCGCGTGCTTCGCGCGGAGGCGCGCAGCCGCCGGACGAGGGCCGGCGGGGGCCCGGGACGGCGAGGTGACGTGAACCCGATGCGGTGCATTTGCCTACTTTGCCCGCTTTGGCCCCGTACTCCGCGTACCGCGGGCCGTTTCCCTCCCCGGGCCAGCAGAATCGATCCGCTCGGAGCAGTGCCGCCCGCGAACGGGACGGCGGCACCGGGGCGGGCACACGGAAGGAGGCGGCCCGGACCCGGGCCGCCTCGATCACCGTACGAACATTCGGAACCCCCGGCCTACTTCACCGCCCCCGCCATCACACCGGACACGAACTGCCGCTGGAACGCGAAGAACACGGCCAGCGGGATCACCATGGAGATGAACGCGCCGGGCGCCAGAATGTGCACGTTGTCGCCGAAGAACCGCACCTGCTGCTGGAGCGCCACCGTGATCGGCGGCTTCTGCGAGTCGGCGAAGATCAGTGCGATCAGCATGTCGTTCCAGACCCAGAGGAACTGGAAGATGCCGAGCGAGGCGATGGCGGGCGCCCCCAGCGGCATCACGACCCGCAGGAAGAGCCGCAGCTCGCCCGCCCCGTCGAGCCGCGCCGCCTCCAGCAGTTCGCGCGGGATCTCCGCGAAGAAGTTCCGCAGGAGGAAGATCGCGAACGGCAGGCCGAACGCCACGTGGAAGATGACCACGCCGACCGTCGTCTCGAAGATGCCGATCTTGCCGAAGAGTTCGGAGACCGGCAACAGCGCCACCTGGACGGGGACGACGAGCAGCCCGACCACGGCGATGAACCACCAGTCGCGGCCCGGGAAGTCCATCCACGCGAAGGCGTATCCGGCGAGCGAACCGAGGATCACGACGAGCAGCGTCGCCGGAACGGTGATCATGACGCTGGACAGGATCGAGTCGGTGATCGTCTCGTCCTTGAGGAGGTTGGAGTAGTTGTCCAGCGTCATCTGCGAGGGCGCGCCGAACACCTTCCACCAGCCGCTCTCGCTCATGTCGGCGGAGCTGCGCAGCGAGCCGATCAGCAGCCCGATGGTCGGCACCAGCCAGAAGAGGCCCACGAGCACCAGGAACACGCGCAGCGCGGTGCCGCCGAGCGCGGCGGCGACGCGCCCGCCCAGCGACCGCTTGGCCTTGACGATCTCGGTCCGGGTCGTCATCGCCCCGCCTCCCGCCGCATGCGCCGGATGTTGAACAGCATCACCGGGATCACCAGGAGGAACAGAAGCATCGCGATGGCGCTGGCCACGCCCGCGTCGCTGTCGCCGAACGCCGAGTTGTACAGCTGGAGCGCGAGCACGTTCGCGTCGTCCTTCGACGAGCCCGGCGGGATCACGAAGACCAGGTCGAAGATCTTCAGTACGTTGATCATGAGCGTGACCAGCACCACCGCGAGGACCGGGGCGAGCAGCGGCACCGTCACACGACGGAACACCTGCCACTCGTTGGCGCCGTCCACCCGTGCCGCCTCCAGGAGCTCCCGCGGCACGCTCGCCAGGCCCGCCGCGATCAGGACCATCGCGAAACCGGCCCACATCCACAGATACGAGCCGATCACGGCCGGCGTGATCAAGGACGGGCCGAGCCAGTCCACGCCGTTGTACGGCTCGCGGAAGTTGGAGGCGGGGAAGCGCAGTTGGGCGCCGTCCGCCTCCTTCGGCAGCGCGAAGGTGCCGTCCGCCTTCGCCTCGGTGGACGCCACGACCTCGCCGTCCTTGACGGCTTCGATCTTGATGCCCGCGTAGCCGAACTCGGCGGTGTCCGGGGCGTTGACCTGGCCCCGGCCCTTGCCGCGCGTGAAGTCCTGCCAGGCCGTGCCGGTGACCTGGTCCGGGTCTGCCCGCGCGGCCTTGGCGGCCTTCGCGTCGTCCGGCATCTCGTTCGGTGGCACACCGGTCAGCGGCAGCACCACGGGCGTGCCCGCCTCCACCGGGTCGCGGGTGATGAAGGCACCCCCGCCCGCGCTCTTCAGGGGCGACGTCATGCTGGGATGCGCCTGGGGGAACGCCGACGACTCGGCGAACGTGTCATGCACGCTCACGGCCACGGCGTTGGCGACACCCCGGTCGGGATCGGACTCGTACACGAGCCGGAAGATGATGCCCGCGGCCAGCATCGAGATCGCCATCGGCATGAAGATGACGAGCTTGAACGCCGTGCCCCAGCGCACCCGTTCGGTCAGCACGGCGAAGATCAGGCCGAGCGCGGTCGCGACGGTGGGCGCCACGACCACCCAGATCGCGTTGTTCTTGATGGCGGTCAGAATGCTGTCGTCCGTGAACAGCGTCTTGTAGTTGTCGAACGCCGTGAAGTCGCCCGACTTGTCGAAGAAGCTGCGGAACAGCGAGTACCCGATGGGGTAGAGGACGAGCGCGCCGAGCAGCACCAGGGCGGGCAGCAGGAACAGCACTGCCACCGTCTTGCGGGTGCCGGTCACGCTCTTGCGCGGGGTCGGGGCCGGGGGCGCCACCTTGGCATTGCCCCCGGCGTTCGCGGACGCCATCGCGTCAGTCCTTGTAGGCCTTGGCGGCGGCCGTCTCCAGCGTCTTCTGTGTCCCTTCGACGTCCTTCGGGTTCTTCAGGAAGTCCTGCAGCGCCTTCCACTCGCCCTTGCCCGGCGTGCCGCCGAACGACTGCGGGGCCTGGTCCGACATGTCGAAGCGGATGTCGTCACCGGCCGCGATGAGCGCCTTGGCGATGTCGCGCTGCACGTCGTTCGGGTACGCCGCCATGTCCAGGTTCTTGTTCGGCGAGATGAAACCGCCCGCCTCCGCCCAGATCTTCGCGGCGTCCGGCGAGGCCAGATAGGTCAGCAGCGCCTGCGCGCCCTTGCTGTCCTTCAGCGCGACGGCCGCGTCACCGGCGACCACGGCCGGGGACTCGTCGCCCACGGCCGGGAACGGGAACACCTTGGCGTCGGTGCCCACCTCGGCCTTCGTCTCGGAGATCGGCAGGGAGACCATGTCGCCCTCGAAGACCATGCCCGCCTTGGGCTGGTCGCCGCCCTTGAAGGTCTGCTTCACGGACGCGGGGAACTCGGTCTGCAGCGCGCCGTCCGCGCCGCCCGCCACGAAGCCCTTCTTCCCGAACAGCTCGCCGAGCGTGGTCAGCGCGTCCTTGACGGACGGGTCCGTCCACTTGATCTCGTGCTGGGCGAGCTGGTCGTACTTCTCCGGGCCCGCCTGCGACAGATAGATGTTCTCGAACCAGTCCGTGAGGGTCCACGCCTCGGCGCCCGCGACCGATACCGGCGCCACCCCGGAGTCGTAGATCGTCTGGGCCGTCTTCATGAAGTCGTCCCAGGTCTTGGGCTCGCTCACGCCCGCGTTCTCGAAGACCAGCGTGTTGTACCAGACCAGCGACTTGTTGGCGGCCTTGAAGTACACGCCGTACTGCTTGCCGTCGACCGCCCCGAGGTCCTGCCACCCCTGCGCGTAGTTCTTGTCGAGCTGCTTCTGCGCCTCGGCGCCGACCGGCTTGGCCCACTTGTTCTCCACGGCCTGCTCGATCGCGCCGACCTGGGGCAGCATCGCGACGTCCGGCGGCTGCCCGCCCGCCACCTTCGACTCCAGGAAGCTGATGATGGGGTCCTGCGCCGGTACGAAGGAGACCTTGGCACCCGTCCTCTTCTCGAACTCGTCGAGGACCTTCAGGAAGACCTTGCGCTCCGAACCGCCCCACACGGCGGACACGGAGACCGTCTCCCCGTCCAGCTTCGGCAGTTGAAGCGCCGCCCCGGTGTCGTTCCCTGTGCCCTTGTCCCCCTTCTCCCCGTCGTCCTTGTCGTCTCCGCCGCACGCGGTGACGGTGAGCGCGAGCGTCCCCGCGACGACGGCCGCGGCGATTCTGGCGGTGGTACGCCGATGTAGCGGTGTCCTGCGTGTACGAAGAGTGCTGCGCATCACTGCCCCGTTCTCTTCCCTGGCGAGTCCCGTGCGCTCTGGTCTACGCCCGCGCGGGGAGGGGCGGCAAGATGGCCTGCGCTGTCAACTCGGTGATCGTGATGGCGTTGTGACGTGGGGTCAAAACCTCGTGCCCGGCCTTGTCACACCACTGGTGGGAATAGGCACCATCGGCGGCCGGGTTGGGCCGGACATGACTGACGCACCCACCGGCTCGGCAGACTCAACCGGCTCCGCGGACTCCACCCGCCCCGCCGACTCCTTCGACCCGCACGCGCTGCTCGCCCGGAGCCGGCTCGGCGTACTGGCGACGATCAAGTCCGACGGCCGCCCGCAGCTCTCCCCGGTCATGCCGTCGTACGACCGTGCCACCGGTCTTCTCCAGGTGTCGACGACCGAGGGCACCGCCAAGATCAGCAACCTGCGCCGCGACGCACGGACCGCACTGGAGGTGACCCACCCGGACGGCATGGCCTGGGCCACCGCCGAGGGCACGGTCACCCTCACCGGCCCCGGCTCCGACCCGCACGGCCCCGAGGTCGACGCCCTGGTGCGGTACTACCGCGACGCCGCCGGCGAGCACCCGGACTGGGACGAGTACCGCGCGGTGATGGTCGCCGAGCGACGCGTGCTGATCACGATGAGGGTGGAGCGGGTGTACGGGGCGACGATCCGTTGACGGGGCCGCTTATGGACGGACGCGTGCCGTGAGGCCGGCCGCCAGGGCGCGTCGCGAGGTCTCGCCGTTCGCCCGGAGGGCGGGGCCCCGCGGGGCAGGCGGGACTTTCGCGACGCGTCCTCACGCGTCCTCACGCGTCCTCACGCGTCCTCACGCGTCCTCACGCGTCCTAGAGGAGGGACGGCACCTGGTCCGCCGAGACCGAGCGCGCCGCCCGCTCCAGGGCGCTGGCGAGCAGGGCCAGGTCGGTCGGGCCGTTCCCCAGCTCCCGCACGGGACGCCGGGCCGGCGGGTCGCCCATCCGCTCCCACTCCAGTGGCACGACCGTGGGCCGCAGCGTCGCCGTACGGGGAATCCGTCCGGTGACCCGCCCCGCCTGGAAGGCGGTGGCCCGGCCGTCCGGGGAACGCAGCTCGCCGCGGCCCGGCGCGGGCTCCTCCGGCCCGGACGTCACCGCGTCGAGGACGACCCGCAGCGAGGCCCGCTGCCCCAGCTCGGTCTCCGGCATCCGCTCGCTGCGCCCGGTGGCCGCCACGAGGTGCACGCCGAGCCGCTCGCCGTCCCGCGCGACCGCCTCCAGGGCGCGGACGACCGACCCGGCCGCGGGCCGCCCCGGAGAGCCGAGGGCGGGCGAGAGCAGCGCGTCGAAGTCGTCGACGAGCACCACGAGCCGGGGCAGCGGAGGCCCCGGCTCGGCCCGCTGCCGCGCCGCCGCGGGCCGCAGCCGCATCGTGGCGCTGGGCGGCGGATCGAGGTCGCCGTCGGCCGCCTGAGCGGACACGGAAGAACCATCTGGCCCGGAAGGGGCGGACGCCCCCGAGGACGACGGCGACCGCTGTGCCACCATCCGCCCCGAGACCTCCCGCCGTGTGTGCCACTCGGCGAAGCCGAGCCTGCCGAGCAGCTCGGCCCGCCGCTTCAGCTCGGCGGCCAGGGACTGCGCGAACTCCCGCATCCGCACCGGGTCGTTGGCCACCAGATGCGTGGTGACATGCGGCAGGTCCGTGCAGACCCCGAGCCCCGCGCCCTGGCGCCCCGCGCTCCCGCCCCCGCTGTCCCGGCCGTCGACGAGCACGATGCCGAGCCGGTCGGGCCGCTCGGCGGCGGCCAGGGACGCGGCGACGGAACGCAGCAGCTCGGTGCGCCCGCTGCCCGCGGGGCCCTCGGCCAGCAGATGCGGGCCGTCGGCGGCGAGGTCCGCGACGACGGGCCCGCGCGGCCCCGCGCCGAGCACCGCGACCGCGCGCCCGCCGAGCGCCTCGGGGTCGTCCGCCGCCGCGGCCCACCGCGCCATCAGCGAGGCGGGCGTGGCCCGGGCGAGCCCCAACTCGTCCAGGAGCCTCGCCGCTTGGGGCAGCGGCGCGGACACGCGCGCGTGCCCCTCGCCGGCCGTGCCGTCCGTCCGCAGGGGCGCCAGCGCCCGCGCGAACCGCTCGGCCCAGGCCGCCGACACCGCGTCCACGGCGGCGACCGTGCCGTGCCCCGCCGGGCGTCCGCCCGCCGTCCGCATCAGCCGCAGCGCGGTCGCCACATCACCGCTGAGCAGCGCGACGGCGCCACACGCGCGGAAGGCGGGCGAGACGGCGCAGGCCGCCTCGTACGTGTCAAGGACCGGCGACGCGGGGGAGGCTGCCACCGTCTCGGCGAGGCAGACGACGTGGATGCCGGCCCGCGCGCCCTCACCGGCGAGCCGGACCGCGGCCTCGCGCAGCCCGGCCGACCCGGGATCGCCGTCGACGACGACGACCGTGCGAGATCCGGGCTCCCCGGGACCGGACTGTCCGGGGCCGGACTGTCCGGGGCCGGAGAGCCCGGCGCGCGCGTCGGCGCCGTCGGCGATGCGGTCGTCCAGGCGGCGGATCAGCTCGTCCGTGCGCGCCGCCGCCTGATCGCGGTCGTAGGCGAGGAGGAGCCGGCAGTCCTGGCCGTGCGTGGGCCGCAGATGGGGGAGCCAGCCGAGCCAGGCCCACTCGGCGGTGCGCTCCGCGGTGGTGCGCGCGCGGTCCGTGCTGATCAGCACGATCTCCAGGCAGTCGGGGGAGTGCAGCGCGGCGAGCTGCGCGACGACGGCCCTGGCCAGACCGGTCAGCCGCTCCCGGGGCCCGGCGAGGCCCAGCGCGCCCGCCTCCCGCAGGCTCACGGTGACGGGCACGGCGGGCAGCAGCCCCTGGTCGTCGGGGACCGCCCGGTCGACCGTGCCGAGCCGCACCGCGAGGGCCTCCGGGTGACCGGGGCCGCGCTCCCAGAGGCGGGGGCCGGGGCCGAGCGCCGCGAGCAGCAGGGCGGCGGGATCCGGCCACGATTCGGGCGTACGGGCGGCGGCGGCCACGGCGAGCTCCTCCGGGGTGGGCTCCGGTGCTCCGGGGCCGCCGTCACCGCCGTCCTCGTAACCGTCGTACGTCTCATCCCCCTCATACGCGCCCTGGTCCTGCCCGCTGCCCCGGCCCCCGGTCAGCCGACGGGCCCACGCCGAGAGGCCGCCTCGCTTGCGCAGGGCGCGCGGCACCGTCGTGCCGCGCGGCGGTGTGCCGAGACGCGTGCGCTCGGCGTCGGGCGCGCCGCCCTGGGGCGGCACGACGCCCGGACCGTACGCCACGTGACCGCTGCGGTACGTCTCCGCGGTCCCGTACGCCTGGTGTGTCTCGTACGGCTGGTGTGTCTCGTACGTCCCTGAAGTCCCGTGGGCCCCATGGGCCCCGTGCGTGCCGTGGGACCCGGTCGGCCGGTGAGGGGCGTCGCCTCCCGCGGCTCCCCAGTCCGCCGAGCCGTACGCGTGATGGCTGCTTCCCTCCGGGACGCGTGAGGGTGCGAGGAACGCGGGCTGCGGGGTCGCGGCGGCCCGCACGCGCACGTGCCCCTCGCCGTCCGGGGCCGTGGCCAGCGCCCCGCCCGCGCCGGAGGCCGTGCCGAGACCGCCGTCCGTCAGGCGGAGCGCGGACTCGCCGATCCGCAGCAGCGAGCCGGGGGAGAGCGGCACCGGGCGGTCGGTGACCTCCCTGCCGTCCACGGATGTGCCGTTCGTCGAGCCGAGGTCCGTGACCGTGACGCGGCCGTCCGGGGCGAGGGTGACCGCGCAGTGCAGCCGGGAGACGTCGGGGTCGTCCAGCGGGACGTCCGCCTCGGCGGAGCGGCCGACCCGGATCTGGCCGCCGTGCAGGAGATGGACGCCGCCCGCGTCGGGACCCGCCACCACGTGCAACTGGGCGGCGGCACCGGCCGGTTCGGGCCCCGGCTCGGCCGGTGCGCCCAGGGAGAGCACCGCGCCGTCGATCAAGGGGGGTTCGCCGAGCGTGCACCGCTGGGCGTCGAGGCGCTCCGGGCCCGCGTACAGCACGAGGGGGCTCTCGGTGCCCGCCACGGCCGTGGCGAGGCCGGAGGCCACCGCGGCGAGGGCGGTCCCGGCGGGCGCGGTGACCAGGACGTCACAGGCGCCGTGAACCCCGGTCGCCGCCGGGGGGCGGCCTTGCCGCTCGGTCTGGCCGCTGCGCGGCCCGAGGACGGTCAGCCGGATCTGCATCGCCGTCAGCGGTCCCTTCTGCGCTGGGCGCCCGGCACGGGGACTCGCGCTGTGATTCCCCCCACCGCACACGGGCACGTCGGCCAGTACGGGATGCATCCTCGCACCTGCCACTGACAACACGCCCGGCGGCCACCGGTAAGTGATCTTGAATGGTCGGCTCTGCTCGGAAAAGTGCCTGCTTGGACCGTTGGGGATATGTGCGGGCTTCCACGGCGGAAGACCGAATCCGGAACTCCGCGGCAACCAATGGCCACGGGTGGACGTCTTCCTCCCGGACAGCGACCGGGAGGGGTGGGCAGGATTCCGGCGGGATTCCGAAGGGAATTCCGGAAGGAATCCGGAAGGAACGGGCCGGACGGAATCGGATCGGCCGGTGCCCCGTTCGTCAGCACTACAGTGGGTCGGAACATCTCAGACCCCCGGACGGGACCAGCGTCCGGACGGGACCAGCCAGATCAGCAGGGAGCGCATGACGTGCGGCCGGTAGGCAGCAAGTACCTGCTCGAGGAGCCGCTCGGGCGCGGCGCCACGGGCACCGTCTGGCGAGCCCGCCAGCGGGAGACCGCGGGTGCCGAGGCGGCCGTCCCCGGCCAGCCCGGCGAGACCGTCGCGATCAAGGTCCTCAAGGAAGAGCTCGCCAACGACGCGGACGTCGTGATGCGCTTCCTCAGGGAGCGGTCCGTCCTGCTCAGGCTGACCCACGAGAACATCGTCAGAACGCGCGACCTGGTCGTCGAGGGCGACCTCCTCGCCCTGGTCATGGACCTGGTCGACGGCCCGGACCTGCACCGCTATCTGCGCGAGAACGGTCCGTTCACGCCGGTCGCGGCGGCCCTGCTGACCGCCCAGATCGCCGACGCGCTCGCCGCGAGCCACGCCGACGGCGTCGTGCACCGCGACCTGAAGCCCGCGAACGTCCTGCTCAAGCAGGACGCCGAAGGCATGCACCCGATGCTCACCGACTTCGGCATCGCACGCCTCGCCGACTCGCCGGGCCTGACCCGCACCCAGGAATTCGTCGGCACGCCCGCGTACGTCGCGCCGGAGTCCGCCGAGGGCCGCCCGCAGACCAGCGCCGTCGACATCTACGGCGCCGGCATCCTGCTCTACGAGCTGGTCACCGGCCGCCCGCCGTTCGCCGGGGGCTCGGCCCTCGAAGTCCTCCACCAGCACCTCAGCGCCGAACCGCGCCGCCCCTCGACCGTCCCCGACCCGCTGTGGACGGTCATCGAGCGCTGCCTGGACAAGAACCCGGACCGCCGCCCCAGCGCCGAGAACCTCGCGCGCGCCCTGCGGGCCGTCGCCGAGGGCGTCGGCGTGCACTCCACGCCCGCGCAGATCGCCGCCGCCGAGGGCGTGGGCGCGCTGCTCATGCCGGACCCGTCGCCGGCCCCCGTGCCGGACGCCCCGGGCGCCGCCGACCCCACGCAGGTCCTGCCGAGCAACGCGGGCTCGTACGACCCGAACGCGGCGACCAGCGTCATGCGGAACACCGGCGGCCCGGGTCAGGGCCACGGCCAGGGCTTCGGTGACGCGGACCCGACGTCGGTCCTGCCGCACAGCGCCGGCGCCGCCGACCCGACCGCGGTCATGCCGCCGGTCCCGCCGGGCGCCCCCGGGGCCGACCCGAACGAGCCGCACCCCTGGCAGAACCAGATGCGCGCGGCCCGCGACCGCAACGAACAGACGCAGGTCCAGTCGTACCTGGACCCCAGCGAGGACCCGCTGCGCCGCCGCCCCCAGCGCCAGGTGGCCCGCCCGCAGCAGCAGCCGCAGCAGCGCCCCCAGCAGTACGCGCCGCAGCAGCCCCGCGGGCAGCGCCCGCAGCAGCACGCCCCCGCGCCGCAGCCGTACCAGCCGCAGCACCAGCCCCAGCAGTACGCCGCGCCTCCGCAGGCGCCGCCGCCCCAGCAGCCCGCCCCGCGCCCCACGCGCGAGCCGCGTCCGCCGCGGGAGCCGCGCCAGCCGCGTCAGCGCAGCGCCAACCCGATGAAGATCCCGGGTCTCGGCTGCCTCAAGGGATGCCTGTTCACGATCGTCATCCTCTTCGTGGCGAGCTGGCTGGTGTGGGAGTTCAGCCCGCTCCAGGACTGGATCGGCACGACGAAGGGCTACTGGGAGCAGCTGACGGACTGGTACGACACGGTCAGCGGCTGGATAGGAAAGCTGGGCGGCAACTGACCGTCGACTGACCGGCAACCGGCCGGAGGGTGACCGGAGCGATATGTCGACATCGGCAGAGTGATTTCTGCTCCCGGAGTGAAGGTTGGCGGCAAGGCCGCGTAGTTTTGTCGCCAACACGCATCCGTAGGAGCAGTCTTGACGCGCAAGATCGGCAGCCGGTACACCGCCCACCAGATCCTGGGCCGTGGCAGCGCCGGCACGGTGTGGCTCGGCGAGGGACCCGAAGGCCCCGTCGCCATCAAGCTGCTGCGCGAGGACCTGGCGTCCGACCAGGAACTCGTCGGCCGCTTCGTCCAGGAACGCACGGCGCTGCTCAGCCTCGACCACGCGCGCGTGGTGGGCGTCCACGACCTCGTGGTCGACGGCAACGACCTGGCCCTGGTCATGGACCTCGTACGCGGTACGGACCTGCGCACCCGCCTGGACCGTGAGCGGCGCATGGCCCCCGAGGCCGCCGTCGCCATCGTCGCGGACGTCGCCGACGGCCTCGCCGCCGCGCACTCCGCGGGCATCGTCCACCGTGACGTCAAGCCCGAGAACGTCCTCCTGGACATGCAGGGCCCGCTCGGCCCCGGCGGCGCGCACCCGGCCCTGCTGACCGACTTCGGCGTCGCCAAGCTGATCGACTCCCCGCGCCGGACCCGCGCCACGAAGATCATCGGGACCCCCGACTATCTCGCCCCCGAGATCATCGAGGGCCTGCCGCCGCGCGCGGCCGTCGACATCTACGCCCTCGCGACCGTCCTCTACGAGCTTCTCGCGGGCTTCACTCCCTTCGGTGGCGGGCATCCCGGGGCGGTCCTGCGGCGCCACGTCACGGAGACGGTGGTGCCGCTCCCCGGCATCCCCGAGGAGCTCTGGCAGCTCCTCGTCCAGTGCCTCGCCAAGGCCCCCGCCTCGCGGCTGCGCGCCTCCGAGCTGGCGGTGCGGCTGCGGGAGCTGCTGCCGCTGGTCGCGGGGATGCCGCCGCTGGACGTCGACGAACCGGACGCGGAGCCTTCGCCGGCCGAGGAGGCGTACGAGGACTCGGCGCCGGAGCCGCGCGAGGCCGCTCCCCGGCGGGGCGCCGTCCCCCTGGTGCCGGGCCCGGCGTCCGCCGACTCCAACCGCGACACGCACACCTCGATGCGGGTGCCGGGCCCCGACGAACTGGCCGGCGGGGCCCGCGGCACGGCCCGTGCCCCGCGCGCCTCCGGGGCGGCGCGGCCGGGCTCCGCGAAGCACCGGGCCTCGGCGCGGCGGCGCCGGATCACGCTGGGTGTGGCGGCGGTGGTCCTTGTGGCGGCGGCGGGGGTAGGCACATGGGCGGCCACATCATCCGACGACCCCCCGCCGCACACGGGCAACTCCTCCCCACCCGCCCCCTGACCCGGCCCCCCGGCATGAACCTCCCGGGCCAGCCCCCTGGACCACCGGCCGGCGGCCGTTCCCCGCCGCGTCACGCGGGGATGCCTCCCGCCCGCCCGCCCGTTTGCCCGGCATGGTCCTGCCGAGGCAGCCCCCTGAGCCACCGCACCGCTTTCACCGGCCTGCCGGTGGGCGGTTCCCCCGCCGCTTCGCGTCGGGATGTGTCCCTCCCACCCGCCCGTTTGCCCGGCATGGTTCTGCCGAGGTAGCCCTCTGGGCTCTCGCACCGCTTTCGTCGGCCTGCCGGTGGGCGGTTCCCCGCCGCTTCGCGTCGGGATGTCTCCCTCCCACCCACCCGTTTGCCCGGCATCCCTTTCCCCGCCCACCGGCGGACCACGCCCCCCGCTACGCGCGACAGGATGCGCCTGGCCCCTACATCCGCCGCGCAACGCGGGGCAAACGGGCGGGTGGGTGGGAGATATCCGCCGCGAAGCGGCGGGAGAGGGAAAGCCCCCCCACCCCCGCAGGGAAGGCCCACCCTCGCGGCGGGCGAGGGAAGCCCCCACCCCCGCAGGGAAGGCCCACCCCCGCGGCGGGCGAGGGAAGCCCCCCCACCCCCCTCCACCCCGCAGGGCAGGCCCCCGCCCCGCGAGCAGCCGCGCCTCGGCCCCGCCGGGGGGAGGGAGGCCCCACCCCGCGGGCAGCCGCGGGGCCTGAGGCAGGCCCCCCTGCCTCAGGCCCCCCTGCCTCAGGCCCCGCGCCTAGGCCCCGCGCCTAGGCCCCGCGCCTAGGCCCCGCACGGGGAAGGCCCCGCCCCGGGATACGACACTTGCCGCAGCCGTTAGGCTGGAGGCGTGGCAGTCGTCGATGTATCCGAAGAGCTCAAGTCCCTCTCCTCGACCATGGAGTCGATCGAGGCCGTCCTGGACCTCGACAAGATGAGGGCCGATATCGCCGTGCTCGAGGAGCAGGCGGCCGCGCCGTCCCTGTGGGACGACCCGGAAGCGGCGCAGAAGATCACCAGCAAGCTGAGCCACCTCCAGGCGGAGGTCAGGAAGGCCGAGGCCCTGCGCGGGCGCATCGACGACCTCAGCGTGCTGTTCGAGATGGCCGAGGAGGAGGACGACTCGGACACCCGCGCCGAGGCGGAGTCCGAGCTGGCGTCCGTCAAGAAGGCGCTGGACGAGATGGAGGTCAGGACCCTCCTCTCCGGGGAGTACGACGCCCGTGAGGCCCTCGTCACCATCCGCGCCGAGGCCGGCGGCGTCGACGCCTCCGACTTCACCGAGAAGCTCCAGCGGATGTACCTGCGCTGGGCGGAGCGGCATGGCTACAAGACGGAGCTATACGAAACCTCGTACGCGGAAGAGGCCGGCATCAAGTCGACCACCTTCGCCGTCCAGGTCCCGTACGCGTACGGCACGCTCTCCGTCGAGCAGGGCACCCACCGTCTGGTCCGCATCTCGCCGTTCGACAATCAGGGTCGCCGCCAGACCTCCTTCGCCGGTGTCGAGATCCTCCCGGTGGTCGAGCAGACCGACCACATCGAGATCGACGAGAGCGAGCTGCGCATCGACGTGTACCGCTCCTCGGGCCCCGGTGGTCAGGGCGTCAACACCACCGACTCGGCGGTCCGCCTGACCCACCTGCCGACCGGCATCGTCGTCTCCTGTCAGAACGAGCGCTCGCAGATCCAGAACAAGGCGACCGCGATGAACGTCCTCCAGGCGAAGCTCCTCGAGCGCCGCCGCCAGGAGGAGCAGGCGAAGATGAACGCCCTCAAGGGCGACGGCGGCAACTCCTGGGGCAACCAGATGCGTTCGTACGTCCTGCACCCGTACCAAATGGTCAAGGACCTGCGTACGGAGTTCGAGGTCGGTAATCCCGAGTCCGTCTTCAACGGCGAGATCGACGGTTTCCTGGAAGCCGGAATTCGCTGGCGCAAGCAGCAGGAGAAGTAAAAACCGCCCTGAGCGGCTTTATCGACAAGGCAACTGCCGCCCAAGAGGCGGCAGTTGCCTTTTACGTCACAGTCACATCTCCCTACGACGGTCAACTGCCCAGATATCGGACATCGCACGCGCAACGACCTTGACGCTGCTGTGAAAAGTGGAAAGGCTAGCGTGCGGTATGCGTATTCCTGGGGTGCGTGGGATCTGTGGGGGCTGATCGACCGCCCCTGCTCGTACGCCGCCCCGGACGCTGCCTCACTGACGATTCAGCTACTGGGGGTAGCAACCAGATGACCAAAAGGACACGGATTCGTGTCGCGCGCATAGCCGCCGGTGCGGTGATCGCCGCCGGTGCCTCGCTGACCGCCGCGGGCGCCGCCTCGGCCCTCGACGTCGGCGTGGACCTCGGCCCTGTCGGTGTCGGCGCCCACGCGGACGACAGTGGCGTCGGTGTCGACGTGGACGTGAAGCCGAACGACGACCCGCCCCCGCCGGGCGACCCTGGCATCCCGACCCAGGAGCCGACGGACGACCCGCCGGAGCCGACCGGGGAGCCGACGGAGCCGGGGGAGCCGCCGGAGCCGGACCCCACGGACCCGCCCACCTCTGACCCGACCGACCCGGGCAAGCCCACCTCGGACCCGGGCGGCCCGAACGGCCCGGACAACAACGGCAACGGCGGCGGAGGCAACGGCGGAGGTGGCAACGGCGGAGGTGGCAACGGCGGAGGTGGTGGCAACGACACCAACCCCGACGGCGGCTCCAACCCCGTCGAGCAGGGCCAGGGCAAGGACAGCCTGACCGACACCGGCTCCAAGCCGGTCGAGCAGGGCGGCAACAAGGGCGACAAGGGCGAGCTGGCCGAGACCGGCGCCGCCGAGACCACCTTCCTGGTGATCGGCGCCGCCACGATGATCGCCGGCGGCATCGGCTTCCGCATCCTGCCTCGCCTCGTCGGCAACCGCGGCGCCGCTGCCTGATCGCTTGATCGAGGCGTTGACGGACGTACGGACGTACGGACCTATGGACGTACGGACCTATGGACGTGTTGAGATGTACGGCACGTACACCACGTACGTAGCACCACATCAAGAAGGGCCCAGAGCTTCTGCAGCTCCGGGCCCTTCTTGATCGTTACGTCGGTGCCGCTCCCGCGCCCCAGTCCCTACGCGGACTGGTGCGCCAGCAGCGCGACCGCCGCGATCAGCACCACGAGCAGTGCTATCAGTGCCGCGGGATTGAGGCCCGCGAAGGGCCCCTCCTGCTGCTGCATGCGCTCGCGACTGGCCCGGCACACGGGGCAGCGGCCTTCACTCACGGGCGCTGCGCAGTTCGCGCATACCAACCGATCCAGGGTCATGCGCTTCTCCTCCCGCACAGTCTCAGCCTGCCCAACGCTACGGGGAACCCAATCGTTCCCCTTACCACTGTGCCAGCTTCCGCGGATTTCGGCGCGGGCCGCCGTCCGGTGACGGTTTCGACACGTTCCGTACCCGGCACTCGCGCGACAAATCGCGCAACTCCGGACGCCGACTGCGCTCGCGTACTGGCTTCGCGTAGGGTCACGCACACCTACCCCCGGCAACCCGTGGTGCATCCGTGATCCGTTTCGACAACGTCTCCAAGGCCTACCCCAAGCAGACCCGCCCCGCGCTCAGGGACGTCTCCCTGGAGATCGAAAAGGGCGAGTTCGTCTTCCTGGTGGGGTCCTCCGGCTCCGGAAAGTCCACCTTCCTGCGGCTGGTCCTGCGTGAGGAGCGCACCAGCCACGGCCAGGTGCACGTCCTGGGCAAGGACCTCGCGCGCCTGTCCAACTTCAAGGTGCCGCACATGCGACGCCAGTTGGGCACCGTCTTCCAGGACTTCCGCCTCCTGCCCAACAAGACCGTCGCCGAGAACGTCGCCTTCGCGCAGGAGGTCATCGGCAAGTCCCGCGGCGAGATCCGCAAATCCGTGCCCCAGGTCCTCGATCTCGTGGGCCTCGGCGGCAAGGAGGACCGGATGCCCGGCGAGCTCTCCGGTGGTGAGCAGCAACGAGTGGCGATCGCGCGCGCGTTCGTCAACCGTCCCAAGCTCCTCATCGCCGACGAGCCGACCGGCAACCTCGACCCGCAGACCTCCGTCGGCATCATGAAACTGCTCGACCGGATCAACCGGACCGGCACCACCGTCGTGATGGCCACCCACGACCAGCAGATCGTGGACCAGATGCGCAAGCGGGTCATCGAGCTGGAGAAGGGCCGCCTCGTGCGCGACCAGTCGCGCGGCGTCTACGGCTACCAGCACTGATTTGTTCCATCTGATTCACCCGTTCCACCTGAGCCATTGAAAGGCCGCCATGCGCGCCCAGTTCGTCCTGTCGGAGATCGGCGTAGGTCTCCGCCGCAATCTCACGATGACTTTCGCGGTCGTCGTCTCCGTAGCGCTTTCGCTCGCCCTTTTCGGCGGTTCGCTGCTCATGCGCGACCAGGTGAGCACGATGAAGGGCTACTGGTACGACAAGGTCAACGTCTCGGTCTTCCTGTGCAACAAGGCCGACGCCGAACAGGACCCCAAGTGCGCCAAGGGCGCCGTCACGAACGAGCAGAAGGACCAGATCCTCGGTGATCTGAAGAAGATGCCGGTCGTGGACAAGGTCACGCACGAGTCGGCGGACGAGGCGTACAAGCACTACAAGGAGCAGTTCGGCGACTCCCCGCTGTCCAGCTCCCTCACGCCGGACCAGATGCAGGAGTCGTACCGCATCAAGCTGAAGGACCCGGAGAAGTACCAGGTCGTCGCGACCGCCTTCTCCGGGCGTGACGGTGTGCAGTCCGTGCAGGACCAGAAGGGCTATCTGGACAACCTCTTCGGGCTTCTCAACGGTATGAACTGGGCGGCGCTCGCGGTGATGGCGCTGATGCTCGTCGTCGCGCTGATGCTGATCGTCAACACCGTGCGCGTATCGGCGTTCAGCCGCAGGCGGGAGACCGGCATCATGCGCCTTGTCGGCGCGTCCAGCTTCTACATCCAGATGCCGTTCATCATGGAGGCCGCCGTCGCCGGCCTCATCGGCGGCGGTCTGGCCTGCGGAATGCTGCTCGTGGGGCGCTACTTCATGATCGACCACGGTCTCGCGCTCGCCGATAAGATCAACCTCATCAACTTCATCGGCTGGGACGCCGTCCTCGCGAAGCTGCCGCTGGTGCTCGCGATCGGCCTTCTGATGCCCGCGCTCGCCGCGTTCTTCGCGTTGCGCAAGTACCTCAAGGTGTGACAAGTACCCCTGTCGTCCCAGGGCGCCGTACGGTTCAACCAACCGTACGGCGCTTCTCGTTGTCCTAGACTCACCGTCATGTCAGGCCGCGACCGGCTCGCCGATCGGTTCTCAACGCCCCGCAGCGTACGCCGCGGGGCGGCCCTGACATTGGTCTTCGCGAGCGTCCTTGCCACCGGTGCAGCCACCGGCTCCTGGAGCGACGCGGCGGGCGACGGCCGGAAAACGCCTTCTCCTTCGTTACGTTCGGACGCCGCGGCCCTGTCGGTGGGAGACGCCGGCACCGCCGAGGAGGCCGCCGAGGCCGCCGCCGAGGCCATGGCCGACGGCAAGTCCGCGAAGAAGGCCGCCGAGGAGGCCGTGAGCCGCAGCGGGGACCGCTGGGGGTCGGTGTACTCGCACGGGGAGTACGAGGAGTTCGCGCAGGCCCTCGACGGCGCGTACACCGGCGTCGGACTGTGGGCCCGGCGCGGGGCCGACGGCCGTATCGAGGTCTCCCGGGTCCAGCGGGACGGGCCCGCCGACCGCGCCGGGATCCGCGAGGGCGACCGGCTGCGCACCATCGACGGCGAGCGCGTCACCGGCCGCCCCGTCACGGAGGTCGTCGCCCTGCTGCGCGGCGACCGCGCCGGTACGCCGGTCCGCCTGGGTCTGACGCGCTCCACGCGCGCGTGGAGCGAGACCCTGCGCAGGGCCCGCCTCTCCACGGACTCCGTCACCGTCACCGAGCTGCCCGGCGGCGCCGTCATGATCAAGGTCGCCGCCTTCACCAAGGGCTCGGGGGAGGCCGTGCGGTCCGCGGTGCGCGAGGCCCCCGAGGGCGCAGGCATTCTGCTCGACCTGCGCGGGAACTCCGGAGGCCTGGTGTCGGAGGCGGTCACCGCCTCGTCCGCGCTGGTCGACGGCGGCCTCGTGGCCACGTACGACGTCCGGGGCGAGCAGAAGGCCCTGCACGCCGAGCGGGGCGGCGACGCCCACCGGCCGGTGGTCACGCTGGTCGACGGGGGCACCATGAGCGCGGCCGAGCTCCTCACGGGTGCCCTCCAGGACCGCGGCCGCGCGGTCGTCGTGGGCTCCAGGACCTTCGGCAAGGGCTCGGTCCAGATGCCGAGCCGCCTCCCCGACGGCTCCGTCGCCGAGCTGACCGTCGGCCACTACCGCACCCCGTCGGGCCGGACCGTCGACGGGCGGGGCATCACCCCCGACCTTGAGGTGGGGGACGGGGCCGAGGCCAGGGCCGAGACAGTATTGACTGGCCTCGGACCCCCCTCGTAGTGCGAAAATGGCCGCACTATGGCTAAGGAAAAGGTTAAGCGCAAGGCCGCGAAGGCCAGTGAGAAGGCCCCCGCCCGGAAGATGGTCGCGCAGAACAAGAAGGCGCGGCACGACTACCACATCCTGGACACCTACGAGTGCGGCCTGGTGCTGATGGGCACCGAGGTCAAGTCGCTGCGCATGGGCAGGGCCTCCCTGGTGGACGGCTTCGTGCACATCGACGGCGGCGAGGCGTGGCTGCACAACATCCACGTCCCGGAGTACGTGCAGGGCACCTGGACCAACCACTCCGCCACGCGGAAGCGCAAGCTGCTGCTGCACCGCGCGGAGATCGACAAGCTGGACTCCAAGTCGCAGGAGACGGGTCACACGATCGTGCCCCTCGCGCTGTACTTCAAGGACAGCCGGGTGAAGGTCGAGATCGCGCTGGCCAAGGGCAAGAAGGAGTACGACAAGCGGCAGACGCTCCGCGAGAAGCAGGACACGAGGGAGACGAGCCGCGCGATCTCGGAGGTGCGCCGCCGGCAGGGCATCGCCTAGCCTCCGGCGGGTCCTCAGGAATAGGCTGGCACCGTCGTGCGTTGGTCACGTACGATGGGTCTTGCCCCGCTGATGACGGGGCGCCCGGATCGAAAGATCCACCTTGAAAAATCAACATGGGGATGATCGGTTTCGACAGCGGATGTCGAAGCAGGGGAAGCGAGCCGAGGAAGCGGCAATGATCTCGTAAACCATATGTCGCAACCAATAATCGCCAATTCCAAGAGCGATTCCCAGTCCTTCGCCCTCGCTGCCTAATAAGCAGTGACTGAAGGACCCTTAATGGGTGTCAGCCCGGGGGTGTTCCCGACCCGGACCCTGGCATAATCTAGGGAACTAAACCGCCGAGCCCGGTCACGGGGTTCGACGGGAAATCAAACAGTGACTGGGCCCGTCGGAGACTTGTTCGCGAGATCTCCGGGGCCGAGAAAATCGTAGCGAACTGCGCTCGGAGAAGCCCTGATTCTGCACCGTTGGACGCGGGTTCGATTCCCGCCATCTCCACAATTCCCATGTGAGGACGAAGCCCTCTGGCCCCAGGCCAGGGGGCTTTTTCCGTTTGGGCTTTTCCGTATCCCGCCGGTCACCTCCGGAGTGGGGTCTGTCGCGAGGCGGCGCGGTCCGGGATGCTCCAGGGTCATGAGTAGACCCGTGAGACGCGTCAACCACCGTATGCGCCACTGGATCTGGCCCGCCGTGCTCGGTGTGGCGGCGGCCACCCTTTCCGTCGGCGGCCCGGCCGGGGCGGACTCCGCCCGGTCGGGGCTGCCCGAAGCCATCGACACCATCCTCGGCGACCCCCGCATGGAGGGCGGCGTGGCCAGTGTGGTCGTCGCCGACGCCGCGTCCGGTGACGTCCTCTACCAGCACCGGTCCAGCGGGCGCCTCATGCCCGCCTCCAACACCAAGCTGCTCACCTCGGCCGCCGCCATGGAGCTCCTGGGGCCCGACCACCGGTTCACCACCGACGTACTCTCCGACGGCGTGCGGCGGGGCCCCGTCCTGCGCGGGAACCTGTATCTGCGCGGCACGGGCGATCCGACGACGCTCGCCAAGGACTACGAGCGGCTCGCCGAGGAGATCGCCGACTCGGGGGTCCGGTGGGTCCACGGGCGGCTGATCGCCGACGACACCCGCTTCGACGCCGAGCGCGTCGGCGACACCTGGAGCGCCGATGACGAGTCCGCGTACTACGCGGCGCAGATCAGCGCCCTGAGCGTCGCGCCCGACACGGACTACGACACCGGGACGGTCATCGTCGAGGTGGCGCCCGGGGCGGAGGCGGGGGACGCGCCGCGCGTCGGCGTGACACCGGAGACCGACTACGTGGACATCGATCTGCGGGCGACCACCGTCGCTTCCGGCGGCGCCGACACCATCGCCGTGGAGCGGCAGCACGGCAAGAACACCATCACCGTCAGCGGCACGGTCCCGGTCGGCGGGACCACCACCAAGGAGTGGGTCACCGTCTGGGAGCCGACCGGTTACGCGGCCGCCGTCTTCCGGGACGCGCTCGCCGCGCACGGCGTGCAGGTGAGCGGGCCCACCAGGACCGGGACCGCCACACCCAAGGGCGCGCGGCAGCTCGCCTCGCACGACTCCATGAAGCTCAAGGACCTCATGGTCCCCTTCATGAAACTGTCCAACAACATGCACGCGGAGTCCCTGACCAAGGCGATGGGCCACAAGGCGACCGGCAGGCCGGGGAGTTGGGGCGACGGCATCGCCGCGATCGGCGGCTATCTGAAGACCGCCGGTGTCGACCCGGGCAAGCTGCGCCAGGTCGACGGCTCCGGGCTCTCCCGCAAGGACAACGCGCCGGCGGATCAGTACATCGAGCTGCTGCGCTCGGCGAAGGGAGAGCCGTGGTTCGCCGACTGGTACGCGTCCCTGCCGGTGGCCTGCGCCCCGGGCAAGTCCGGCGGCGGCACGCTGCGCTCACGGATGTGCGGGACCCCGGCGGCGCGCAATGTCCACGCCAAGACAGGGACGTTGACGGGAGCGTCCGCGCTGTCGGGTTACGTGACGGACAGGAGCGGCCGCGAGCTGGTGTTCAGCATCATCCTCAACAACCACCTGGCTCCCTCAGTGAAGGCACTGGAGGACGCGATCGTGGTGACCCTCGCGTCGTCCACGAAAGACAAGGCCGTGCCAGTCAGGCCCCGTTCGACACGTGCGGCGACCGAGCGGGACGGCGACGTGGAGTGCTCGTGGCGCAAGCCTGCGCGCTGCTGAGCAGCAGGGCGAGACCGGCGGCGGCGACCGGCACCCAGTAGCCCGCGGCGGGGCCCAGGCGCTCCACCGCCCAGCCGCCGCCCGCCGCGCCGCACGCGATGCCCCCGAGGAGGCCGGTCACGGCGAGGGTCATGCCCTCGTTGAGCCGCCCCTCGGGGGTGCGGTGCTGGACCAGCGTCATACCGGTGACCATCGTGGGCGCCGTCGCCATCCCCGCGACGAGCAGGGCTCCGGAGAGGGCGATCAGGGAACCCGTGACCGTCACCGCGAGCAGCGGCAGCGTCATCAGGGCCGCCATCGCCGCGCCGCACAGCAGGTGCCGGCCCACGAGCGGCCCGCGCGGTTTCGCGGCCCCGTAGACGAGGCCCGCCGCGCAGGAACCCGCGGCCTGGAGGGCGAGGATCACACCCGCGGCCGCCTTGTGCCCTTGCGCGTCGGCGTAGGCGATCGTGACGACCTCCAGGGAGCCGAAGACGGCACCCGTGGCGAGGAAGACGACCAGCAGAGCGGGCATCCCACGCGCGCGGAGGGGCGACTTCGCCTCGGCGGAGAAGTCCGTACGTCCTTGGGGCGGGGGCTCCGTCGCGCGCTGGGCGGCGAAGAGGAGCACGCCGGTCAGCAGCAGCGCCACGCCGATCAAGGTGCCCGCCTGCGGGAAGAGCGAGCCGCAGAGGAAGGCCGCGAGGACAGGGCCGAGCATGAAGCAGAGCTCGTCGGCGGCCTGCTCGAAGGAGTTGGCCGTGTGCACGGCCGCGGTGTCGCCCTTGAGGAGGTACGCCCAGCGGGCGCGGGACATGCCGCCCGTGTTGGGGGTCGTGGCCGTGGCGGCGTACGACGCGAAGAGCGTCCAGTCGGGGGCTCCGTACCGTACGCAGAGCAGCAGCGAGAGCGAGCCGAGCGCGGCGACCGCGGTGGCGGGCACGGCGACGCGCGCCTGCCCGTGCCGGTCGACGAGCCGCGCCGTCCAGGGCGCCACGACGGCGGTCGCCGCGAGGCCGGTCGCGGTGACGGCGCCGGCCAACGCGTACGAACCGCGGGCGCCGGAGATCATGATGACGGCGCTCACGCTGAACATGCCCATGGGGAGGCGTGCGATGAGGTTGCCGATGGTGAAGGCGGTGGCGCCGGGTATCGCGAAGAGGCGGGCGTAGGGGATGCGGGGTTTGTCGCGGGGCATGCCTCTCAGGCTGGCCGCCGGTGATCGGCGGGGTCCAACACCTTCTGGGTGCCGATTCACGCACCCTGGTTGTGAGTTCCGGCGGTGACCGCGTTGTGAGTGCCGGCGGTGACCGCGTTGTGAGTCCCGGCGGTGAACGCGTTGTAGGTTCCAGCGGTGACCGCAGAGCCCGGCATACGCCCCGCCGAAGGACCCGCCCTGCCCCGCGACGTGGACCCGCGTCTGCTGCGCGCGTTCATCGCCGTCTCCGAAGAGCTGCACTTCACCCGGGCCGCCGCCCGGCTGTACGTCGCACAGCAGGCGCTGAGCCGTGATGTGCGGCGGCTTGAGCGGGAGTTGGGAGCCGAGCTGTTCTCACGTACGACACGGCAGGTCGCGCTCACCGCCGACGGCGAGCGGCTCCTTCCGTACGCGCGAAGGGTCCTGGAGGCGCAGGACGAACTGGTCGCGGCGTTCACGGGCGCCGCCCGGCCGCTGCTCGTCGATCTGAACAGCCCCGGCCTCGTCTTCGGGCGGATCCTTGCGCGGGCCCGCGAACTCGCCCCGGACTGCGAGCTGATGGCCCGCTTCGAGAGCGGCCTCACCGGCGCCGCCGCCGAGATGATCGCCGGGCGGCTGGACATGTCCTTCGGGCGGTACGCCGGACTCGACCCGGCGCTGCGGGCCGGGCTCGCCCACCAGCCCGTGCGGTACGAGCCGATGGCGGTGCTGCTGCCCTACGGCCATCCGCTCACCGAACTCGACGCCGTGCCGCTGGACGCGCTCTCCGGAGAGACCGTGTACGCGGGGGCGGGCAACCCCCGGACCCTGGAGTGGACCGATCTCGCGCACCGGCTCTTCGAGGGGCGCGGCATCGGTGTCGCGGCGCCCGCGCCGCTCGCCGTGGGGCCCGAGGAGTTCGGGCGGATCATGGCGAAGAAGCGCAATCCGGCCCTGGTCGTCGTGGACTTTCCGGCCATGCCGGGCGCGGAGCTGCGGCCGCTGGTGGACCCTGTGCCGCTCTCGCCCGTGTCACTGGTGTGGCGTAAGGGGCTGATTCATCCTGGTGTTGCCGCAGTTCGGACCGCTGCCGCGGAGCTTGCCGCCGCAGAAGGGTGGCTGGTGAGGCCCGAGAACGGCTGGGTTCCGGCCAAAGATGCACTCATCATGATGAGTAGAAATTGACTGAAAGCAACCTGGCCACTCCGGTGCGCTACTTTCGTTTGCCCCGGCGCAGTGTGATAGAGGGGGCGCTCGGAACGGGCGGGGGCCCGGTCCGGACGGCGGGCGCCCGGGGCCGTGCGCGCACCCGAATCCTGACGTGGGGGGTTGTGCGTACGCATGGAAACGTGGCGAGAAGATGCCCTGCCGGGACATACCCATGATCCGGGCGAGGTCACTGTTCAGATCGACGGGGTGGGGCGCATGTTGGCGGACCTGCCCGCCCGGGCCGACGCGGAAGACGCGGCCGACGGCCCCGTCTTCGTCGACGAGACGGGCCGCCGCAGCCGGAGGTACCGCCGGATCGGCGTGATCGTCGGCATAGCCTGCGCGGTCTATGCCCTGGTCATCGTGGGGACGCTGCTCTCGGGCAACTCCAGCGCGCCGTGGCTGCCGGTGCAGGACCCCAAGGGCGGCGAGGGCGGCGAGGGCGGCAGGGACGGCGGGGACGGCGGGGACGGCAGACCGGCGAGCAAGGTGGCTCCGCCGGGCAGCCCGTCCACCTCCCCCGGCGGCGCGGCCCCTTCGCGGGGCGGCGCCACGGACGGCACCGAGGTCGCGGGCGAGCCCGGCGACGGCGCGGGGCCGGGCCCCGGCCGCAGCGGTGACGCCGACGGCGCGCTTCCGGGCCGGGGCCCGATGGACGGAGGCGGCGCCCCCGCCCCCGTCCCCGCGGCCGGCGCCGCTCCGGCCCCGACCGACCCGCCTCCCGCCCCGGCCCCCGAACCCACGGCGCCGCCCGCCCCGCCCCCCGACCCGCCCGCACAGTCGACGGCCCCCGCCGGTGGCACCGACGACCCCGCCGGACACACCTCACCCGCCCAGCGGCCCCCCGCTGACTCCCCACCGCCCTCGGAGGACGCTCAGCGATGAACTCCCGCACGAACGGGGGCCGACGACCGGACCGGCCCCAGGACAGTCACGTCCCGGAGGGCCAGGATTTCCGGCAGCCTGGGGGGTACGTCGAGCCTGGCGGCCGTCCCCAGCCAGGGGACTACGTCCAGCCTGACGGCCATCCCCAGTCAGGGGACTACACCCAGCCCGACAGCCGCTCCCAACCCACCGGCTACGGTCAGGCAGGTGGCTGCGCCCAGCCCAGCGGCAGCCCCCAGCCCAGCGGCAATCGCCAACCCGGCAGCCACGCCGAGCCCGACAGCCCGCCGCAGCCTCTGGGCCACGCCCAGCCTGCCAGCTACGGCCAGGCAGGCGGCCACCCCCAGCCCAACAGCAATCGAAGCCACCGCGCCCAGGCCCACCGCGCCCAGGGCCACCGCCCCGAGGCCCACCGTCCCGAGGCCCACCGCCCCAAGGACCGCCGCCCCAACGCAGGCACGGCGGGGCCCGACGGATGGTGGCGGCGGTTGCCCCTCCGTCATCTGTTGCCCTCGCTGCTGCTCCTCGTGCTGCTCGCCATGCTGATGCTGCGCGGATACGTACACAGCGAGATCCTCGCCGACCACCGCGTCAGACCGTCCGCGCCCACCGACCACGTGCCCCAGAAGATCCTCGACGGCGGCCCCGTCATTGACACCCGCGGCGACCGCGAGGCCACTCTGCGCGTGCCCGATCACCGGCTCGTGCTGTCCTTCGACGACGGGCCGGACCCCAAGTGGACCCCCAAGGTCCTCGACGTCCTGAAGAAGCACCGCGCGCACGGCGTCTTCTTCGTCACCGGCACCATGGCCTCGCGCCACCCCGACCTGGTCCAGCGCATGGTCGACGAGGGCCACGAGATCGGTCTGCACACCTTCAACCACCCCGACCTCTCCTACCAGTCCACCGACCGCATCGACTGGGAGCTCTCGCAGAACCAGCTCGCGCTCGCCGGAGCGGCGGGGATACGGACGTCCCTCTTCCGTCCCCCGTACTCCTCCTTCTCGGACGCCATGGACGACAAGTCCTATCCGGTGACCCAGCACGTAGGCGACCGCGGCTACCTCACCGTCGTCAACGACACCGACAGCGAGGACTGGAAGCGCCCGGGCGTCGACGAGATCATCCGCCGCGCCACCCCCCGGGGCGGCGAGGGCGCCATCGTCCTCATGCACGACTCCGGCGGCGACCGCTCCCAGACCGTCGCCGCGCTCGACCGGTTTCTGCCTCAGCTCCAGGAGAGGGGCTACGAGTTCGGGAACCTCACCGAGGTTCTGGACGCGCCCAGCGCGCACACGCGGGTCAGCGGCGTCGACCTGTGGAAGGGCAAGGCCTGGGTCTTCCTGGTCGGTGCCTCCGAGCGCATCACCGACGGCCTGGTCGTGGCGCTCGCCGTCATCGGCGTCCTCGTCTTCACCCGGTTCGGCCTGATGCTGCTGTTCTCCGCCGCGCACGCCCGCCGGGTGCGGCGGCGGGACTTCCACTGGGGCCCACAGACCACCGAGCCGGTCTCCGTCCTGGTCCCCGCGTACAACGAGGCCAAGTGCATAGAGGCCACCGTCCGTTCCCTGATGGCGAGCGACCACCCCATCGAGGTCGTCGTCATAGACGACGGCTCCTCGGACGGCACGGCAGCGATCGTCGAGGGCCTGGGCCTGGGCCTGGGCCTGGGCCTGGATCTGGGCCCGGGGCCGGACCTGCCGAACGTACGCGTCGTACGCCAGCAGAACGCGGGCAAGCCCGCCGCCCTCAACAGGGGCATGGCCAACGCCCGTTTCGACCTCATCGTGATGATGGACGGCGACACGGTCTTCGAGAAGTCCACCGTCCGCGAACTCGTGCAGCCCTTCGGTGACCCGCGCGTGGGCGCCGTCGCGGGCAACGCGAAGGTCGGCAACAGGGACTCGCTCATCGGCGCCTGGCAGCACATCGAGTACGTGATGGGCTTCAACCTCGACCGCCGGATGTACGAGGTGCTGCGCTGCATGCCGACCATCCCCGGAGCGGTCGGTGCGTTCCGGCGGTCCGCCCTGGAGCGTGTCGGCGGCATGAGCGACGACACGCTAGCCGAGGACACCGACATCACCATGGCCCTGCACCGCGACGGCTGGCGGGTCGTGTACGCGGAGAAGGCGCGCGCCTGGACCGAGGCCCCGGAGTCCGTCCAGCAGCTCTGGTCCCAGCGCTACCGCTGGTCGTACGGCACGATGCAGGCCATCTGGAAGCACCGCCGCGCCTTCGTCGAATCCGGTCCCTCCGGACGCTTCGGCCGCGTCGGCCTGCCCCTGGTGTCCCTCTTCATGGTCCTGGCACCGCTCCTGGCCCCCCTCATCGACGTATTCCTGCTCTACGGCCTGGTCTTCGGCCCCACCCGGAAGACCGTCGCCGCCTGGCTCGGCGTCCTCGCCATCCAGGCGGTGTGTGCCGCGTACGCCTTCCGCCTCGACCGCGAACGCATGACCCATCTGATCTCGCTGCCGCTCCAGCAGATCCTCTACCGGCAGCTGATGTACGTCGTGCTGCTGCAGTCCTGGATCACCGCCCTCACCGGAGGCCGCCTTCGCTGGCAGAAGCTCCGGCGCACGGGGGTGGTGGAGGCGCCCGGCTCCATCCCGCGACAGCGGTCGGGCGGCCGTGAACGGAGGCCCGTCGCATGAGCCAGAGTCCGCACACGACCCACGACCCGCACACGACCCAGGACCCACACACGACCCAGAGCCCGCACACGACCCAGAGCCTGCCTTCCAAGGCCCCCGCGGCCGTCAAGGAGCCGGGCAGGGACCGCTACCTCGACGTGCTCCGCTCGCTGGCGCTCGTCCGCGTCATCGTCTACCACCTGTTCGGCTGGGCGTGGCTGACGATCGTGTTCCCCTCCATGGGCGTGATGTTCGCGCTGGCGGGCTCGCTCATGGCGCGCTCGCTGAAACGCCCGGCGTGGGGCGTGATCAAGGGCCGCGTCCGCCGGCTCCTGCCTCCCCTGTGGGTGTTCAGCGCCGCGGCGCTCGTCCTCCTCCTGGCCGGTGGCTGGAACGTCTCCGAGGACCCCGACCACGGGAGCACCTGGGGCGTGCTGAGCATGCTCAATTACGTGTTCCCGGTGGGCGCGCCACCCTTCCCCTGGCACCTGGGTGACAAGGCGGGCCTCCCGGAGGACACCTGGCCGGCGCAGGCCGTGGGCGCCGTCTGGTATCTCCGCGCGTACCTGTGGTTCGTCATCGCCTCGCCGCTGCTGCTGTGGGCGTTCCGCAAGGCGCCGTGGGCGACGCTGTTCGCGCCGCTCGCGCTGACCGCGGTGATCGGCACGGGCGTCGTCACGATCCCCGGCGAGACGGGCGACGCGGTCACGGACTTCGCGGTGTACGGCAGCTGCTGGGTCCTCGGTTTCGCCCACCAGGACGGTCTGCTCGCCCGCGTCCCGCGCTATCTGGCGGTGTCGGTGTCGTCCCTGGTCATGGCCTTCGGCCTGTGGTGGGCGTCGGGCCACCAGGGCCCCGACGGCTGGGACTTGAACGACATCCCGATGGCGCAGGCGGCCTGGTCGTCCGGCTTCGTCGTGATCCTGCTCTCGTACGCGCCCTCGTGGCAGGAGCTGCCCGGCAGGCTCGCGAAGTGGGACAGGCTGGTGACGCTCTCCAACAACAGGGCCGTCACGATCTACCTCTGGCACAACCTCCTGATCACGGCGACGGTGCCGATCATCGACATGGCGTACGACCTGCCGTTCATGGAGGACGAGCGCTGGAGTTCGGCGCTGGACATGACGTACATGCTCTGGATGGCACTGCTGATATGGCCGCTGATCGGCGTGATGACCGTGGCCGTGGGCTGGGTCGAGGACCTGGCGGCGAGGCGGAGCCCACGACTGTGGCCGACGTCCCGTTCTTCCCGCTCTTAGCGGAGACTCAGAAGCGAAGCCCATTGCGTTGCGCGACTGTTACGCGCGAGTTGGTGACCGCAATGAGCCGAAAAACCCTGGGAAATGGGGGCGTTGGGAAGCCGGGCCGGTCGGGCCTCGTCAGTCACACAAGCAACGCCATTCGCTTTGGTGAAGTGCACGTGTGCGAAAAGGCGCTGGACGGGGCGGCATTGGACGCAGCGACGCGCAAAGCATTGCAATCGCCAACGGGGGAGGGTCGATGGCCGGTGATGATCTCGACGCGCCACGTGCCCGACTCCTAAGCTGACGGCTCTTCCTGCTGCTCGCACGGGTCGATCGTCCGCGGGGCGGCGGGTTCATCACTGCCAGGAGATCACTTTGCTCTGCAAGAAGACCGCGCTGCGTTTGGCCGCGCCCGTCGCCGTACTCGCCCTCGCGCTGACCGCCTGCGGTGGCGGTGACGACAAGAAGTCGGAGGAGAAGCCGAGGACCGACGCCGCCAACTCGCAGGCCAAGCCGAAGGAGCCCGCCGCGCTGACGGCCGGCGAGAGCACCACGGGGAAGGTCAAGGAGGGCGACGCCACCGTCACGTACGACGTCGCCGCGCAGAAGGTCGACCTGGGCACGGAGGCGGAGACCAAGAAACTCGTCTCGGACCCGAAGAAGGCCAAGGGCCTGGTCGCCGCGGTCGCCCACGTGAAGTACACGCACAAGGCGGGCGCACCCCTCGCGGACGTCCCGGACGTGGGCGACGGCGCGGAGATCTACGCCGACGGCACTCGCGGCGGCCTCCTGATCGGTGCCTCCGAGGACGCGGCGGGCTGCGAGGACGAGCTGGAACTGGAGGGCTGGAAGAAGGGCGAGAGCCACGTGCTCTGCCAGACCTACCTGGTCCCCGTCGGCACCAAGGAACTTGAGGTCCAGTGGACCCCGGAGGGCAGCGAGGCCGAGCCGACCGTCTGGAAGTTCCCGGCGAAGTAGGCGCGGCGGGTGAGCCGCGTGCCGAGACGCGGCGGCGCGCGGCCACGCTCGGTTGGATAGCTTGGATCACTGCAAGAGAACTCTCCCCCACCAGGAGCTGACCGTGAACCCCCGACCTGCCTTGCTCACAGCGGCCACCCTCACTGCCGCGGCAGTCCTTTCGCTCTCCGCCTGCGGAGGGGGCGATGGGGGGTCCAAGGACAACGACAAGATCGCCGGGGCCGGATCGGGGGACGAGGCGAAGAAGTCACCCTCCCCATCGGCGTCGTCGGACGGGATCGAGCGGCCCGAGGTCACCTTGCCGAAGGGGGTTGAGCTGGCCTTCACCCCGGAGACGACGGGCGAGCCGAAGACCGACGCGGTGCTGCGTGACAGTGCGGAGTATCAGCGCGCCCTTGTCGAGGCCATAGACAAGCGGGACCCCAAATCAGAGGCCATTGTTTTTTACAGCAAGGGCTCGGCCCTGCTGGGTTCGGTCGACTGGGTCAGCGGGTTCATCAAGGCCGACACGACGCTGACCGGCTCGGTGCGCTATTTCAACCGCAAGGTCGTCTTCAGCAAGGACGGTTCCGCCGGGCTCACGTACTGCGCCGACGAGTCCAAGGGGTACACGAAGGACCGTAAGACGAAGAAGACGAACGTCACCAAGGCCACGAAGAATTCGTACGTCTTCTACAACGACCGGCTCCGTAAGAACTCCAAGGGCGTGTGGCAGCTCACCAAGAGCACCTCGGAGCGGGGGAGCGAGGTCTGCCAGCCGTGACGCGCAGGAGTGTAGCCCTGGCCATGTGCGCGGCCATGCTGTTTACCGTGCAGGCCGCGCCTGCGGCATGGGCAGATTGGACGAACCCCGGGGCTCCCAGCAGGGACGCCAAGGGCGGCAAGAACGGCCGCACCATCACCGTACAGACGAAGGTGCGGACGTCCGTCAACGGCGACACGCGATCCGCCACGACCGGCAACCTTTCGTCGGCGGACAGCAATTGGAATCCGCCCGCGTGCTGGTACGAGCCCGCGTTCTCGCCCAAGGAGATCGAGAAGACCGTCAAGGCGTGGCGCGGTTTCGGTGATGGCGTCCCGCTCTTCGACGGCGTCGGCGAGTTCGTCGGTGACTATCTCGACGACCGCTACAAGAAGGGCAAGCCGTACAAGGACTACAACCTCGACAAGCAGGGCAAGGGGATGTTCTGGGCGGCCGCGGTCAATCCGAACCGCAAGGACGACCCGGAGGCCAGCGCGTGCGACAAGCAGCCGTTCTGGGTTGATGAGGGCCAGACCCCCGATGAGCCCCTCGCCGTCACCCCGAAGATCCTCGCCGAGTACGCCTATGACGAACTCCCCGTCCCCGACACCGAGATCACGATGGCCCCGACGGGCGAGACGAAGGTCAACCTGCCGACCTGGGTCTGGCTGGACAAGGCGAAGTTCAAGAAGGTCTCCGTGACGGCGAGTATCCCGGGGTCCGGCCTCTCCGCGACGACGACCGCCGAGCCCGTCTCCCTCACGATCGACCCCGGGACGGCGGACGCCGAGACGTACCCGGCCTCGGGGGAGTGCCCCATCGAGGGCGGGCGGATCGGCCGGCCTCGCGCCAAGGGGACTCCCGTGGACACCGAGCCGGCGTGCGGCGTGCGGTATCTGCGGTCCTCCGCCAAGGACGGTGCGTACGAGCTCAACGCCACCCTCACCTGGGAGATCACCTGGACCAGCACCGAGGGTTACGGCGGCGACCTGCCGGACGGGGTGTACGGCGCGGCGCAGGATGTCGTCGTGCGGGAAGTCCAGGCCGTCAACCGCTGAGCGTCAGTCAGGCAGTCGGTCAGTACCCGGCCGTGAAGCGCGCACGCGGGTGTTCGGGATGTTCCGTTTCGTTCAGGAGGGCTACCGCCAAGTCCTCCATGGAGAGGGACGAGTTGCCGTCCGTGTCCACCAGTAGGTCGTCCTTGCCGAGGCGGAACGTGCCGGTGCGGGTGCCCGGTTCCAGGAGCGCGGAGGGGCTCAGGTAGGTCCAGTTCACGGGCGTGTCCGCCGTGCGGAGTGCGTCGTACTGGGCGTTGGAGGCCGCCGCTATGTGGCGCCAGGCCGTGGGGACGTATCTCGGGTCGTCGATCGCCAGGGTGCCCTCCCTGTCGGGGACCGTCAGGCTGCCCGCGCCGCCGACCACCAGGAGGCGGATGCCGGGGGTGTGGGCCAGGCCCGACAGCATGGCTCTGGTGATGGTCGCGTGGTCGTCTTCGCGGCCCGGGGCCGGTCTCGTCGCGTTCACCATGACGTCCTGCCCTGTGGCCAGCTCCGCCACGTGGTCCGGGTTTCCCGCGTCGCCCGTGCGGTGCGTGGCGTCGGGGTGCAGCGCCGGGTAGCGCGCGGGGTCGCGGACCACCGCGGTGACCTCGTGACCGCGGGCCAGGGCCTCGGTCACGACGCGGCTTCCCACGTTTCCTGCTGCTCCGAAGACGGTGATGCGCATGGGGTTCGCTCCTTGTGTCGTCGTTCAGTGATGTGAGTGGCGGGTTGTGCGTTGTGGGGTTATGGCTTGCGGGCGGCTCGGGGCGCTTGGCCGAGGAGGACGCTCGTCAGGACCAGGGCCAGGCCGCCGACCTGCCAGGCGGTCAGCGTCTGGCCCAGGAGCAGCAGGCCCGCGAGCGTGGCGACCACCGGGTTGGTGAGGCCGAGGAAGGAGACCGAGGAGGCGGGGAGGCGTTCGATGCCGCGGAACCACAGGGCGTACGCGATGGCCGTGCCGATGATGCCGAGGTAGGCGTACCCGGCGAGGTTGTCGCCGGTGAAGTGGTCCGGCAGGCCCTCCGCGGTGAGGGCGATGGGCGCAAGGACCAGGCCGCCCGCGGTGAGCTGCCAGCCGGTGAGGGCGAGCAGCGAGACTCCCTCGGGGCGGCCCCAGCGCTTGCTGAGGACCACGGCGAGGGCCATCAGCGTCGTGGCCGCCAGCATCGCGATGATCCCGGTGGCGTCGATCGCCGCGCTGCCGCGCAGGACCAGCAGCCCGACGCCCACGACACCGACGAGGCCCGCGGCCAAAGTACGACGGGTGGGCCGCACCTTCAGGACGCCGATCCCGAAGCCCGCCACGAGCAGCGGCATGACCGCGGAGATCGTCGACGCGACGCCGCCGGGCAGGCGGTAGGCGCCGAAGAAGAGGAGCGGGAAGAAGGCGCCGAAGTTGAGCAGCCCGAGCACGGCCGCCTTCCACCACCAGTCGCCGCTCGGCAGCCGCCTGGTGAGCGCGAGCAGGATCAGCCCGGCGGGCAGGGCGCGCAGGGCCGCGGCGAGCAACGGGCGGTCCGGGGGCAGCAGTTCGGTGGTCGTGACGTACGTCGTGCCCCAGGTGGCGGGGCCGATCGCGGCGAGCGCGGCGATGCCGGCGGCGGTCTTGGCGGTGGTGCGGGACGCCACCGGGGTCCTGGCGGCTGCGGTCCTGGCGGCCGCGGTCTTGGCGGCCGCGGTCTTGGTGACCGGTGCCTTGACCGTCCGTGCGGACGGGCGCTCCACGGTGCTCTTGCTGACGGACATGACGCTTCCCCTCGCTCTTCCCCTCAACGCTGTTATTCTCAACGTTGAGACAAATATGGACCCCCGGTCTACGAACGTCAAGTATCTGAACGTTGAGAGATTCAGGAGTACTACAGCCATGGCTGAGCAAGAGCCGTCGGAACAGCCCCAGCCCGACGCCATCGACGCGCTCCGCGCCCAGTGGCGCCGCGAACGCCCCGACCTCGACCTCACGGGCCTGGACGCGATGGCCCTGGTGGGCCGCATCAAGCGCGCCGACCACCTGCTGAGCAAGGGCATGAAGAAGGTCTTCGTCGAGTACGGCCTCGAATTCGCGGAGTTCGACGTCCTCGCCACGCTGCGCCGGGTCGGCGCCCCGCACGAGCTGACCGCGGGCGGCCTCCTGAAGACGGCGATGGTGACCTCGGGCGCCATCACCAACCGCCTCGACAAGCTGGAACGCAAGGGCCTCATCGAACGCCACCCCGACCCCGCCGACCGCCGGGCCATCCGCGTACGCCTCACCGAAGCGGGCCTGGACCTCGTGGACCGCGCGGTCGTCGACCACATCGCCAACGAGGAACGCATGCTGGCCGCCCTCACCCCCGCCGACCGCGAGGCGCTCGACTGGGCGCTGCGCCGCCTCCTGGTGTCACTGGGGGACACCCACCTGGGCTGAGCGGCCCTCACCGCCCCACCGCCCTACTCACCCGCCCCTCACCACCCCGGCCCACCCCACGTGAGAGCAACGTTCCCCGACGGTCACTCCACGCCACAGGGCCGAAACGCGATCTCCCTACCTTCGGGACCGTCGGCACTTTCGGGAGCGCCGGCCGATGCCCGTGGACTAGCCGTGGAGGCGCGTGATGTGGATCGAGCGGTGGGACCCGGAGGACGAGAGGTTCTGGAAGGAGGAGGGAGGCGAGCGGGTCGCCCGGCGCAACCTCGCCTTCTCGGTGCTCTCCGAGCACATCGGGTTCTCCATCTGGAGCCTGTGGTCCGTGATGGTCCTGTTCATGGGACCGGAGTACGGGATCGACCCGGCCGGAAAGTTCTTCCTCGTGTCGATGGCGACCCTGGTCGGGGCCGTCGTCCGCGTCCCGTACACCTTCGCCGTCGCCCGCTTCGGCGGCCGCAACTGGACCGTCATCGCCGCCTCGCTGCTGCTCGCGCCGACCGTCGCCGCCTTCGCCGTCATGGAGCCGGGGACCTCCTACGCCACCTTCATGGTGTGCGCGCTGCTCACCGGCGTCGGCGGGGGCAACTTCGCCTCCAGCATGACCAACATCAACTCCTTCTTCCCGCTGCGGAAGAAGGGATGGGCGCTCGGGCTCAACGCCGGGGGCGGCAACATCGGCGTACCGGTCGTCCAGCTCGTCGGGCTCGCTGTCATCGGGGCGAGCGGCGGGCCCCGGGTGGTGCTCGGCATCTACATCCCGCTGATCCTCGTCTCCGTCTTCTGCGCCGCCCGCTACATGGACAGCATCTCGTCCGTGCGCAACGACACGGGCGCGGTCAAGGCCGCCACGCGGGACGCGCACACGTGGATCATGGCCTTCCTGTATGTGGGGACGTTCGGGTCGTTCATCGGATACAGCTTCGCCTTCGGGCTCGTCCTCCAGACGCAGTTCGGCCGTACGCCCCTGGAGGCGGCCCAGCTGACCTTCATCGGCCCGCTGCTCGGCTCGCTCATCCGGCCCGTCGGCGGACGGCTCGCCGACCGGTTCGGCGGGGCGCGCATCACCCTGTGGAACTTCGTCGGCATGGGCGCCGCGACCGGCGTCGTCGTGGCCGCCTCGGTCCAGGAGTCGCTGCCGCTGTTCGTCGGCGCCTTCATCGCCCTGTTCATGCTCACCGGACTCGGCAACGGATCGACGTACAAGATGATCCCCGGGATCTTCCAGGCCAAGGCGGAGGCGAAGGGGCTCGTGGGGGAGGAGGCCGCGGCCTACGGGCGGCGGCTGTCGGGGGCCGCCATGGGGCTCATCGGAGCGGTCGGCGCGCTCGGCGGGCTCGGCATCAACCTCGCCCTGCGGCAGTCCTTCCAGACCGTGGGCTCGGGCACGGGCGCGTTCATCGGGTTCCTCGCCTTCTACGGGGTGTGCTCGGTCGTCACCTGGGCCGTATACCTTCGTGGGAAGACGGCCCTGCGCACGCGTACGGTCGCCGGGGCCGATACGGACGCGAAGCCGCAGCTCAGCTATGCCGAGGTGTGACGTAACACGGCGGACATCGCAGTGATCCGGGCCTGTCACGCGCCGTTGACAGGCTCGGTCGTCCGCCGCCCACGAGCCACGAGCGGGACGAGACGAGACAAACTATGCACGCCACTCCACCGCAGCCCAGGCCGTCGAACGCCGCTCCGGCGGCGCACGGCCCCCTCGCCGGATTCACCGTCGGCGTGACCGCCGCCCGCCGCGCCGACGAGCTCGGCGCGCTGCTCCAGCGGCGCGGCGCCACCGTCCTGCACGCCCCCGCACTGCGCATCGTGCCGCTCGCCGACGACAGCGAACTCCTCGCCGCCACCAAGCAGCTGATCGACCAGGCCCCCGACGTCGTGGTCGCCACCACCGCCATCGGGTTCCGCGGCTGGATCGAGGCCGCCGACGGCTGGGGGTACGGCGAGGCGCTGCTCGGCTGCCTGCGCGGCGTCGAACTGCTCGCCCGCGGCCCGAAGGTGAAGGGCGCGGTGCGCGCCGCCGGGCTCACCGAGGAGTGGTCGCCGTCGTCCGAGTCCATGGCCGAGGTCCTTGACCGGCTGCTCGGCGAGGGTGTCGACGGGCGGCGCATCGCGCTGCAACTGCACGGCGAGCCGCTGCCCGGCTTCGTGGAGGCGCTGCGGGCCGGGGGAGCGGAAGTCGTCGGCGTACCCGTCTACCGGTGGATGCCGCCGGAGGACCTCGCGCCCGTGGACCGGCTGCTCGACGCGGCGGTCGGGCGGGGTGTCGACGCGCTGACGTTCACCAGCGCGCCCGCCGCCGCCTCGCTGCTGTCCCGCGCGGAGGAGCGGGGCATGGCGGACGAGTTCCTGGCCGCCCTCGACCATGACGTACTGGCCGCCTGCGTGGGGCCCGTGACCGCGCTGCCGCTCCAGTCCCGGGGCGTGGCCACCGTCCAGCCCGAACGTTTCCGGCTCGGCCCCCTCGTACAACTGCTCTGCCAGGAACTGCCCTCCCGCGCGCGGGCGCTGCCCATCGCCGGGCACCGTGTGGAGATCCGCGGCCACGCCGTGCTGGTCGACGAGGAGCTGCGGGCCGTGCCGCCCGCGGGCATGGCCCTCCTGCGCGCCCTCGCCCGCCGGCCCGGCTGGGTGGTGGCCCGCGCCGAACTGCTGCGCGCCCTGCCGGGCGCCGGCCGCGACGAGCACGCGGTGGAGACGGCGATGGCCCGGCTGCGTACGTCGCTCGGTACGCCGAAGCTGATCCAGACGGTGGTCAAGAGGGGCTACCGCCTCTCGATCGACCCGGCGACGGAGTCGAAGTACACGGTCTGAGCGCATAACTGACGGTTCGTCGAACGCCGTCCGGTGGCGGGGGTTCCGGACCCGCCGGGGGACAGGCACTGTAGGGGGTACGCAACGGCACTCACTCACCGGTGACCTCCAAGGCGGTGACAGGCGCATGGCGTTGGGCACGGCCCCGGCTCCGTACGAGCTGCGATTCGACTCCGGGCGGAGCAGCCTGGACCTCGTGGCGACGAACCACCCCGTGGAACGGCTCGACTCCGTGGCCAGGCTGCGCGCCTGGCTCGCGGGCGCGGGCCTCGTCCCGGCGGGCGCGCCCCTGCCCGGCGCGGGCCCGCCGTGGCTCACAGCGTTCCACGAACTGCGTGCCCGGATCGAGGAGTTGGTGCTCGGTGAGATCGGCGGTGCGCCCGCTGCCGGCGCGCTGGAACGCGTCAACGCGCTGGCCGCCGCCGCGCCCCCGGCGCCCCGCGCGGTGCGCGCCGCCGACGGCACCCTGGTCCGCGCCCTGCGGGACGACCCGGGCTGCGCGGCGCTCGTCGCCTGCGTCGCCAGGGACGCCGTCGATCTGCTCACCGACCCCGCGGCCCGCGCCCTGCTGCGGCAGTGCGAGGGCGACAACTGCCTCATCGTGTACCTGGACACGTCCCGCGGGCACCGCCGCCGCTGGTGCTCCAGCGAGGTGTGCGGCAACCGCGAACGAGTCGCGAGGCACCGCCGCAGGGCCGCGCTCGCCCGCACCTGAATGCCGCGCTCGCCCGCACCTGAATGCCGCGCTCGCCGGCACCTGAATGCCGCGCTCGCCCGCACCTGAACCACTTGTTTCCGCGGTCCGTTGAACACCCCGCGCCCCACGTACGTATCTCCGACGTGAGACCCGCCCGACCCGCCCGAAGCGCGGACACCGGAGGCAGACGTGCGCAAGGATTCCGCCGTGGCCGATGAACGCCCGCAGCCGCCCCGGCACCGCCTTGGCCGACCGCCGGGCCCGGACGAGGAGCTGATGCGCGCGCTCTACCGCGAGCACGCGGGTCCCCTCCTCGCGTACGTGCTGCGGCTGGTGGCGGGAGACCGGCAGCGCGCCGAGGACGTCGTACAGGAAACGCTCATCCGTGCCTGGAAGAACGCCGGTCAGCTCAACCGGGCGACCGGTTCGGTACGCCCCTGGCTGGTGACGGTCGCCCGGCGCATCGTCATCGACGGCCACCGCAGCCGGCAGGCCCGGCCGCAGGAGGTCGATCCGTCGCCGCTGGAGGTCATCCCCGCGGAGGACGAGATCGATAAGGCGCTGTGGCTGATGACGCTCTCCGACGCGCTGGAGGATCTGACTCCCGCGCACCGAGAGGTACTTGTCGAGACCTACTTCAAAGGGCGTACGGTCAATGAGGCGGCGCGGACGCTGGGCATACCCAGCGGCACGGTCCGCTCACGGGTCTTCTACGCGCTTCGTTCGATGAAGCTCGCACTGGAGGAGCGGGGGGTGACGGCATGACCGAGTCCTACGGCCACCATGGCGCGTGGCAGGACGACACCATCCACGAGACCGTCGGCGCCTACGCCCTCGGCGTGCTCGACGAGGCCGAGGCCGCGCGGTTCGAGGAGCATCTCGCCGGGTGCGGGATCTGCGCGCGGCAGCTGGAGGAGCTCTCCGGCGTGGAGCCGATGCTGGCGGCGCTCGCGGACCTTCCCAGCGGACACGGCGGACACGGCGTACCGGCCATCGGTGAACGGCTCGCGGCCCGCCCGGGCCCCCGCCTCGCCGACCGCCTCGTCGCCGAGGTGTCGCTCCGGCGCGAGCGGCGCCGCAGGCGCGGGCTGCTCCTGGTCGCGGCGGCGGTCGCGCTGATCGTCGGCGGCCCGCTCACCGTCCTCGCGGTGAGCGGGGACGACGAAGGCGCCCCGAAGGACGTCGCCGTCGAGCAGCGGCCGCACCCGCACCCCACCAGCCCCGCCGAGGACGCCTTCTTCCACCACATGGACGAGAAGGCGCGGGCCACGGACCCGTCGACGAAGGTCAGCGCCACGGTCGGCACGGAGAAGAAGGCCTGGGGCACGCACACCGTCCTGGAGCTGAAGAACGTCAAGGGCCCGCTCAAGTGCTCCCTGGTCGCGGTGGGCAAGAACGGCGCGAAGGAGACGGTCACCACCTGGTCGGTGCCCAAGTGGGGCTACGGCATCAAGGACAGCCCGAACAAATGGGCGCGCGATCCTCTGTACGTCCACGGGGGCGCCGCCATGGACCGCGACGACATCGACCACTTCGAGGTGACCACCTTCGACGGCGACCGCCTGGTCACGGTCGACGTATAGGCCGACATATGGGCCGACGTAGAGGAGGTGCACAAGCGGGGCCCCTTTCGCGTACGGTGGACGGCTGCTCATCACAGGCGAGCAGCACGTCTGAAAGGGGCCTCGGTGGCCGACCTCAACGCAGTAATGCCGCCAGGCACACGCGACCACGAGATCAGTGTCGAACAGGACCATCTCGACCAGGTCTACCGACGTCTCGAAGAGAAGATCCACGAGGCCGAGTTCCTGATGAACGACGCCGCGCAGCGCTCCCAGGTGGGCACGCCGGGCGCGCTCGCCGAGCGCGACGCGCAGGTCTTCCGCGCCGGCGTCCACCTCAACCGGCTCAACAACGAGTTCGAGGACTTCCTCTTCGGCCGCATCGACCTGCTCCGGGGCAAGGACGGCAAGAAGGGCCCGGACGGCGCGTACACGGCGGTCGAGCCCGCGGAGGGCGCGATCGGCGAGGACAACACGGCGGAGATCGCGGAGACGCTCCACATCGGCCGCATCGGTGTCCTCGACGCGGACTACTCCCCGCTCGTCATCGACTGGCGCGCGCCCGCCGCCGCCCCCTTCTACCGCTCGACCCCGGTCGACCCGGGCCGCGTCGTGCGCCGCCGCGTCATCCGCTCCAAGGGCCGCAAGGTCCTCGGCGTCGAGGACGACCTGATGCGCCCGGAGATCACCGCCCGCCTCGACGGCGAGGAGCTCCCGGTGATCGGCGACGGCGCGCTGATGGCCGCGCTCGGCCAGGCGCGCAGCCACTCGATGCGGGACATCGTGGCGTCGATCCAGGCCGAGCAGGACATGGTGATCCGCGCGCCCGCCGCGTCGGTGACGTACGTGGAGGGCGGCCCCGGCACCGGCAAGACGGCGGTGGCGCTGCACCGCGCCGCCTACCTCCTCTACCAGGACCGCCGCCGTTACGCGGGCGGCATCCTCATCGTCTCGCCGACGCCGCTCCTGGTCGCCTACACGGAGGGCGTCCTGCCCTCCCTCGGCGAGGAGGGCCAGGTGGCGATCCGCGCGGTCGGCTCCCTCGTCGACGGCATCGGGGCCACGGTGTACGACTCTCCGGCGGTGGCCCGCGTCAAGGGGTCCTCGCGGATGCTGAGCGTGCTGCGCAAGGCGGCACGGGGCGCGCTGGAGGGCGTACGGGCCAGGCCCGCGGCCCCCCGCGACGAGCAGCTGACCTTCGGTGACGACCCGGCGCCGGAGCCCCGGGAGCCCCAGGGCACTCCCACCCGCCTCCGCGTCGTCGCCTTCGGCCGCCGCCTGGAACTGGACGCCGACCAGCTGGACCGCGTCCGCCGCAACGCCCTCGGCGGCACCGCCCCCGTCAACCTGCTGCGCCCGCGCGCCCGCAAGCTGCTCCTGGACGCCCTCTGGTCGCAGTCCGGGGCCGCGGGCCGCCACTCGGACCCGGAACTCGCCGCCGAGCTGCGCTCCTCCTTCGACGACGACATCACGTCAGAGGACGACTTCATCCGCTTCCTCGACGCGTGGTGGCCGGAGCTGACCCCGCGCGCGGTCCTGTCCGCGATGGGCGACGAGCGGCGCCTGGGCCGCTGGGCCCGCCGCGTCCTGAACCCCGGCGAGGTCCGCAAGGTCGCCCGTTCCCTCAAGCGGGACGCGCTGTCCGTGCACGACGTGGCGCTGCTCGACGAGCTCCAGGCGATCCTCGGTACGCCGCACAGGCCCCGCAAGAAGAAGGAGCTGGACCCGCTCGACCTGCTGACCGGCCTCGAAGAGCTGATGCCGCAGCGCGAGGAGACCCAGCGCGAGCGCGCCGAGCGCCTGGCGGCGGAGCGCACCGAGTACGCCCACGTCATCGTCGACGAGGCGCAGGACCTCACGCCCATGCAGTGGCGCATGGTGGGCCGCCGCGGGCGGCACGCCACCTGGACGGTCGTCGGCGACCCGGCGCAGTCCTCGTGGTCCGACCCGGACGAGGCGGCCGCGGCCCGCGACGAGGCCCTGGGCACCCGCCCGCGCCGCCGCTTCACGCTCACCGTCAACTACCGCAACCCGGCCGAGATCGCGGATCTGGCCGCCAAGGTCCTGGCCCTGGCGATGCCGGGCGCCGAGTCCCCGTCGGCGGTCCGCTCCACCGGCGTGGAGCCCCGCTTCAGTGTCGTACGCGGCGGGGATCTTGGCGCGTCCGTGCGCGAGGAGGCGGCCCTGCTCCTGGAGCGGGTGAGCGGCACGGTCGGCGTGGTCGTCGCGATGAACCGCCGCGACCAGGCGGCCCGCTGGCTGGCGGGGCTCGGTGACCGTGTGGTGGCGCTCGGCAGTCTGGAGGCCAAGGGCCTGGAGTACGACGCGACGGTCGTCGTCTCTCCGGCTGAGATCGCGGACGAGTCCCCGGCGGGCCTGCGGGTCCTGTACGTGGCGCTGACGCGCGCGACGCAGCAGCTCACGGTCCTTTCGGGGGAGCGGGACGACCCGGACGGGGAGGGTGTGCCGGACCTGCTCCGGGATTGATTCGCGGGACGGGAATTGCCTTGCGGGAATCGTTTGTTACCTTGGATGTGGCACCGGCTCGATCCAAGCCCCCGGGCCCAACCTTCGTCGCTACGAGCGACCACTTGCCGCGAGGCGAGCATGGCGGGTCGGTGTCATGAACGTAGGAGAGAGGCCCACGTCACCAAGTGACGTGGGCCTCTTTCTGTTTCCCGCGACTTCTCGTATGGTGGAAACCAGTTTCCGAAAACGAAGCGCAGCGGCCGGTGAACAAAACGTTCTCAATCCGGGGCGGCTACCACGTACTCGGCGGTAGGTGCGACCATCGGACGGCAAGAGCTACAAGGTGAAAGCAGAGGAAGTCGGCCATGGCAACGGCGCCCAGCGTCTCCTACTCGATGACGGTCCGGCTGGAGGTGCCCGCGAGCGGAACGGCGGTCTCCCAGCTCACCACGGCCGTCGAGTCATCCGGGGGCTCGGTCACCGGCCTCGACGTCACGGCCTCCGGCCACGAGATGCTGCGGATCGACGTGACGATCGCGGCGTCCTCCACCACGCACGCCGACGAGATCGTCGAGCAGCTGCGCACCATCGAGGGCGTGACCCTCGGCAAGGTCTCCGACCGTACGTTCCTGATGCACCTCGGCGGCAAGATCGAGATGGCGTCCAAGCACCCCATCAGGAACCGTGACGACCTCTCCATGATCTACACCCCGGGTGTCGCCCGGGTCTGCATGGCGATCGCCGAGAACCCCGAGGACGCGCGCCGCCTCACGATCAAGCGCAACTCCGTTGCGGTCGTAACGGACGGATCGGCCGTTCTCGGCCTCGGCAACATCGGCCCGAAGGCCGCGCTGCCGGTCATGGAGGGCAAGGCGGCCCTCTTCAAGCGCTTCGCCGGCATCGACGCCTGGCCGCTCTGCCTGGACACCCAGGACACCGACGCCATCGTCGAGATCGTCAAGGCGATCGCCCCCGGCTTCGCGGGCATCAACCTGGAGGACATCTCCGCGCCCCGCTGCTTCGAGATCGAGGCCCGGCTGCGCGAGGCCCTGGACATCCCCGTCTTCCACGACGACCAGCACGGCACCGCGATCGTGGTCCTGGCCGCGCTCACCAACGCGCTGCGTGTGGTGGCCAAGGGCATCGGCGACGTCCGTGTGGTCATGTCGGGCGCCGGCGCGGCCGGCACGGCCATCCTCAAGCTGCTGCTCGCCGCGGGCGTGAAGAACGCCGTGGTGGCCGACATCCACGGCGTCGTGCACGCCGACCGCGAGGACCTGGTCGGCGCCGAGCAGGACTCGCCGCTGCGCTGGATCGCTGACAACACCAACCCCGAGGGCCTCACCGGCACCCTCAAGGAGGCCGTCGTCGGCGCCGACGTGTTCATCGGCGTCTCGGCCCCGAACGTGCTGAACGGCGAGGACGTCGCCGCCATGGCCGACGACGCCATCGTCTTCGCGCTCGCGAACCCGGACCCCGAGGTCGACCCGGCAATCGCCCGTCAGACGGCGGCAGTTGTGGCCACCGGGCGCTCGGACTTCCCGAACCAGATCAACAACGTCCTGGTCTTCCCCGGTGTCTTCCGCGGCCTCCTCGACGCCCAGTCGCGTACGGTCAACACGGAGATGATGCTGGCCGCCGCGGGCGCGCTCGCCGACGTCGTCGCCGAGGACGAGCTGAACCGGAACTACATCATCCCCAGCGTTTTCAACGACAAGGTCGCGGGCGCGGTGGCCGGTGCGGTGCGCACCGCCGCGAAGGCCGCGGGGGCCACTGTGACGGGTCCCACGTCCGCCTGACCGTCGGCGCGTCGCGGGACACCGGTTCGTAAACGCCCCTTTAGGGTGGCGGACCATGGCCCTGCGGCCCTTCGGAGGGTGCCGGATTGGCTTTCCCGCCGCAGGTGGGGGCAGGATGCGTAATCGGGCGCGAGGGTCTGACGCCAGACCCGGGTCCGGGGACTGTCCGAGGACCCTGGCAGCATCGGCTTCGATCACGCCTCAACGGCAAAAGAACACGGGAGTACAAACATGAACCGCAGTGAGCTGGTGGCCGCGCTGGCCGACCGCGCCGAGGTGACCCGCAAGGACGCCGACGCCGTGCTGGCCGCGTTCGCCGAGACCGTCGGCGAGATCGTTGCCAAGGGCGACGAGAAGGTCACCATCCCCGGCTTCCTGACCTTCGAGCGCACCCACCGTGCCGCTCGCACCGCCCGTAACCCGCAGACCGGCGAGCCGATCAACATCCCGGCCGGCTACAGCGTCAAGGTTTCGGCCGGTTCCAAGCTGAAGGAAGCGGCGAAGGGCAAGTAGCCTCAAGCAGCTGAAAGGGGCGGTCACCCACTGGGTGACCGCCCCTTTTGCTTGCTGAAATCAGCTACAGCGCTGTCTTGCCGTTCGGGAGTTCGACCTTCGCGCCCAGCTCCTGGAGCTTCTCCATGAAGTTCTCGTAGCCGCGGTTGATCAGGTCGATGCCGTGGACGCGGGACGTCCCCTGGGCCGCGAGGGCCGCGATGAGGTACGAGAAGCCGCCGCGCAGGTCCGGGATGACCAGATCGGCGCCCTGGAGCTTCGTGGGGCCGCTGACGACCGCGGAGTGCAGGAAGTTCCGCTGGCCGAAGCGGCAGTGGGAGCCGCCGAGGCACTCGCGGTAGAGCTGGATGTGCGCGCCCATCTGGTTGAGCGCGGAGGTGAAGCCGAGCCGCGACTCGTAGACCGTCTCGTGGACGATGGACAGGCCCGCGGCCTGCGTCAGGGCGACGACGAGCGGCTGCTGCCAGTCGGTCTGGAAGCCGGGGTGCACGTCCGTCTCCAGGGCGATCGCGTTGAGCGAGCCGCCCGGGTGCCAGAAGCGGATGCCCTCGTCGTCGATCTCGAAGGCACCGCCCACCTTCCGGTAGGTGTTCAGGAACGTCATCATCGAGCGCTGCTGGGCGCCGCGGACGTAGATGTTGCCTTCGGTCGCCAGGGCCGCGGAAGCCCAGGAGGCGGCCTCCAGGCGGTCCGAGAGGGCGTGGTGGTTGTAGCCGCCCAGGCTGTCGACACCGGTGATCCGTATGGTCCGGTCGGTGTCCATGGCGATGATCGCGCCCATTTTCTGCAGGACGCAGATCAGGTCCTCGATCTCCGGCTCGACCGCGGCGTTCGAGAGCTCGGTCACACCCTCCGCGAGCACGGCGGTGAGCAGGACCTGCTCGGTGGCGCCCACGGACGGGTACGGCAGCTTGATCTTCGTGCCGCGGAGCCGCTGCGGGGCCTCCAGGTACTGGCCGCCCTCGCGCTTCTCGATGGTCGCGCCGAACTGGCGGAGCACCTCGAAGTGGAAGTCGATGGGACGGCCGCCGATGTCGCAGCCGCCGAGGCCGGGGATGAAGGCGTGCCCCAGGCGGTGCAGGAGCGGTCCGCAGAAGAGGATCGGAATCCGCGACGAACCGGCGTGGGCGTCGATGTCGGCGACGTTCGCGCTCTCCACGTGCGACGGGTCCATGATCAGCTCGCCCGGCTGCTCACCGGGGCGGACCGTCACGCCGTGCAGCTGAAGCAGGCCGCGTACGACACGTACGTCGCGGATGTCGGGGACATTGCGCAGCCGGCTCGGTGCGCTGCCGAGCAGCGCGGCGACCATGGCCTTGGGCACGAGGTTCTTCGCGCCGCGGACACGGATCTCGCCCTCCAGCGGGGTTCCGCCATGGACAAGCAGTACGTCTTCGGTGCCGGTGACGGTCATGAATCTCGCGTTCCGATTGGATGGACGGGGGGACCAAAGGGCCAAGCGTAATGGCCGCGTACCCCCCTTCCGTAAGGCCAAGGCCGTGCAAAACAGGTCATGAGTTCGCCACAACACGAACCGTGCGGAACCGGACACTCCGGGTCACCGCCCTCCGTGTGCGCTCCGGTCGCCTTCATGCGCCCTGATCTGCACCGGTTCACGTACGGCCATTACCTCCCCGCGCGGGGCGAAGATGCGGGATCATGTGGACCATGACCGAGGTGTCCTCGCTCACAGGGCGGCTGCTCGTGGCCACACCGGCCCTGGCGGACCCGAACTTCGACCGTGCGGTGGTGCTGCTCCTCGACCACGACGAGGAGGGCTCGCTCGGCGTGGTCCTGAACCGCCCGACGCCCGTGGACGTCGCCGACATCCTGGAGGGCTGGGGCGCGCTGACCGGCGCGCCGGGCGTCGTCTTCCAGGGCGGCCCCGTCTCGCTGGACTCGGCGCTCGGCGTCGCGGTGATCCCCGGCGAGGAGGGCGCGTCCCTCGGTACCCGGCCGCGCCCCGGCAGGGCGGACCCCGTCGGCTTCCGCCGTGTGCACGGCGCGATCGGCCTCGTCGATCTGGAGGCACCGCCGGAGCTGCTCTCCCCGGCCCTCGGCAGCCTGCGGATCTTCGCGGGGTATTCGGGGTGGGGGCCGGGCCAGCTGGAGACCGAACTGGCGGACGGCGCGTGGTACGTCGTCGAGTCCGAGCCCGGTGACGTCTCGTCGCCCGACCCGGAGCGGCTGTGGCGCGCGGTGCTCAGACGCCAGCGCAGCGAGCTGGCCATGGTGGCGACCTATCCGGACGACCCGTCGCTGAACTGACCGGTCCCGCCGAGAGCGAGAAACCGCTCGGCGAGCGGATGCGCGTCCCTGGCCGGGACCGCCAGGCGCACGGCGACGGGCGGGGCGTTCTTCAGGCGTACGTAGCGCAGGGACGGGTGGGAGTGCCTGCGGGCGACCGGTTCCGGGGCCACGCCCACGCCGTGGCCCGCGGCGACCGCCTCCAGCCACTCGTCGAAGTTGTCGGCGGTGCAGGCCGGTCGCGGGCGGCGCCCCTCGGGCCACAGCTCGGGGCCGGTCGTGCCGGTGACCGTGTTGACGACGAGGGGGAGGTCCGCCAGCTCCGTCCAGTCCACGACACGGCGGCCCGCGAGTTCGGGCGCGTCGCGGGCGAGGACGGCGACGCGCGGCTCGTGCAGAAGCAGGCGTGAGCGCACCGCGCCGCCGGCCGGGATGTCGCCCCGCACGACCGCGATGTCACAGGCGCCCGACAGCAGCCCGGCCAGCGGGGCGTCACGCCGCACCAGGCGCACGCCCGCGCCGGTGGCCGCCTTGAAGGCGTGGGCCAGCTCGGCGCACGCCTCGGGCAGCAGCGAGGTGAAGCCGAGCCGCAGAAGGGGCGGCTCGGCACCGGCGGCGGTGCGCAGCGTGGCGTCCAGGCGGCCCAGCAGCGGCACCAGCTCGTCCCGCAGCCGCCGCCCGGCCTCCGTGAGCGCGACGCGCCGCGTCGTCCGCTCCAGCAGCCGCGCCCCGAGGCTCTCCTCCAGCCCCCGCACGGCCCGCGTGAGCGCGGGCTGCCCGACGCGGAGCCGGTCGGCGGCGTGCGTGAAGCTCAGCTCGTCGGCTACGGCGAGGAAGGCGCGGAGGTGCCGCAGCTCGATGCCCTCCAGGGACACCCGGGACACCCGGGACACCCGGGACTCTCGGGGCTCCGGGGGCTGTACGTCATTCATGCCGCCCCAGCATAAATGCGCACGGCAGGCATTTCCCCCAGTATTCGGAGGGTGCCTACGTTTCCCTCGCCGGACCGAACCGACGAGGGAGTTGAGCGGCGTGCGCAAGGTGTGGTTGCTGATGGTGGGGGCCTTCACGTTGGGGCTCGACGCCTATGTGATGGCGGGGCTGCTGCCCGTCGTCGCCGGGGATCTGGGAACGACCGTTTCATTGGCGGGGCAGATGGTCACCGTCTTCACCCTCGCGTACGCGGTGAGCGCGCCGCTCGTCACCGGGCTGCTGACCGGCGTACGGCCGCGCGTGCTGATCGTCGCCGCGCTGGCCGTCTTCACGCTCGGCAACGGCCTCACCGCGCTCGCGCCCGGCCTCGCCGTGCTGCTCGTCGCTCGGGCGGTGGCGGGTGTCGGCGCCGGGGTCTACTCCGCGCTGTCCACGGCGGCCGCCGCCTCGCTGGCGGGGCCGGAGCGGCGCGGGCGGGCGCTCGCGCTGGTGATGGGCGGGATGAGTTCGGGCACGGTACTCGGTGTCCCGCTGGGTGTGCTGCTCGCCGGCCACACGTCGTGGCGGGCCACGATGTGGCTGGTGACGGGCCTTGGCGCGGTCGCGCTCGTCGGCCTCGCGGTGGGGCTGCCGGAGGTCCCCGCCGAGCCGCCGGTTCCGGTGCGGGCGCGGCTCGGGGCGCTCACCGACCGGAAGGTGCTGCCCGTCGTGAGCGTCTCCTTCCTGGGGGCGGTGGCGAGCCTCGGCCTCTACACCTATCTCGCGCCGGTGCTCGCCTCGTCGGGCGGGGTGGGCGAGGGCGAGGTGGCGCCGTATCTGTGGGCGTGGGGCATCGGCGGGGTGATCGGCAGCGTGGTCGCCGGGCCGCTGGTGGACCGCACCGGCCGGGTGGTCCTCCTCGTGACGGGGATCGTCTCGACCCTGGTCGTCGCCATAGGCGTCCTGCCGCTGCTCGGCGCCGCCGCCTTCCCCGCGCTCGTCGTCTGGGGCGCCGCGGGCTGGGCGTTCCAGGTCCCGCAGCAGCACCGCCTCCTCGCCCTGCGCGCCGAGCGCGGCACCGTGGCACTCGCGCTCAACAACTCCGCCCTCTACCTGGGCAGCGCCGTCGGCTCCGGGGTGGCCGGGCTCGCCCTCTCCGCGGGCCTCGCGCCCCGCGACCTGCCGTGGGCGGCGGCCGCGGTGGCGGCGGCGGGCCTCGCCCTGCACCTGGCGACCGCCCGCGCCCGGCGCACGCCCGCCGGCACCTGCGGACAGACTTCCGGCCGGACTCCCGAGGGCGGTCGCTGCCAGGACGCCGCGCGCGTGAGTACCCTTGGCCCTTATGAGCACTCTTGAGCCCGAGCCCGAACGCGGGGCAGGTACGGGGACCCTCGTAGAGCCGACGCCGCAGGTGTCGCACGGTGACGGCGACCACGAGCGCTATGCGCACTATGTCCAGAAGGACAAGATCATGGCGAGCGCACTCGACGGCACCCCCGTCGTCGCGCTCTGCGGCAAGGTGTGGGTCCCCGGCCGCGACCCGAAGAAGTACCCCGTCTGTCCCATGTGCAAGGAGATCTACGAGTCCATGGGCGCCGGCGGCGACAAGGACAAGGGCGGCAAGGACGGCAAGGGCGGCAAGAAGTAGTCCCTTTCTGTCCCGCCGGGGCTCCTTTTCCGTCCCGGTGAGACCCCTTCGCCCAAGGGGCGTTGCGTGTGCCGCAACGCCCCTTTTGCGTTGCGCAATCGCGTGACAGCCTTCTGTGGCATGACATTCGAGCAGCTCATCCCGGCGCCCGCACGCGCCGAGGCCGTGCCTGGTTCCTCCTTCGCCGCCGGACCCTCGACCACCTTGTGGGCCGGCCCCGGCACCGAGTCCACCGAGCGCTGGCTGCGCGCCACGCTCGGCGCCGCCCTCGGCCTGCCGCTTCACCCCGGCGCCGAAGGCGCGGGCGACTCCGTCTCCCTGCTCGTCGACGACTCCCTGGAGCCGGAGGCGTACCGCCTCACCATCGGCGGCGACCGCGTCGAGATCCGCGGCGGAGCGGCCGCGGGCGTCTTCTGGGGCGCCCAGACGCTCCGCCAGCTCTTCGGCCCGGACGCCTTCCGGCGCGTGCCACTGCGGCCCGGCGCGCCGCGCTCCGTCCCCGCGGGCGTCGTCGAGGACGCCCCCCGCTTCGGGTGGCGCGGCATGATGCTCGACGTGGCCCGGCACTTCATGCCGAAGGACGGCGTCCTGCGCTACCTCGACCTGCTCGCCGCCCACAAGCTCAACGTCTTCCACTTCCACCTCACCGACGACCAGGGCTGGCGGGTGGAGATCAAGCGCCACCCGAAGCTGACGGAGGTCGGTTCGTGGCGCGCCCGCTCCAAGTGGGGGCACCGCGCGTCGCCGCTCTGGGAGGAGCGCCCGCACGGCGGCTTCTACACCCAGGACGACATCCGCGAGATCGTCGCGTACGCGGACTCCCTGCACATCGCCGTCGTCCCGGAGATCGACATCCCGGGCCACTCGCAGGCCGCCATCAGCGCCTACCCGCACCTCGGCAACGCGGACGTCGTCGACACCGAGGCGCTCACCGTCTGGGACACCTGGGGCGTCAGCAAGAACGTCCTCGCCCCGACCGAGGACGTACTCCGTTTCTACGAAGGTGTCTTCGAGGAGATCCTCGGCCTCTTCCCCTCCACCTTCGTCCACGTCGGCGGCGACGAGTGCCCCAAGGACCAGTGGAAGGCCTCGCCCGCCGCGCAGGCCCGCGTCAAGGAGCTGGGCGTCGAGGGTGAGGACGGGCTGCAGAGCTGGTTCATCCGCCACTTCGACACCTGGCTCACGGCCCGCGGGCGGCGGCTCATCGGCTGGGACGAGATCCTGGAGGGCGGCCTCGCCGAGGGCGCCACCGTCTCGTCCTGGCGCGGCTACCGCGGCGGCATCGCCGCGGCCAAGTCCGGCCACGACGTCATCATGTGCCCCGAACAGCACGTGTACTTGGACCACCGGCAGGACGGCGGCCCCGACGAGCCGATGCCCATCGGCTTCATCCGCACCCTCGAAGACGTCTACCGCTTCGAGCCCGTCCCCGCGGAGCTGACCGAGGAGGAGGCCGCGCGCGTCATCGGCACCCAGGCCAACGTCTGGACCGAGGTGATGGAGCACCAAGGGCGCGTCGACTACCAGGTCTTCCCCCGCCTCGCCGCCTTCTGCGAGGTCGCCTGGCGCAGCCTGCCCGCCCCGGCCGAGCGGGACTTCGCCGGTTTCGAACGGCGTATGTCGGCCCATTACGCACGACTTGACGCCCTCGGCGTCGACTACCGCCCGCCGGGCGGCCCGTTGCCCTGGCAGCGGCGACCCGCCCCCGAAGGGCTGACGAGCAGCGGTCTCGGACGCCCGATCGAGGGGCCGCCCCCGAACGTGTGAGGTTCCGTCCGAGTGCGTGTACCCCGGCGGCCCGCCCCACGAACGCGACCGAACGCGGACCGAACGCGCCCCGAACGGGGGCCGAACGAGGGCCGGGTGCGGGCCGCCGGAAAGCCGTGCGAAAGCGGCATATCCCCCTGGACCAGGGACGAATGCCTCCTAGCGGACCCCCGCGTCGGGCCCCGGCGAAGATGTGCCAGAGTTGCCACGTCCGGGTTGTGAGCACGTACCGTACGGCGGAACAGGCGTAACGGCGACGCGTCGCGAACGGCGAGCACTTCACGTACGCGACGTAGGTGAGGTACACGGCCGGGCATCGGGAAGGGGCAGCCGGTTTTGAGCACGCACGCACCGCAGGCGGCGCGGACACCGCGGTCGGTGAACCTGCCCGCCACACTCGACGAGGCCGTGGCGGCACTCGCCGCCATGCCCGCCGCCGTGCCCGTCGCCGGCGGCACGGACCTCATGGCCTCGGTCAACTCGGGACAGCTGCGCCCCACCGCCCTCGTCGGCCTCGGCCGCATCAACGAGATCCGCGGCTGGCAGTACCAGGACGGCCACGCCCTGCTCGGCGCCGGTCTCACCCACGCCCGCATGGGCCGCCCCGACTTCGCCGCGCTGATCCCCGCCCTGGCCGCCGCCGCGCGCGCCGCGGGACCGCCCCAGATCCGCAACGCGGGCACCCTCGGCGGCAACATCGCCTCGGCCGCGCCCACCGGCGACGCGCTGCCCGTGCTCGCCGCGCTCGAAGCCGTCCTGATCATCGCGGGGCCCGGCGGGACCCGCCGCGAGGTCCCCGTCCCGCACCTGCTCGCGGGCATGGAGATGCTCCGCCCCGGCGAGCTGATCGGTTTTGTGCGCGTGCCGTTGCTGCACGCCCCCCAGGTCTTCCTCAAGGCGACCGGACGCACCGGCCCCGGCCGGGCGACCGCCTCCGTCGCGCTGGTCCTCGACCCCGCGCGGCGCGGCGTGCGGTGCGCGGTCGGCGCCATCGCGCCGATGCCGCTACGGCCCCTGGAGGCCGAGCAGTGGGTCGCCTCGCTGATCGACTGGGACGGCGAGCGCGGCAGCCTCGTGCCCGAGGCGGTCGCCGCCTTCGGTGAGTACGTCGCCGCCGCGTGCATCCCCGACCAGCCCCCGGCGGCCGACGGCACCGAACAGCCGCTGTCGCCCGGCGTACTGCACCTGCGGCGCACCGTCGCCGTGCTGGCCCGACGAGCACTGGGGAGGGCGCTGTCGTGAGCGACGACCGCAACACCGACAACGGCGGCTGGCAGCCGCATCCACAGGGTGAGTACGACTCGGACGCCACGGCGTTCGTGCAGCTCCCCGAAGGCATGCTGGACATCCCGCTCGCCGCGCCCGGCCACGGCTATGTGCCGCCGCAGATAACGGTCACCCCGACCACGGCCGACGCCACCGACCCCGCGGGCACGGGCGCGTGGGTCATGCCGCCCGAGGTGACGGGCGCGGCCGACGGCGGACGCGCGGTGCGGTGGCCCGACGCGGACACGGCACACGGCTACGACTCCCGCGCGACCGGACAGTGGAGCTTCACCGACGCAGGCGCGGCGGAGGGGCGGACGTACGGACGGGAATACGAGCAGGAGTACGACCACCAGGAGTACGACCACCGGGAGTACGGGCAGGCGCAGGGCCACAGCCAGGGCTACGGGCAGCGGTATGACGGGAATGGCGTCGCCGCTCCCTCCTCCGACGTCACGGGGCAGTGGTCGATCCCGGTCGCCGGTGGGGATCTCCCGGACGAGTCGGGCGAGTACACCGCGTCTTCGCTGACCGGGGATGGCGCCTACCCCCTTGGTACGCAGGTGAGCGGCTGGGCCGGGGGCGGCATGCCTCCCGCCACGCTGCCGGGCGGCGCGCCCGCGCCGTGGGCGACGGGCGCGGGAGCCGGAGCGCCCTGGGGCGCACCGCCCCAGGAGGCCGCGCCGCCGCTTCCCGATGCCTCGGAGCAGGCGCCGCAGGAGAGCCGGTTCGAGCAGACGACGCTGCTGCGGGCTGTCAAGGTGCCGCCCGCCGGGCAGTCCGGGGCCGAGGCGGCGGCGCGGGCGGCGGCGGCCGCCGAAGCGGCTCAGGAAGCCGCCCAGGAGGCGGCAGAGGCAGCCGAGGCCGCGGAGATCGCGGAGGCCCTGGAGTCCGCCGAGCCTTCGGAGCTGGCGGAACTGACGGAGACGCCGGAGCTGCCGGACTCCGCGGAGCCGACGGGCGCGGTGGACGCCGCCGATCCCGTGGACGCCGTGTCCCCCACGCCTGACGCACCCGCCGAAGCAGTCGCGGAACCGGCTGACGGCCCGGACGAGCCGGGGGCGCCGGGGGCGCCGAATGAAGCGGACGCCACCGAAGAGCCGAGCGACGCGACCGAGCCCGGCGAAGCCGACGGAGCCCACGCGGCAGCGACTGCCGGGACGGCCGGGGTGAGCGCCGCGGAGGCGGCTGCCGGGACGGCTGACGGAGCGCACGCGGGAGCGGCTGCCGGGACGGCGGGGGTGAGCGCCGCGGAGGCGGCTGCCGGGATGGCGGGGGTGAGCGCCGCGGAGGCGGCTGCCGGGACGGCTGACGGAGTCCACGCGGGAGCGGCTGCCGGGATGGCCAGGGAAAACGCCGCGGCAGCGATTGCCGGGACGGCCGGGGTGAGCGCCGCGGAGGCGGCTGCCGGGACGGCTGACGGAGTCCACGCGGGAGTGGCTGCCGGAATGGACAGGGAAGACGCCGCGGAACCGGCTGCCGGAACGGTCGAGGAGAGCGCCGCGGAAGCGGCCGAGGAACGCGCCGCCCCCGTCATCGCCCCCAACCCCCTGCACGACGACCACCCCCTCGGCTCCTACGTCCTGCGCGTGAACGGCACCGACCGGCCCGTCACCGACGCCTGGATCGGCGAGTCCCTGCTCTACGTCCTGCGTGAGCGGCTCGGTCTCGCGGGCGCCAAGGACGGCTGTTCGCAGGGTGAGTGCGGGGCCTGCAACGTCCAGGTGGACGGGCGGCTCGTCGCGTCCTGCCTGGTGCCCGCCGCCACCACCGCGGGCAGCGAGGTCCGTACCGTCGAGGGTCTGGCCGTCGACGGGCAGCCCTCCGACGTGCAGCGCGCGCTCGCCGCGTGCGGCGCGGTGCAGTGCGGCTTCTGTGTGCCGGGCATGGCCATGACCGTGCACGACCTCCTTGAGGGCAACCCCGCGCCCAGCGAGCTGGAGACCCGCCGCGCGTTGTGCGGCAACCTCTGCCGCTGCTCGGGCTACCGCGGCGTCCTCGACGCCGTGCGCGAGGTGGTCACCGAGCGCGAGTCGTCCGCCGCCGAGAACTCGGCCCAGGCCCAGGCCCAGGCCCAAGTCCAGGCCCAAGCCCCGGCGCAGGACGAGCAGACGGACGAGGCGCGCATCCCGCACCAGGCGGGTCCGGGCGCGGGCGGCGTCCACCAGAGCGCGTACGACGGCACCACGTACGAAGGCACGCACGACCGCTCGTACGAAGGCACGCACGACGGCCCCCCGTACGACGGTCCGCACGACGGCCCGTACGACGGCCCCCCGCACCACGGCCCGTACGACGGACAAGAAGGACCGCAGAGGCCCTACGGCCAGGACGGAGGCCAGGCGTGAGCACCGAGACCACCACCACGGCCGCGCCCCCCGCCACCGCGCCGGGCTCCGAGCCGCTGCCGCACGGCATCGGTTCGGCCCTGTCGCCGGCCGAGTGCCGCGCCAAGACGGAGGGCACCTTCCCGTACGCCTCCGACCTGTGGGCCGAGGGCCTGCTGTGGGCGGCGGTCCTGCGCTCCCCGCACGCGCACGCGCGCATCGTCTCCGTCGACACCAGCCACGCGCGCGACATGCCGGGCGTGCACGCCGTCGTCACCCACGAGGACGTGCCCGGCGACGCGCTGCACGGCCGCAGGACGCCGGACCGGCCGGTCTTCGCCTCCGATGTCGTACGCCACCACGGCGAGCCCATCGCCGCCGTCGCCGCCGACCACCCCGACACCGCGCGCATGGCCGCCGCCGCCGTCATCGTCGAGTACGAGGTGCTCGAACCGGTCACCGACCCGGAGAAGGCCTTCGAGGCCGAACCGCTGCACCCCGACGGCAACCTGATCCGCCACATCCCGCTGCGGCACGGCGACCCGGAGGTGGTGGGCGAGCTGGTCGTCGAGGGCCTGTACCGCATCGGCCGCCAGGACCCGGCGCCGGTCGGCGCCGAGGCGGGCCTCGCCGTGCCGCGCCCCGACGGGGGAGTGGAGCTGTACGTCGCCTCCACCGACCCGCACGCGGACCGCGACCGGGCCGCCGCCTGCTACGGCCTGGCGCACGACCAGGTGAAGGTCGTCGTCACGGGCGTGCCGGGCGCGACCGCCGACCGCGAGGACGCCAGCTTCCAACTGCCGCTCGGCCTCCTCGCGTTGCGGACCGGCTGCCCCGTCAAGCTCACCGCGACCCGCGAGGAGTCCTTCCTCGGCCACGCCCACCGCCACCCCACGCTCCTGCGCTACCGCCACCACGCGGACACCGAGGGCCGCCTGGTCAAGGTGGAGGCGCAGATCCTGCTCGACGCGGGCGCGTACGCGGACACGTCGTCGGAGGCGCTGGCCGCCGCCGTCTCCTTCGCCTGCGGCCCCTACGTCGTACCGAACGCCTTCATCGAGGGCTGGGCGGTCCGTACGAACAACCCGCCCTCCGGGCATGTCCGGGGCGAAGGCGCCATGCAGGTGTGCGCCGCGTACGAGGCCCAGATGGACAAGATCGCGAAGAAGCTGTCGATCGACCCGGCCGAGCTGCGGCTGCGCAACGCCATGGCGACCGGCGACATCATGCCCACGGGCCAGACGGTGACGTGCCCGGCCCCGGTGGCCGAACTCCTCGCCGCCGTCCGGGACGTCCCCCTCCCCGACCTTCCCAAGGACAGCCCCGAGGACGAGTGGCTGCTGCCCGGCGGCCCCGAGGGCGCGGGCGAACCGGCCGCCGTGCGGCGGGGCGTCGGCTACGGCCTCGGCATGGTCCAGCTCCTCGGCGCCGAGGGCACGGACGAGGTCTCCACCGCCACCGTGAAGGTCCACGACGGCGTGGCGACGGTGATCTGCGCGGCCGTCGAGACCGGCCAGGGCTTCACCACGCTGGCCCGCCAGATCGTCCAGGAGACCCTGGGCATCGACGACGTCCGCGTCGCCCCCGTCGACACCGACCAGCCCCCGGCGGGCCCGAGCTGCCGCGGCCGCCACACCTGGGTGTCGGGCGGCGCGGTGGAGCGCGCGGCGAAGATGGTCAGGACCCAGCTGCTCCAGCCACTGGCCCACAAGTTCGGCATGTCCACCGAGCTGCTCCAGATCACCGACGGCAAGATCACCTCGTACGACGGCGTGCTCTCCACGACGGTCACCGAGGCGCTGGACGGCAAGGAGCTGTGGGCCACGGCCCAGTGCCGCCCGCATCCGACCGAGCCGCTGGACGAGGCCGGGCAGGGCGACGCCTTCGTGGGCATGGCGTTCTGCGCGATCCGCGCGGTGGTGGACGTCGACATCGAGATCGGCTCGGTCCGGGTCGTCGAACTGGCCGTCGCCCAGGACGTGGGCCGCGTCCTCAACCCCGTCCAGCTGAAGGCCCGTATCGAGGCGGGCGTCACGCAGGGCGTGGGCGCGGCGCTCACGGAGAACCTCCGCACCCCGCGAGGCATCGTCCGCCACCCCGACCTGACCGGCTACGCCCTTCCGACCGCCCTGGACACCCCGGACATCCGCATCGTGAAACTGGTGGAGGAGCGGGACGTCGTCGCCCCCTTCGGCGCGAAGGCGGCCAGCGCGGTCCCGGTCGTGACGTCCCCGGCGGCGATCGCCTCGGCGGTCCGCGCGGCGACGGGCCGCCCGGTCAACCGCCTCCCGATCCGCCCGCAGGCGGCGGTGGCGGCGCCGCATTGACCGGAGGCCGGGAGAGCGTTGACCGGAGGCCGGGGACGCGGCACTGGTGGCACCATGGAGCGCATGACTACCTCTGACCCCACCGGTGTCATCGTCATCACCGGCATCATGGCGTCCGGAAAGTCCACGGTGGCCCAGGCCCTGGCCGAGCGGCTGCCGAAGGCCGCGCATGTGCGGGGCGACGTCTACCGGCGGATGATCGTCTCCGGCGGCGTGGAGTACGAGCCGGGGGCCGGGGGAGAGGCCGAGGCGCAACTCCGCCTGCGGTACGGCCTGTCGGCGTCCACGGCGGACGCGTACGCGAGCGCGGGCTTCACGGCGGTCGTCCAGGACGTCATCCTGGGCGAGCAGTTGAAGACGTACGTGGATCTCGTGCGGACCCGCCCGCTGTACGTGATCGTCCTCGCCCCGCGCCCCGACGTGGTCACCGCCCGCGAGGCCGGCCGCGGCAAGACGGGCTACGGCGCGTGGACGGTCCAGGACCTGGACACGGGCCTGCGCGAGACGACGCCGCGCCTCGGACTCTGGCTGGACAGCTCGGAGCTGTCGGTGGGGGAGACGGTGGACGCGATTCTGGAGCGGATGGAAGAGGCGCGGGTCGCCTGACGCCCTCCGTGGGGAACCCCCTCATGGAGAACTTCGTAGAGGCCGTGGCGGGATTCGAACCCGCGTTACTGGATTTGCAGTCCAGCCCCTGAGCCACTCGGGCACACGGCCAAGTCGTCGACCTGACTCCATGAACGTAACCGGGACCGGACGGACGGCTCAAGGGAACGGCGGGCGCCGCAACGGGACTGCCATGTGGCTGCAATGAACCGCTCAGGCGGCGGGGCTGGATTCCAAGCCGGTGCCGTCGAAGGGGGGATAGCTCTCGCCGCCCGTCCGCTCGGCCGCGTCGATGTAGTGGGCCAGGGCGTCGCGGGACTGCGCCAGCTTGTCCATCTGGTCGTCCAGCCGCCGCAGCCGTGTCCGCATCGCGGTCAGCAACTCGGGGCAGCCGGGCAGTTCCGGGGCCTCACCGACCGCGCAGGGCAGCACGTACGCGATGTCCTCGGAGGACAGACCGGCGCCGAGCAGGTGCCGGATCTGCTTCACCCGCAGCACCGCGCTCTCGTCGTACGCGCGGTAGCCGTTCGCGCCGCGGTCCGCCTCCAGCAGGCCGTGGGCCTCGTAATAGCGCAACTGGTGGGCGTTGACGCCCGTCCGACGACTCAGTTCCCCGATCAGCATCAGAACCTCGCTTGACCTTCACACCGGCATCAACGTTGACGATCCTGTCATGACCAACGAAACCGCTACTCCCATTACTCCTCTTCCTCCTGTGACAGTGATCGGACTCGGCCTGATGGGCCAGGCGCTCGCGGGCGCGTTCCTGAAGGCCGGGCACCCCACAACCGTGTGGAACCGCACGGCCTCCAAGGCCGACGAACTGGTCGCGGGCGGGGCCGAGTTGGCCCCGACGGTCGGGGACGCGCTCAAGGCGGGTCCCCTCGCGATCATCTGCCTCACCGACTACCAGGCCGTACGCGAACTGCTCGGCGGCGCGAGCGACGCCGAGCTGGACGGCACGACGCTGATCAACCTGACCTCGGGCGACTCCACCCAGGCCCGGGAGACCGCCCAGTGGGCCGAGCAGCGCGGCGCCCGCTACCTGGACGGCGCCATCATGGCCGTCCCGCCCGCGATCGGGACCGCCGACGCGTTCATCCTGCACAGCGGGCCGCGGTCGGACTTCGATGCGCACGAGGCGACACTCGCGGCGCTCGGCACCGTCACCCATCTCGGCGCGGACCACGGTCTCGCCGCCCTGTACGACGTGGCGGGCCTGGCCATGATGTGGAGCGTCCTGAACGCCTGGCTCCAGGGCACGGCCCTGCTCAGGACGGCCGGGGTCGACGCCGCGACGTACGCGCCGTTCGCACGGCAGATCGCCGCGGGCGTGGCCGAATGGCTGCCCGGGTACGCCGAGCAGATCGACGGCGGCTCCTTCCCGGCCGAGGTGTCGGCCCTGGAGACCGACGCGCGGGCGATGGGCCACCTGATCGAGGAGAGCGAGGCGGCGGGCATCAACGCGGAACTCCCCAGGCTGTTGAAGGCGATGGCGGACCGCGCTATCGCCGCGGGGCACGGCGGGGAGCAGTACCCCGTACTGATCGAGGAGTTCACCAGCCCTCGCGGCGACTGACCCGCCGGGTTCACCGCGAGGGCGGGGCGGGCAGTTCTGCCCACACCGTTTTGCAGGGGGCGGGGCCCTCCGACGTGCCCCAGCGGCTGGAGAGGGCCTCCACCAGGAAGAGGCCCCGGCCCGACTCCGCGTCGGCCGCGGGGAGCCGCGCGGCGCTCGGCGGGTGGCGGTCCGCTCTCGCGTCCGTCACCTCGATACGGAGCGTGTCCGTCTCGCTGAGTGTCAGCGCGAGGCGGAAGCTTCTGCCGGGCACGGCACCGTGGAGCGCGGCGTTGCTCGCCAGCTCGGCGACGATCTGCTCCGCCGCCTCGTACGGCCGCCCCCAGGTGCGGAGTTGGTCGCCCACCAGCAGCCTTGCCAGGCGCGCGCCTCTGCGGGTCGCCGAGAGCAGCACCGTGAACTGGTGTACGGGCGCGGGGGCACGGGTGATTTCTTGGTTCACGTCACTCAGCGTGGCCGTCCGTGCGTACCGTGAATAGCCATGCGGGCTTTGCGTCCCGCGTATGTCCGGTCGTTGTCCCGGCTTGTCCTGGCTGTCCCGGGTGACGCCCGGGTACGCGTGCGCGTTGGGCTTGGACGGTACGTCGGGAGGTGGCGCGGTGGAACGCAACGACGGTAACGACAGTGTGGACGAACCCGGTTGGGACGTTGATCCCGAGGACGAGATCAGTGCGGTCGTCGAGATGGTCGGCCATCAGCTCAAGCTGTGGAGGGAGGCGGCGGGGCTCCGGGTCACCGACTTCGGGAACGCGATCGGGTACGGGGAGGATCTGATCCGGAAGATCGAGCGGGGGGCGCGGATTCCTCGTTCCGAGTACCTGGACAAGGTGGACCAGGTCGTGGATGCGCGGGGGCTTGTCTCCGCGATGAAGAAGGAGATGCGGGAGGCTCGGTACCCGAAGAAGGTGCGTGAGTTGGCGAAGCTGGAGGAGCGGGCCGTTGAGCTTGCCATGTACAGCAACCACAACCTTCACGGTCTATTGCAGACGGAGGAGTACGCGCGGGCGTTGCTCCGCACCAGGCGGCCTGTGTACTCGGACGCCGCATTGGAGCGTCTGGTGGCGGCGCGTATGGCACGCCGGTCGGTCTTCGAGCGAACACCTGCTCCTGAGTTCAGCTTCGTCCAAGAAGAGGTGACGCTGCGGCGGCCGATCGGGGGGACAATGGTCCTGCGCCGACAGCTCGAACACCTCCTAGAGGTGGCAAAGTTGCCGAACGTCGAGATTCAGGTGATGCCGACATCCTGTGGTGGCCACCCCGGGACGGGCGGGCGGATTCAGGTGCTCAAGTTCGGGGACGGTACGGCGATGGGGCGCACCGACGACGAGTTCGCCGGTCGTCCGGTCTCAGATCCGAAGCAGCTTCGTATCCTCGAACTGCGGTATGGAATTATCCGGGCTCAGGCCCTTACGCCAGAGGAGTCGCGGGCCTTCATCGAGCAAGTGCTGGGAGAGACATGATCCGCAAGGCCTCTGTCGGGGACACCTCCGGGCTGGAGTGGTTCAAGAGCAGCTACAGCAGCAGCAACGAGTCCGGCGACTGCGTCGAACTTGCCCTGGAGTGGCGCAAGAGCAGCTACAGCGACAGCAGCAACGGCGAAGACTGCGTCGAAATAGCCCCCACCCCCGACACCATCCACATCCGGGACTCCAAAACCCCCACCACCCCCCACCTGACCGTCACCCCCCAAACCTGGTCCGCCTTCGTCACGTACGCCACCCACGCCTCACGCGCCTGAAGACGTACGACCAAGGGACCACCGACCCCCCACCCCCGGACAGGCGCATAACCACCCCACGCCTCTTACCCTGAGGCGCATGACCGAGACCGGCGTCGCCTCCGAGACCACAGCCGCACCCCCACCCCCACCCGGCCAGGACCGCACGGCTGGCCTCCTGGGCAAGCCCCACCGGGCCCTCAGCATCGGCATCGTCTCCGTCGTGCTGCTGATCGCGTTCGAGGCGACCGCCGTCGGGACCGCGATGCCGGTCGCGGCGCGGGAGTTGGACGGGGTCTCGCTGTACGCCTTCGCCTTCTCGGGGTACTTCACGACCAGCCTCTTCGGCATGGTGCTCAGCGGGCAGTGGGCCGACCGGCGGGGACCGCTGGGACCACTCGCGGCCGGGATATCGATGTTCGCGGCGGGGCTGCTGCTGAGCGGGACCGCAGGGGCGATGTGGCTGTTCATCGCGGGACGGGCCGTACAGGGGTTCGGCGGCGGGCTCGTGATCGTCGCGTTGTACGTCGTCGTCAGCCGGGCCTATCCGGAGCACCTGCGCCCGGCGATCATGGCGGCGTTCGCGGCGAGCTGGGTGGTGCCGTCCGTGGTGGGGCCGCTGGTGTCGGGCACCGTGACCGAGCAGCTCGGGTGGCGGTGGGTCTTCGTCGGCATCCCCGTGCTCGTCGTCGCGCCGCTCGCCCTCGCGCTGCCCGCGATACGGCGGACCGCCGCCGGGCCCGTCGACCCGTCGGCGCCGGTCATGGCCTTCGACCGGCGGCGCATCCGGCTCGCGCTCGGGATCTCGCTGGGGGCGGGGCTCCTTCAGTACGCGGGTCAGGAGCTGCGGTGGCTCTCGCTGCTCCCGGCCGCTGTCGGCGCCGCCGTGCTCGTCCCCGCCGTGCTCGGGCTGCTGCCCCGCGGCACCTACCGCGCCGCCCGCGGGCTCCCGTCCGTGGTGCTGCTGCGCGGCGTCGCCGCCGGGTCGTTCATCGCAGCGGAGTCCTTCGTGCCGCTGATGCTCGTCACGCAGCGGGGGCTGAGCCCCACCATGGCCGGACTCTCGCTCGCCGTGGGCGGGGCGACGTGGGCGCTCGGCTCGTACGTCCAGTCGCGGCCCCGCATGGAGCCGTACCGGGCGCGTCTCATGGTCGTCGGGATGATCCTCGTGGCCGCCGCCATCCTCACCGCGCCCACCGTCCTCATCGAGGCGGTGCCCGTGTGGATCGTCGGGGTCGCCTGGGGCTTCGGCTGCTTCGGCATGGGCATGGTCATCGCCTCGACCAGTGTCCTGCTGCTGCGGCTCTCGGCGCCCGAGGACGCGGGGTCGAACTCCGCCGCGCTCCAGATCTCCGACGGCCTCTCGAACGTCCTGCTCCTCGCCGTCGGCGGCGCCGCGTTCGCCGCGCTCGGGGGCGGCACGGTGGGCGCGGGCCACGGGGCGGACGGGGTCTCGGCGACGCATCCGGGGGCCTTCGTCGCCGTCTTCCTGCCGATGGCCGCGGTCGCCCTGGTCGGCGCCTGGGTGGGGACGCGGCTGAAGGAACGTACGCGGTGAAGAGAAGGAACGTACGCCGTGAGTCGAACGGACGTACGCCGTGAAACGTAGATGTGAGACCCGTCGCACCCGGCCCGGACCCCGCCCCGAACTCGCGGGTACGTCAATCCATCACCGGTAAGGTGGCCCGGTTGTCGTACGTACCCGAGCCGTAAAAACCCGGAGACCGTGACTACCACCAGCGCCGCCGCCAACTCCCACCACCTCTCGCCCGCCTTCCCCGGCCGCGCCCCCTGGGGCACCGCCAACAAGCTGCGTGCCTGGCAGCAGGGGGCGATGGAGCGGTACCTCCAGGAGCAGCCGCGAGACTTCCTGGCCGTCGCCACCCCCGGCGCCGGCAAGACGACGTTCGCGCTCACGCTCGCGTCATGGCTGCTGCACCACCATGTCGTGCAGCAGGTCACCGTCGTCGCGCCGACCGAGCACCTGAAGAAGCAGTGGGCGGAGGCGGCCGCCCGGATCGGCATCAAACTGGACCCGGAGTACAGCGCGGGGCCGCTCAGCAAGGAGTACCACGGCGTCGCCGTGACGTACGCGGGTGTGGGCGTGCGTCCGATGCTGCACCGCAACCGCTCCGAGCAGCGCAAGACGCTCGTCATCCTCGACGAGATCCACCACGCGGGGGACAGCAAGTCGTGGGGCGAGGCGTGCCTCGAAGCGTTCGAGCCCGCGACGCGGCGGCTGGCGCTCACCGGTACGCCGTTCCGGTCCGACACCAACCCGATCCCCTTCGTCACGTACGAGGAGGGAAACGACGGAATCCGGCGCTCCTCCGCCGACTACACCTACGGCTACGGCAGCGCGCTCGGCGACGGCGTCGTGCGGCCCGTCATCTTCCTCTCTTACTCCGGCAACATGCGCTGGCGCACGAAGGCGGGGGACGAGATCGCCGCGCGGCTCGGCGAGCCGATGACCAAGGACGCCGTCTCGCAGGCCTGGCGGACCGCCCTGGACCCGCGCGGCGAGTGGATGCCGAACGTGCTGAAGGCCGCCGACACGCGGCTCACCGAGGTCAGGAAGGCCATCCCCGACGCTGGCGGGCTCGTCATCGCCTCCGACCAGGACTCCGCGCGCGCCTACGCCAAGCTGATCCGGGAGATCACGGGGGACAAGGCGACGGTCGTCCTCTCCGACGACACCGGCGCCTCCAAGCGCATCGACGACTTCAGCGCGAGCACCTCCCGGTGGATGGTCGCCGTCCGCATGGTGTCCGAGGGCGTCGACGTGCCGCGCCTGGCGGTGGGCGTGTATGCCACCACCATCTCGACTCCGCTCTTCTTCGCGCAGGCCGTGGGCCGTTTCGTGCGTTCGCGGCGGCGCGGCGAGACGGCCTCCGTCTTCCTGCCCACCGTGCCCGACCTGCTGACCTTCGCCAACGAGATGGAGGTCGAGCGGGACCACGCCCTCGACAAGCCGAAGAAGGAGGGGGAAGAGGACCCCTACGCCGAGTCCGAGAAGGAGATGGACGAGGCGAACAAGGAGCAGGACGAGGACACCGGCGAGCAGGAGCAGTTCTCCTTCGAGGCGCTGGAGTCCGAGGCCGTCTTCGACCGGGTGCTGTTCGACGGCGCCGAGTTCGGCATGCAGGCGCACCCGGGGAGCGAGGAGGAGCAGGACTACCTGGGCATCCCCGGGCTCCTCGAACCCGACCAGGTGCAGATGCTGCTCCAGAAGCGGCAGGCCCGGCAGATCGCCCACAGCAGGAAGAAGCCGGACGAGGAGGCCGACCTCCTCGAACTGCCCGCCGAGCGGCGCCCGGTGGTCTCCCACAAGGAGCTGCTGGGGCTGCGGAAGCAGCTGAACACCATGGTCGGCGCGTACGTCCATCAGAGCGGGAAGCCGCACGGCGTGATCCACACCGAGCTGCGGCGCACCTGCGGCGGGCCGCCGAGCGCGGAGGCCACGGCGGGGCAGCTGCGGCAGCGCATCGAGAAGGTGCAGGAGTGGGCTACGCGCATGAAGTGAGCGGTGGAGCGTGACGCAGGACCGTGACGCTCCAAGTGCGGGGAGTGTGTGCGAAGGTCGTGCACACGTCTTCCCTCCCGGCCCCCGCGTAACGGGGCAAGTGGGGGCGCTCGGGACGCCTCCCTGCCCGGATTCTGGACGGAGTCTTCCGCTCAGCGGGACGGCCTCGCTACTGTCCCCGCAACGCACACGCCCCGTGGCAGCGCCGCCGCGGAGCGCAGCCGGTGTTCCGACCGGCGGCCTCTGACGCGCGTCGCCCACGGGACCGGCGGCGCAACCGCCGCGTAAGGGGGCCGCCGACCCTCACTTAAGGAGTGGGCGTCGTGACCGCGGAGACATCCCAGACGCTGGACCGAGGACTGCGTGTCCTCAAGCTGCTGGCCGACACCGACCATGGACTCACGGTCACCGAGCTGTCGAACAAGCTCGGCGTGAACCGGACCGTGGTGTACCGCCTGCTCGCCACGCTCGAACAGCACTCCCTCGTACGACGGGACCTGGGCGGCCGGGCCCGCGTCGGCCTCGGCGTGCTGCGCCTGGGCCGCCAGGTGCACCCGCTGGTGCGCGAGGCCGCGCTGCCGGCGCTGCGGTCGCTCGCCGAGGACATAGGGGCGACGGCACATCTGACCCTCGTCGACGGCACGGAGGCCCTCGCGGTCGCCGTGGTCGAGCCGACGTGGACGGACTACCACGTCGCCTACCGCACCGGCTTCCGTCACCCCCTGGACCGGGGCGCCGCGGGCCGCGCCATCCTCGCCGCCCGCCAGAACCTGGTGACCGACCCCGGCTACGCGCTCACCCACGGCGAACTGGAAGCGGGCGCGAGCGGAGCCGCCGCCCCGCTGGTCGGGGTGACCGGCATAGAGGGCAGCGTGGGAGTGGTGATGCTGGCGGACTCGGTGCCGGAGCGGGTGGGGCCGCGGGTGGTGGACGCGGCACGGGAGGTCGCCGACGCGTTGCGCTGAGGCCGCGCGGGCGAGCGGTCCCGTTTCTGGTACCGCACATCGCCGGCTGCGCCGGGCTTGTCCTCGAACGCCGGACAGGCTGAGAACCATCCGCCGGTTGCGCCGGGCTTGTCCTCGAACGCCGGACGGGCTTGGAACTGTCGCCTCACGTTAGATTGATCCCGTGGTCTTCTCCCTCTCTCGTTTCACGCGCCCCCAGGCCCTCGCCGTCTGCGCCCTGCCCGTGGCGGCCCTGCTCGCCGTGGCGGGGCTTGCGCCGTTGCCGTTTGCCGTGGCGCAGCCAGGCGGGACGGCGAACGTGCTGGGCAAGCACGAGGGGAAGCCGGTCCTCACCATCACCGGCGCGCCCACCCGCGACACGAGAGGCGCGCTGCGCATGACGACGATCGTCGCGACGGGACCGCAGATGGACGTGCGGCTCGGTGACGTGATCGACGGCTGGTTCCGAACAGACCGCGCGGTGATGCCGAAGGACTCGGTCTACCCGACCGGCGACAACGTCAAGGAAGTCCAGAAGCACAACCTCGGCGACATGAGGAAGTCGCAGGACGAGGCCACGAAGGCGGCGCTGCGCTACCTCAAGGCGAACGGCGTGGACAACACCGACAAGGTGGACGTCCAGGCCGACCTCGGCAAGATCGGCGGCCCCAGCGCGGGCCTGTTCCTGTCGCTCGGCATCATCGACAAGCTGGACGGCGACGGCAGCGGCAACGACCTCACGGGCGGCCGCGACATCGCGGGCACCGGCACGATCACGGCCTCCGGCAAAGTGGGCCCGGTCGGCGGCGTCGCCCTGAAGACCCAGGCGGCACGCCGCGACGGAGCGACGGTCTTCCTGGTCCCGAGGGCAGAGTGCGCGGACGCCAAGGAAGAACTCCCGAAGGGCCTGCGCCTGATCCCCGTCACCACACTGCCGCAAACGGTCGACGCGCTGCGGGCCCTGAACAAGGGTGAGAACGTCCCGAGCTGCTGACCGGGCGACCGGGCCGCAGCCCCGCGCCGACACCGCCGCTACTCCTTGACGAACCCCTCCTCGATCAGCCACTTCTTCGCCACCGTGTGCGGGTCCTGGCCGTCCACGTCCACCTTTGAGTTCAGGTCCCGCGCCACCGTGTTGTTCAGCTTCGCCGTGATGGGGGCCAGGATCTCCGCCATTTCTGGGTGCTTCTTCAGCGAGTCGCTGTTGATCTCCGGGGCCGCGTTGTAGTTGGGGAAGAAGCGCTTGTCGTCCTCCATCACCGTGAGGTGCATCGCCTTGATGCGGCCGTCGGTCGTGAAGACCTCGCCGTAGGTGCACGACCCCTTGGACGCCTGCGTGTAGATGATGCCGGTGTCCATCTTGGTGATGTTGGCGGACGGGACGCTCATCCCGTACTCCTTCTGCATGCCCGGCAGACCGTCCTCGCGGGACGCGAACTCGCTCTCCACGCAGAGCGTGACCGCCTTCGGGTCGGACTTGGAGAGGGCCGCCACCTCCGAGAGGGTCTTTGTTTTGTAGTTCGCCGCGTTCTTCTCGTTCGTCGCCAGCGCGTACGTGTTGTTGAGCGTCGCCGGTGGCAGCCACGTGATGCCGTTCTTCAGGTCCGCGTCGCGCACCGCCTCCCACTGCTTCTGCGGGTCGTCGATGGGCTCCGAGTTGCCCTGGTACGTGATCCAGGCCGTGCCCGTGTACTCGTACATGGCATCCGCGTCGCCGCCCTTGACCGCCTCCCGCGCGCCGATCGAGCCCTGGATGCCGGTGCGGTCGAGCACGTCCGCGCCCGCCGCCTCGAAGGCGATGCCCATGATCGCGCCGAGGATCAGCTGCTCCGTGAACTCCTTGGACGTGACCGTGAGGTCGGCGCCCTTGAGGGGCAGGCCCCGGCCGATGGAGCCCGGCTTGACGTCGTCCACCATCGGGCTGCCGCTGGTCAGGCCGCAGCTCACCAGCAGGGCGCCGGCCAGCACGGCGAGAGCCGACGTGCGTGCGGTGACTCTCATGACCGCACCTCCAGTCCGCGCGGACGCAGGACCAGTTCGGCCAGTGAGGCCAGCCAGTCCACCAGGAGCGCCAGCGTGATCGTCAGGATCGAGCCGAGCATCAGGACCGGCATGCGCTGGTTGGTCATCCCGGTCGTGATCAGGTCACCGAGGCCGCCGCCCCCGCCGAACGTGGCGAGCGTCGCCGTGCCGACGTTCAGGACGAGGGCAGTCCGTACACCCGCGAGGATCAGGGGGACGGCCAGTGGGAGTTCGATCTTCGCCAGGACGCCCAGCGGCGACATGCCGATGCCCCGCGCCGCTTCGAGCAGCGTCGGGTCGTTCCCCTTCAGGCCCGCGATCGTGTTGGACAGGACCGGCAGGACCGCGTAGACGATGATGCCGATCAGGGCCGCCCTCTCGCCGATGCCCAGCCAGATCACCAGCAGCGCGAGCAGACCGATCGCCGGTGTCGCCTGGCCGATGTTGGCCAGTGCCATCGCGGCCGGCGCCGCCCTCCGCAGCCTCCCGCGAGTCAGCAGGATGCCGAGCGGGATGGCGATGATCAGGACGAAGAAGGTGGAGATGGCGGTGAGTTCGATGTGCTGGCGGAGCCGCAGCCCCACGTTTCCGTTCGCCAGCGCGTTCCTGGAGATCGAGTCCAGGTCGGCCTGCCGGAACCACCACCACGTCAGCAGCAGGATCACCGCGAGGACGACCGGCAGGAACGTGACCTTCTGCCACGTGACCCGGCGCGGCTGCCGCTGGACCGCCGGTGGCGGCGCAGCCTCCAGTTCGGCCTCGCCGCCGTCACGGAAGGCGAGCCCCTTGACCTCGTGCTCACCTTCGGGACGGCGCTCCGTCGGCCTCATGCCTTCGCCGCCCCTCCGGGATCCGCGTAGCCCGCGCCCTCCTGCTCCATGTGCGTCAACTGCGCCCGCTGTTCGACGAGTTCATGCTGGTTCTCGATCGCGTCGAGGCGGTCCGCCTCCAGCATCTCGTGCACGGAGTTCATCAGCGTCTCCATGTCGACGACGCCCGTGTACTCGCCGCGCCGCCCGGTCACCGCGACCCGCCCCGCGTTGTCGGTGAGCACCGCTTCGAGCGCGTCCCGCAGCGTGGCGTCGCGGGTCACCGTGTCGTGGACGAGGGTGCCCGCGCGGGCCAGCGAGCCCCTGGCGCGCATCAGGTCACCGCGGCGCAGCCACTTGTAGGGACGGCCGCGCTTGTCGAGCAGCAGCAGTTCGTTGACACCGCCCCCGCGGAGCTTGTCGAAGATCTTCTGGAGCGGGTCGTCGACGGTCACCGTCGGGATGTCGGCGATCTCCACATCCCGTACGCGGGTGAGGTTCAGGCGCTTGAGCGCCGCCCCCGCGCCCACGAAGCCCGACACGAAGTCGTCGGCGGGGTTGGTGAGGATCGCCTCGGGCGTGTCGAACTGCGCGATGTGCGAGCGTTCCCGCAGCACGGCGATACGGTCCCCGAGCTTGATCGCCTCGTCGAAGTCGTGCGTGACGAAGACGATGGTCTTGTGCAGCTCGCGCTGGAGCCGGATCAGCTCGTCCTGGAGGTGGTCGCGGGTGATCGGGTCGACGGCGCCGAACGGCTCGTCCATGAGGAGGACGGGCGGGTCGGCCGCCAACGCCCGCGCGACGCCGACGCGTTGCTGCTGGCCGCCGGAGAGCTGACGCGGATAGCGGCCGTGGAACTCGCCCGGGTCCAGGCCGACCAGGTCGAGCATCTCCTCCACCCTCGACCTGATCCGCGCCTTTCCCCAGCCGATCATCTTCGGTACGAGAGCCACGTTCTGGGCGACCGTCATGTGCGGGAAGAGGCCGGACGACTGGATGGCGTAACCGACCTTGCGGCGCAGCTTCACCGGGTCGATGTCGGTGACGTCCTCGCCGTTGATGCGGATGCGGCCGCTGGTCGGCTCGATGAGGCGGTTGATCATCTTCAGGGTCGTCGACTTGCCGCACCCGGACGGGCCGACGAAGATCACGGTCTCGCCCGCCTTGATCTCCATGCTGACGCTGTCCACGGCCGGCTCGTGGCTGCCCGGGTAGCGCTTGGTGAGGTGCTCCAGCTCGATCGTCGCCCCGGAGGTGGCGGTCCCGGGCGGTTCGGTGGCCCCGGACGCTTCGGTGGCCCCAGACGAATCGGTGGTCTCAGACACGGATACCCCTCGGAATCGTGAGCCGGCCGATCAGGACGTACGCGGCGTCGAAGAGCAGCGCCAGGACGATGATGCCCAGCGTGCCCGCCAGCACTTGGTTGAGCGCGTTCTTGGAGCCGAGCGAGCCGATGCCCCGGAAGATCTCGTTGCCGAGGCCGGGCCCGGACGCGTACGCCGCGATGGCGGCGATGCCCATCAGCATCTGGGTGGAGACCCGGATGCCGGTCAGGATCGGCGGCCAGGCGATCGGCAGCTCCACCCGCAGGAGCCGGGCGATCCTGGACATCCCGATGCCCTTCGCCGCGTCGACGAGCGAGGGGTCGACGCCGCGCAGGCCGACGATGGCGTTGCGCACGATCGGGAGCAGGCCGTAGAGGGTCAGCGCGATGACGGTCGGCGCGACGCCGAGCCCGACGACCGGGATCAGCAGACCGATCATGGCGAGCGAGGGGACGGTCAGGATGGTGGAGGTGACGGTCGTCGCCAGATTGCCCGCCCAGTCGCTGCGGTAGGTGAGGACGCCGATCAGTACGCCGATGACGGTCGCCACGACCATGCACTGGAAGACGGCGCTGGCGTGTTGGTACGTGTCCGACAGCAACTGCTGGTGACGGTTGCCGAGGTAGTCCCAGAAATTCACTGAAGTGCTCACCTCGCCTTTCCGAAGTGCTCAATGGTCGTCGACTCAAGGATCTTCGGACGCCTGTTCCACAAGCGGGATGATCCGCAGCGGAACGGGGTTCTCCATCACGATCGCCGTGGAGGCCCGGACGATGCCATCAAAACCCACCACCCGGTCGATCACCCGCTGGAGATCGGCGTTCGACCGGGCCACGAGGCGGCAGAGCATGTCACCGTGGCCGGTGATGGTGTGCAGTTCGAGCACCTCGGCGACGGTCGCCAAGTGGGCCCGTACGTCCGCGCCCTGGCCCTGTTTGATCTCCAGCGTCGCGAACGCCGTGACGGGGTAGCCGAGCGCCGCCGGATCGACCTCCGGGCCGAACCCCCGGATGACTCCATTTGACTGAAGCCGGTCCATCCGCGCCTGCACCGTGCCGCGCGCGACTCCGAGCCTGCGGGACGCCTCAAGAACCCCGATACGCGGCTCGCGCGCCAGCAGCACGATGAGTCTCCCGTCCAGATGATCGATCGCCATGCGGCCTCCAGGATGGTCATGATGTACAGATAGCCCGCTCGGTCCGGCCATCCGCTGGTCAGATTGACCACTGAAAACGCCAACTATTGCGCACCTTGCTGTTCGGCGGGAGCCTCAAGCCATGACTGAGACCACCACCCACACCACTCCGAACACCGCGCGCGAGGCCGATCCCTTCCCGGTGAAGGGAATGGACGCGGTCGTCTTCGCCGTGGGCAACGCCAAGCAGGCCGCGCACTACTACTCCACCGCCTTCGGAATGAAGCTCGTGGCCTACTCCGGACCGGAGAACGGCAGCCGCGAGACCGCCGGTTACGTGCTCTCGAACGGCGCCGCCCGCTTCGTCCTCACCTCCGTCATCAAGGCCTCCACCGACCGGGGCCACTTCATCGCCTCCCACGTGGCCGAGCACGGCGACGGCGTCGTCGACCTCGCCATCGAGGTGCCGGACGCGCGTGCCGCGTACGCGTACGCCGTCGAGCACGGCGCGCGCGGGATCACCGAGCCGTACGAGGAGAAGGACGAGAACGGCAAGGTCGTCCTCGCCGCCATCGCCACCTACGGCCAGACCCGCCACACGCTGGTGGAGCGCGTCGACTACGACGGTCCTTATCTGCCCGGTTTCACCGCCGCGAAGCCGATCGTCGAGCCGCCGGCCAAGCGGACCTTCCAGGCGATCGACCACTGCGTCGGCAACGTCGAACTCGGCAAGATGAACGAGTGGGTCGGCTTCTACAACAAGGTCATGGGCTTCACGAACATGAAGGAGTTCGTGGGCGACGACATCGCCACCGAGTACAGCGCGCTCATGTCGAAGGTGGTGGCCGACGGGACGCTGAAGGTGAAGTTCCCGATCAACGAGCCCGCCATCGCGAAGAAGAAGTCGCAGATCGACGAGTACCTGGAGTTCTACGGCGGCGCGGGCGTCCAGCACATCGCGCTCGCCACGAACGACATCGTGGAGTCCGTACGCACCATGCGCGCGGCCGGGGTCCAGTTCCTGGACACGCCCGACTCGTACTACGACACGCTCGGCGAGTGGGCCGGCGAGACGCGCGTACCCGTGGAGATCCTGCGCGAGCTGAAGATCCTCGTCGACCGCGACGAGGACGGCTACCTCCTGCAGATCTTCACCAAGCCGGTCCAGGACCGGCCGACCGTGTTCTTCGAGATGATCGAGCGGCACGGGTCGATGGGCTTCGGCAAGGGCAACTTCAAGGCGCTGTTCGAGGCGATCGAGCGGGAGCAGGAGAAGCGGGGCAATCTCTAGGCACCGTTGATCGCGGGCTGCGCCCAGCTCGTCCTCAAGCGCCGGACGGGTTGAAGTCCGTGATCGGTCGCCGGACAGGCTCACGTGTCACCGCCTGTCCGGCGGCCGGGCTCTATCGCCTCGTACAGTCGCGTACGAAGTCCAGTGAGCGCAGGAAGATCTCCTCGACCTCCGCATCCGGCAGGCCGTGCCAGCCGTGGTCCGCGCCCGGGACCGTCCGCAGTTCCGCCGAGGTCCCCGACCCTTGCAGCGCGGCCGCCAGGGACGCGCTGTGCGAGTGGTCCACCATGGTGTCCGCGTCGCCGTGCGCCAGCAGGAACGGCGGCGCCCCCGAGGCGACCTGGGCCAGTGGGCTGGCGGACCCGGCCCGCTCGGGGACGGACGCCGGGGCCGCGCCGAGCAGGAGCGCCTCGGGAGTGGCGGGGTCCTCGGGGGTGAAGTGGCCCCGGGGAGTGGTGAAGTCGCTTGGGCCGTACCAGATCACCGCACCGGCCAGGGGCGGCTCGGCCGGGCCCAGCGCGAGGAGCGAGGCCAGGTGGCCGCCCGCCGACTCGCCCCACACCACGGTCCGCCCGGCGTCGACGCCGAGTTCCGGGCCGCGCAGGGTGAGCCAGCGCAGCGCGGCCCGTACGTCGTCCAGCGGGGCGGGGAAGACGGCCTCGCCGCTGAGCCGGTAGTCGACGCAGGCGACGGCGACACCGGCGGCCGCGATACGGGCGAACGGGCCCGGGGACCAGTGCCGGGTGCGCATGCCCATGTCGTCGCGGCGGCCCTGGAGCCAGGCGCCACCGTGCAGGAACAGCACCAGCGGGGCCGGGTCGGCCGCCGGAGCGGTCCCGGGCAGCCACAGGTCCAGCTCCAGGGGGCGGCTGCCCATGGCCTGCTGATAGGGCACGCCGCGCAGTTCCCGTACGCCGGGCTCGCGCGGGGCCGGGGGCGGCAGGGGGGCCACGTCCGGGTGGGGCGCGGCGATCAGCCGGCGCAGCGAGGGGCCGGTCACCGGGTCCGCCACTGGTGGTCGGGCAGGAAGTTCACGTCGTACTGCTGGGGCACGGTTCCGAACTTGTGGGGCTCGGGTATGAGCGGCCGGTGCGGCAGGCCGTGCTGTTCCGTGGGCGCGCCGAGGTTCTCGAAGAACCGCTCGAAGGTGCCGCCGGGGCCCGCGGCGACGCCGACGACCTGGCTGTGGTGGCGCTCCATGCGGTAGGCGTGCGTGCAGTTCTTCGGTACGAAGCCGAAGTCGCCCGGGGTGAGCAGCTTCTCCTGCTGGATGCCCTCGGTGTCCTCGACGAAGAGGCGGACGGCGCCCTGGGTGACGTAGAAGACCTCGTGAGTGTCGGCGTGCATGTGGGCGGGGATGAGGTCGCCCTTGGGGCCCTCTACGGTGAAGAAGTTGAAGGAGTTCTCGGTCTGCTCGCCGCCGGCGTAGACGGTGACCAGGTCGCCGAAGAGGTGGGCGCGGTCTCCCTCGCCCTTCTCGATGAAGTACGGCTTGCTCGGGTCCGCGGGGATGCGGGACGCGGGTCGGTAGCGAGTGGCGTACTCGATGGTCATGGAATCCTCCGTGAATGTCGGACCGTCGGAATGTCAGGCAGCCTGACATTAAGAGTACCGGTGAGCAAGCCGGTGAGCGCATCTGTGAGGAAAAAATGTCGTCCACCCAGCGCGATCTGCGCGATCTGCCCCAACTCCTCGGCGAGGCGCGCCGCTGGTTCGAAGAGGGCCTCTTCGCGGCCATGGCCGCCGCCGGTGCGACGCCGGTGTCCCCGACGCAGGTGCAGCTCTGCTCCGTCCTGGACGACGAGGGCACCACGGTCTCCGAACTGGCGCGGCGCATGGGCGTCACCCGGCAGACCGCGCACCAGGCCGTGCACGGCCTGGTCGCCGTCGGCATCCTCGAACAGGCCCCCGACCCCGCCTCCGCCCGTCAGCGGCTCATCCGCCGCACCAGCGCCGGGGAACAGGCCCACGGCCAGGCCAGGGCCGCCCTCGCCCGCCTTGAGGAACAGCTCGCCGAACGCATCGGCAAGGACCTCGCCGACACCCTGCGGACGGCCCTGGAGGCCCCGTGGGGGCCGCCGCCCGCCCCTGACCCGGTTCCGGACTCAGCGGCGCGGTGAGCCCGTGCGCACCGGACCCGTCCGCGCCCACGGCCGCCGAGGCGAACTGGTGGCCGCACGGCGCGGTGTCGTCCGGCGGGGTGTGGCCTGGCGCCGCGTGGAGCTGCGGGGCGTCGCCTGGCGGGGGCCCGGCCGCTGTGCGGACGGCCGGCGCGGGGCCGCCGCCGGTGCGGGGGGCTCCGGGGTCGGCTCGTACATCTGTGCCGGGCCGCCCTCCGGGGGCTCGCCCAGCGACTCCAGGGCCTTCTTCGCCGCGGGCACGCCCAGCGGGGAGAAGAACGGGTTGATCCGCATGGCCTCACCGATGTGCCGCCGCGCCGCCCCGTAGCGGCCGAGCCGGCGCTCGATCTCGCCCCGGTGGTAGGCGAAGAGCGCGCTGCGCGGGCCCTTCTCCATCGCCTTCGTGACGAGCTTCAGGCCCTCCTCGCCGTCCCCGGAACGGTGCAGCGCCCAGCCCAGCGCGTCCGCCGTCTCCGGGCTGCCGTGCCGCTTGTACTCCGCCCTCAGCCGCTCCACCGCCGCCTCCGCGTCCCCGTGGTCCGCCTCGAAGAGGCCGAGGACGCGTTCGTTGTTGACGCCGCCCGTGCCCTCCTGCTTCACCAGGGCCCGCAGCACGTCGTACTGGGCGCGCGCGGCGGGCCGCAGCCTCAGCGCGTCGTACAGCTCGCCCAGCTCAAGGGCGTACTCCGGCAGCGGCTGCCTGGTGAGCGCCGAGCGGTAGGCGTGCAGCGCCTCCGAGGTGCGGCCGAGCGCCGCGAGCGCCCGGCCCCGGCCCGCCAGCGACGCGTGGTGGTCGGGGTCGGCGGCGAGCGCCGCGTCATAGTGGCGCAGCGCCTGCGCAGGCTCGCCCCGCTCCCACGCCAGCTCCCCGACGCGGTGCAGACACGCGGCCTTCTCCACGGGAGCGTCGGCGAGCGCCACCGCGTCGCTGAGGGCGGCGTCGGCGTCCTCGTGCCAGCCGCGGTCGCGGTAGACCTGCCCGGCGCGCGCCCTGACCACGGCGCCCGAGCCCAGCTTCTTGAGGGACTCCAGCGCCTTGCCGACCGCCTTGGCGTCGCCGAGCCCGGTGTACGCGTCGATCAGCACGGGATACGCCGTCCACCGCTTCGGCGCCTGCCGGACCGCCCGCTCGCCCCACATGCGGGCCGCGCGGAAGTCGTGCCGGGCGTTGGCGAGGGCGGCAAGGCCCGTCAGCGCCTCCGCATTGCCCTCGGGCCGCACCTTGAGCGACGTACGCAGCGCCTGCTCGGCCTTCGGGTAGTACGCGAAGTCGGCGGTGCGCGCGCCCCGCGCCACATACGCCGAGCCGAGCACCGCCCAGGAGTGGTCGTCGCCGGGGTGCGCCCGCAGATACGTCTCGCGCTCCCCGATGAGCGCCGCCAGATCCGGCAGCGAGGCCGGCGCCCCCGACCCCACGGCCGCCAGCGCGCGCCCCGCGGGCCCCAGCGCGGGCGGCTTCGCGGCCCCGCGGTCCATCGGCACCAGCACGTAGGCGGCGCCGAGCACCACGGCCCCCGCCACGGAGGCGACCAGGGCACGCTTCGCCGAACGCCTCACGGAGGACTTGGCGGGCGGCTCCATGAGGGACGTGGAAGGCGTCAGGGGAGACCTCGACCGGTAAGGCTTCATGACGCTCACTGTGCGTCAATATGAAGAGCACATCCCGGCACGGCGAACGGCGTCGCACACGGGTTCACACCGATGGCCCCGGATGCGAGGCTGTGATCATGAGCCGCACCCTCATCGAACGCCTTCAGGAGGGCGTCCCGGCCGAGGCGGTTCTCACCGACCCGGACGTCACCTCCTCGTACTCCCACGACATGGCGAGCTTCTGCGACGCGGGGGCCCCCGCCGTCGTGGTCCTGCCGCGCACCGTCGAGCAGGTCCAGCACGTCATGCGCACGGCCACCGAGCTGCGCGTCCCGGTGGTGCCGCAGGGCGCCCGCACGGGCCTGTCCGGCGCCGCGAACGCCAGCGAGGGCTGCATCGTGCTGTCCCTCGTCAAGATGGACCGCATCCTGGAGATCAGCCCCGTCGACCGGATCGCGGTCGTCGAGCCGGGCGTCGTCAACGCCGCGCTCTCCCGCGCCGTGGGCGAGCACGGCCTGTACTACCCGCCCGATCCCTCCAGTTGGGAGATGTGCACCATCGGCGGGAACATCGGCACCGCCTCCGGCGGCCTGTGCTGCGTGAAGTACGGGGTCACCGCCGAGTACGTCCTCGGGCTCGACGTCGTCCTCGCCGACGGGCGGCTGATGAGCACCGGCCGCCGCACGGCCAAGGGCGTCGCGGGTTACGACCTCACGCGTCTGTTCGTCGGCTCGGAGGGCAGCCTCGGCATCGTCGTCCGCGCCGTCCTCGCGCTCAGGCCCCGGCCGCCCCGACAGCTCGTGCTGGCCGCCGAGTTCGGCTCGTCCAAGGACGCCTGTGACGCCGTATGCAAGATCATGGAGGGCGGACACGTCCCGTCCCTGCTCGAACTGATGGACCGTACGACCATCAAGGCCGTGAACGCGCTGGCGAACATGGGGCTGCCCGAGACCACCGAGGCGCTCCTGTTCGCCGCCTTCGACACCCCGGACCCGACGGCCGACCTGGCCGCCGTCGGCGCGCTCTGCGAGGCCGCGGGCGCCACCCAGGTGGTCCCGGCCGAGGGCGCCGCCGAGTCGGAACTCCTGCTCCAGGCGAGGCGGTTGTCCCTCACCGCGCTCGAAGCCGTCAAGGGCACCACGATGATCGACGACGTGTGCGTGCCGCGCTCCAAGCTCGCGGACATGCTCGACGGCGTCGAGCGCATCGGCGAGAAGTACGGCCTGACCATCGGGGTCTGCGCGCACGCGGGCGACGGCAACACCCACCCCACCGTCTGCTTCGACGCGGCGGACCCCGACGAGGGCCGGCGCGCCCGCGACTCCTTCGACGAGATCATGGCCCTCGGCCTCGAACTCGGCGGCACCATCACCGGCGAGCACGGCGTCGGGGTCCTGAAGAAGGAGTGGCTGGCACGCGAGATCGGCCCCGTGGGAGTGGAGATGCAGCGGGCCGTCAAGGCGGCCTTCGACCCGCACTCACTCCTCAACCCGGGCAAGCTGTTCTGAGACCCGGGCGAACCGTTCCGAGATCCGGGCAAGCTGCCCCGAGATCCGGGCGAACTGCCCCGAGATCCGGGCAAGCTGCTCACTCACCGTCCTTGGACTCGTCCGAGGGCCACGGGTCGCGCAGCCACAGCTCGTCCACACGGCCACGGCCCGAAGCGGGTGCGAGCAGCTCGGCGAGGCCGTCGTCGATGCCGAGCCGCTCGCCCTCAGAGCCCGGAGGGACCACCCGCAGCGTGCGCTCCAGCCAGGCGGACACGGCGGCCGCCGGTGCTTCGAGGAGGGCGTCGCCGTCCGGCGAGCTGAGCGCCATCATGACGACGCCGCGGCCGTCCACCTTCGTCGGCCAGACCCGTACGTCGCCGTGGCCGCAGGGCCTGAACACCCCCTCCACCAGGAGTTCGCGGGCGAACGTCCAGTGCACGGGGTGCTCGGAGCCGATGTGGAAGGCGATGTGGATGGCGTAGGGATCGTCGGTGCGGTAGGTGAGGCGGGCCGGGACGGGGACGATCCGTTCCGGTGAGAGGACGAGTTTGAGCTCCAGCTCGCGTTCCACCACGGAGTGCATGTCGGGTGCTTCCTTTCGTCGCGGGGCCCTTGGGGGCGGACCCGTACGAGTGGAGAGCGCGTGGTCGCCGGAGCATTACGCGGGTTCGTCAATTTTTCTTCGGACGACTTCGGATGACTTCGGACGGCTGCGGAGAGCGGGCCGGGAGGGGCGTGGGGCTCGCGGGGAAAGTGTGGGGAGCGTGCCCGGAAAGTGGTCCGTAGGGCGGGAGACGCCCGGTGGGACACGGAGGTCTGATAGATGTGGAGCCCCAAAAAGACCCCCGAGCAGATACGGGACGACGGACATGAGCGCCCCAACTCCGGCCCCAGGCGACGACAGGCCCCGCGAAGGCTATTACCCCGACCCGTCCATTCCCGGATATGTCCGGTACTGGAACGGTGCCGCCTGGGTGCCCGGTACGAGCCGTCCCGCGCCGTCCGACGGCGAACCTCTGCCGGCCCCTCCTGGCGTGAGCGCGGGTGCGGGTGCGGGTGCCGCTGTGGTGCCCGCCGTGGAGGAGACCGGCCCGCACTTCTTCGACGAGGACCCGGCGGCCGACCAGCACGGCGCCATGCCCGAGCCCGCCTCCGCCTGGCAGGCCGACGCCAACCGGCAGTCCGGCCTCGGCGGCGAGCAGGAGCGCCGGATCTCGTGGGGCGCCCCGGACCAGGCCGACCCGCGCGTGCCCGCGGCGGCGCCCGAGCCGCCGTCGCGGGACGAGAGCAACCCCGGCACGGTCACCATCCGCGCCGTCAAGCCGGGCGCGTCCACGCCGGCCGCCGGCGAGGGCACAGTGACGTTCCGCCGCCCGACGGCCCCGGTGAACCCCGCAGACGGCAGCGCGCCCACCCCCACCCCGCCCCCCGCCCCCTCGCCCGTCACCGACGGCACCATGTCGATCCGCGCGATCCGGCCGGGACCGGGCCAGCGGGACGGCCGCACCGCCGCCGAGCACCCCTCCGTACCCCCGCAGGCACCCGCCCCCGCGCAGACGCAGACCCCCGCCCCACAGCAGGCCCCCGCATCGCGACAGGCCCTTCTGCCCCAGCAGTCCCAGCGGGCCCAGCACTCAAAACAGCCCTCGCCGAGCGCCGCGTTTCCGCCGAGCGCCGCGTCCACGCCGAGCGCCGCGCCCCCGCAGGACGGCGGCGCCCCGGCGCCCGTCGCCGCCGGGGCCGGTGGCGGTTCGGCCTCCTGGGCGCAGCAGGTTCACCAGCTGGCGTCCGGCGCCCCCGCGTCGGCCCAGCAGGGCGAGGGGCAGCCCGTCGTGCCGTGGAAGCCGGTGGCCAGCGACCCGTTCCTCGCGGTCGCGCAGGCCCAGGCGTCGGCCCGGCCCGCCGGGCTCGGCAGGCGCTTCGCGGCGCGGCTCATCGACACGGTCGTCCTCGTCGCGGTCACCGGAGCGGCGGCCCTGCCGCTCGGCACCAAGGCCGCCGACCACGTCGACAGCAAGATCGACGCGGCGAAGCTCTCCGGCGAGAAGACCACGGTCTGGCTGCTCGACGGCACCACCGCGGGCTACCTCGGCATCATCCTCGCCGTCCTCCTCCTCTTCGGCGTCGTGTACGAGGCGCTGCCCACCGCCAAGTGGGGCCGCACGCTCGGCAAGAAGGTGTGCGGCATCGAGGTGCGGGACATCGGGGAGCACGAGGCGCCGACGTTCGGGGCGGCGCTGCGGCGCTGGCTCGTCTACAGCGTGCCGGGGCTCCTGGTGATCGGCGTCGTCGGCGTGCTGTGGTGCCTCTTCGACAGGCCGTGGCGGCAGTGCTGGCACGACAAGGCGGCGGGCACGTTCGTGGCGGGATGAGCGTCCGTACGTAGGGCGCGGTCCGAGGCGTACGCACGGCGTCGGGTAACCCGGTCAGCCGCTCGCCGGATGCGCGGCCGGGACCCTCACGGTCGACTCGGGCCATGAGCACCGAACCGCCGCAAGACCCGCCGCCGGACGACGACCCGTTCAAGAAGCAGTCCCCGGGGGAGCCCCCGCGGGGCGGCGGGTCGCCGTACGACACTCCGCCACCGGGCGGCGGCGCCCCCTACGGGAGCACGCCCCCGGGCCCCGGCGGCGGCTCCCCCTACGGCGTTCCGCCCCCGCCCGAAGGCGGCGACCCCTACGAGGGTGGGGGCGGCGGACCCTACGGCGGCGGCGGACCCTACGGGGGCGGCGGCCCTTACGGCGGCGGTCCGGGCGGTTACGGCGGGCAGGACCCCCTCGCCGGTATGCCACCGCTCGCCGACAGCGCCAAGCGCGTCCTCGCCCGCGTCATTGACATGATCCTCGTCGGCATCGTCGTCTGGCTGCTGTCCTGGCTGTTCAACACGGCCGAGTACGACGTCGACCCGGACGAGGTGAACAGGGGCAGGTCGTTCGGCCAGTCGCTGCTGGCCGCCGTGCTCTACATCGCGTACGACACCTTCATGATCTCCAGGACCGGGCAGACGCTCGGCAAGAAGTGGCTCGGGATGCGGGTCGCGAACCTCAACGACGGTGCCACGCCGAGCATGCAGACCGCACTCGCCCGCGCCGCCGTCCTCTGGCTGCCGTTCGCCTTCTGCTGCGCCTGCGTCTGGACGGCGATCTGCGGCGGCTGGAGCTTCTTCGACAGGCCCTACAGACAGGGCCTGCACGACAAGGCCGCGAAGACGGTGGTGGTCAGTGTCTAGGTCATGTCCGCCTCACGGGCCCGCCGGTTCGCTCACGGACTCGGCGAGCAGTCCGCGCTGAGCGGGAACGCGTCCCGGAGAGACGGGAGAGAGGGGAGAGGCGGGCGCGGCGGGCGCCATGGGTTTGGGGGCGGGGACCGTCATCGCGACCAGTATGCCGAGGCCGAGCGCGGCGACGGCTATCACCGCGACGCCGACCCCGGAACCGGTCCGGGAGAGCAGCAGCATGGCGAGGGTGGAGAAGACGACGGTCACCGAACCGTAGGCGATCTGTGCGGTGGTCGGACGTGGCATGGGACGAGGCATGACGTGATCCGTCCTCGGCAGTGATCCCCCCACACGCTTTGTGGCGATGGGGGCGGATGCGGATGTGTGTACGGCTGTCTGCGCGGATGTCTGCACGGATGTATACGAATCAAAGGGGGCTCGACGGCAGCGACTTGGGATGTGCCGCCTCGCGCGGTAGCGCACCGTCGATTGACTCTATGACGCTGCATGCCCGACGGGAACGGGCGGTAAGCGTGACCTAACCCACGGTGCCGGAGCACAGGGGGCGCACGGGTTCATGGCGTCCATGAAGTGGACGGCGCGGCGCGCCCGTTGGCCTGCCCCGTGGACGAGTGCCCCGTGTCCGCATAGCGGATGCGGAGGTCGCATAGTGCACTTGGCCTGTGCAAGTCAAGGACTGTCTTTTCTCCCGTACTTCCGGTCGAATGTCGTCACTTGTGACGCGTACATCGCGCGCGGACCTCCTCCGACCGGGATATCGGTCCGCCATTCGCGCGGGCGCGTGGGGAGGACATTCATCAAGTGACAGCCAGAACACGCACGTTCAGAGCCACGGCGGTGGCTGTGGCGGTGGCCGCGGCCGCCGCCACGTACTCGGCGACCACGGCCACGGCCGCGCCGGGGGACGGGGCACCGGGCGGGGCACCCGCCATCGACCGGCAGGACCCGTCGCGCCCGAAGGCGCACGTCGACCACGACCTCGACGGTCCGTTCAGCAAGCAGCAGGCGCAGCAGCGCAAGGCGGCCCTCCAGCAGGTCGTCGCGGGCGACGCCAAGGTCCAGAAGCGGGGCGGCTCGCAGGTCGTCAAGCTCGACGACAAGAAGTACGTCGAGCTGGGCCGCGAGAAGACCGACAAGATCTTCACGATCCTGGTGGAGTTCGGGAGCAAGGTCGACGACACGACCATGTACGACCCGGACGGCCCCGAGGGCCCGCAGGAGCCCGTCAAGAAGTACGGGGGCAAGCCCGGCCCGCTGCACAACAAGATAGCCAAGCCCGACCGGGCGAAGGACAACAGCACGGCCTGGCAGGCGGATTACAACCGCAAGCACTTCAAGGACCTGTACTTCGGCGAGGGCAAGGACAGCAAGGGCAAGGCCAAGCACTCGCTGAAGACCTACTACGAGAAGACCTCCTCGGGCCGTTACTCGGTCGACGGCACGGTCTCCGACTGGGTCAAGGTCGACTACAACGAGGCCCGCTACGGCTCGAACTACTGCGGCGACACCAACTGCGCCAACGTCTGGGACGCGGTCAAGGACGGCGTGACCGCCTGGACCAAGGACCAGAAGGCCCAGGGCCGCACGGACGCGCAGATCAAGGCGGACCTGGCCAAGTACGACATCTGGGACCGCTACGACTTCGACAACGACGGCGACTTCAACGAGTCCGACGGCTACATCGACCACTTCCAGATCGTCCACGCGGGCGAGGACGAGTCGGCCGGCGGCGGCGCCGAGGGCGAGAACGCCCTGTGGGCGCACCGCTGGTACGCGTACGGCAACGACGCGGGCAGGACCGGCCCCGGCAACAACAAGGCCGGCGGCACCCAGATCGGCGACTCGGGCATCTGGGTCGGCGACTACACGATGCAGCCGGAGAACGGCGGCCTCGGCGTCTTCGCCCACGAGTACGGCCACGACCTCGGTCTGCCGGACCTGTACGACACCACGGGCAAGGGCGAGAACTCGGTCGGCTTCTGGTCGCTGATGTCCGCCGGTTCCTGGCTCGGCACCGGCAAGGACTCGATCGGTGACCTGCCGGGCGACATGACCGCCTGGGACAAGTTCCAGCTGGGCTGGCTCGACTACGCCAAGGCCAAGGCGGCCACGACCTCCGAGCACAAGCTGGGCGTCGCGGAGTACAACACCCGCCACCGCCAGGCGCTCCTCGTCGACCTGCCGAAGAAGGCCGTCACCACCAAGATAGTGAAGCCCGCCGAGGGCGCCAAGCAGTGGTGGAGCGACCAGGGCGACGACCTGAAGAACACCCTCACGCGCTCCGTCGACCTGACCGGCAAGGCCAAGGCCGAGCTGTCGCTCCAGGGCTGGTGGGACATCGAGGCCAACTACGACTACCTCTACACCGAGGTGTCCACGGACGGCGGCGCGAACTACACGCCGGTCGACGGCACCGCCGACGGCAGGCCGATCACCCGCGACGCCGGTGACAAGCCCGCGCTGACCGGTGCCTCCGGCGCGTACAAGAAGCTGGTCTTCCCGCTCGACGCCTACGCGGGCAAGAAGATCGACGTCCGCTTCCGCTACGCCACGGACGGCGGCGCGGGCGGCAAGGGCTTCGCGGCCGACGCCCTCGCGATCACCGCGGACGGCACCAAGCTCTTCGAGGACGGCGCCGAGGGCGACGACAACGGCTGGACGTCGAAGGGCTTCTCGCGCATCGCCGAGTCCTTCACCAAGAAGTACGACCAGTACTACCTCGCCGAGAACCGCCAGTACGTCTCGTACGACAAGACCCTGAAGGTCGGCCCGTACAACTTCGGCTTCTCGCAGTCCCGCCCCGACTGGGTCGAGCACTACCCGTACCAGACCGGTCTGATGGTCTGGCAGTGGGACACCTCCCAGAAGGACAACAACACCAGCGCGCACCCCGGCGAGGGCCTGATCCTCCCGGTCGACGCGCACGCCAAGCCGCTGAAGTGGAAGGACGGCTCGCTCCTGCGCAACAAGATCCAGCCGTTCGACGCGCCGTTCAGCAAGTACGCGACGGACAAGTTCACGCTCCACAACGCGGACGTCGCGCTGAAGCTGAAGTCCCAGAAGGGCGTCCCGGTCTTCGACGACCACAAGGGCACCTACTGGTACAAGGAGAACCCCACCGGAAGCGTCAAGGTCACTGACACCAACACGCAGATCAAGATCCTGAAGCAGCCGAAGGACGGCTCCTCGATCACGGTCCAGGTGGCTCCCTCGAAGAAGTAATTAGCGTTTCCGCAGGTCAAGCCATGATCGGTCGTCGTCCTCTAGCGGGCGGCGGCCGATCGTGTTTAGGTGCGTGCTGAGTACTTCTTATTGACGGGGGTGTGAGCCGGCATGTCCGCAGGAGGCTTCTGCAAGCTGCCGAGCGGCAGCGTGGTGGTGGCACTGACCCTGCCGAGCCCGTGGCCGGCCGGGGGCTCGGTCAGGGTGATAGCGCACGCCGTGAACCGCGCGAGGGCGCTGACGCGGGTGCGGAACCTCGGCCTGCGGGCGGTGTACCTGCGGGGCAACGCGGAGCCGCCCACGCCGGACGAGGTCACGGCGGTACTGCACCATCCGGACGGCTTGATATGGCGTACGGCACCGGATGACGTACGGGAGCTGTGGCATCCGATACGGGCGCTCAGGAGACAGAGCGCCGCCGGCTGAGCCGTGTCAGACGACGGGCTTCCCGGTCAGCTCCACCCCGGCCGAGCGCAACTCGGCCATGGCGGCCTCGGTGGTCGCCTCAGCGACCCCGGCGGTCAGCTCCAGCAGCACAGTCGCCCCGAACCCCTCCCGCACCGCGTCCATCGCGGTAGCGCGAACGCAGTGGTCCGTGGCGATGCCGACCACATCGACCTCCGTGATCTCCCGCTCCCGCAGCCACCGCGCCAGCGAGACCCCGTTCTCGTCGACGCCCTCGAAGCCGCTGTACGCGGCCGAGTACGCCCCCTTGTCGAAGACGGCGTCGATGGCCCCGGAGGCGACGGCGGGAGCGAAGTTCGGGTGGAAGCCCACCCCCTCCGTCCCCGCCACGCAGTGCGGCGGCCAGGAGTCGACGTAGTCCGGATGGTCGGAGAAGTGGTCACCAGGGTCGACATGGTGGTCCCGCGTGGCCACGACGTGGCGGTAGCACGCCGGGGCCTGGCCGATCAGCTCGGTGACGGCGGCGGCCACGTCCGCGCCTCCTGCGACCGCGAGGCTGCCGCCCTCGCAGAAGTCGTTCTGCACGTCTACGACGATCAGTGCGCGGCGCATGGGCTGTCCTTCTGTGGGGTGACTACGAGCCTAGAGACTGCGGGGGTCCCGCGTGAAGAGGGGATCAGACGTACTCCGTGGGGATGACCGCCTCGCCGCGCGACAGCTGCGTCGCCGAGAGGGGCAGCCCGGCGCGCGCGGCGGCGTGCCGGTCGCGGACCGCGTCCAGCGGCTCGCGGGCGACGACCTGGCCGCCCTTGACCAGCTCGACCAGAAGCTGCCGGTCGGCCAGCTCGGCCGGCACGGGGCCGGTGCCGATGACCTCGGCCTCGGCGACGCCGTGCTCGTCGGTCCGCCGCGCGGCCCACTTGCGGCCGCCGACGGAGCTCTTGGCGCCCAGCGACTTCTTCGCCACGGGCTCCAGGGGCGCCTTGGGGTCCGCCGAGTGGGCGCGGGCCACCAGCTTGTAGACCATCGAGGCGGTGGGGTGCCCGGAGCCGGTGACGAGCTGCGTGCCGACGCCGTACGCGTCCACGGGCGCCGCCCGCAGCGAGGCGATGGCGTACTCGTCGAGGTCGGAGGTCACGACGATCTTCGTCGTGGTGGCGCCCAGCTCGTCCAGCTGCTGACGCACCCGGTGGGCGACGAGCAGCAGGTCACCGGAGTCGATGCGGACGGCGCCCAGCTCGGGCCCGGCGATCTCGACGGCGAGCCGGACGGCCTCGGTGACGTCGTAGGTGTCCACGAGGAGGGTCGTGCCGCGGCCGAGCGAGTCGACCTGGGCGCGGAAGGCGTCGCGTTCGGTGTCGTGCAGCAGGGTGAAGGCGTGGGCGCTGGTGCCGACGGTCGGGATGCCGTAGCGGAAGCCGGCGGCCAGGTCCGACGTGGTGGCGAAGCCGCCGACGTACGCGGCGCGGGAGGCGGCGACGGCGGCCAGCTCGTGGGTGCGGCGGGCGCCCATCTCGATCAGCGGGCGCTCCCCGGCGGCCGAGGACATCCGGGAGGCGGCCGCCGCGATGGCCGAGTCGTGGTTGAGGATGGAGAGGATCACGGTCTCCAGGAGCACGCACTCCGCGAAGGCGCCCTCGACCCGCAGGATCGGCGAGCCGGGGAAGTACACCTCGCCCTCGGGGTAGCCCCAGATGTCGCCGCTGAAGCGGTAGCCGGACAGCCATTCGAGGGTGGCCTCGTCGACGATGGAGCGCTCGCGCAGGAAGCCGAGGACGCCGGCGTCGAAGCGGAAGTTCTCGACGGCGTCCAGGACCCGGCCGGTGCCCGCCACGACTCCGTAGCGCCGCCCCTCGGGCAGTCTGCGGGAGAAGACCTCGAAGACCGAACGCCGCTCGCCCGTACCGGCTTTCAGCGCGGCCTGGAGCATCGTCAGCTCGTACTGGTCCGTGAAGAGCGCTGTCGACGGAACATCCACCGGCAGGCCAAGGTCCGCTGTGTTCATGCCGAGAATGCTACCCCGCATCTCGTCACTCTGACGATTTCGTGGCCCGTTTGTGCGAGTGGCCCTCGGGGGTGGCAGCATGGGGCACGTGAGTACGGCTCCCGCAGAGATCACCCGCCCGGAATCCGACGAGGAGACGTTCGTCGTCCCCGAGCCGGACGTCCCCTGGATCACGCTCGTGCACAACGACCCGGTCAACCTCATGAGCTATGTGACGTACGTGTTCCAGACGTACTTCGGGTACTCGAAGGACAAGGCGACCAAGCTGATGATGGACGTGCACCAGAAAGGCCGCGCGGTCGTGTCCAGCGGCACCCGCGAGGAGATGGAGCGCGACGTGCAGGCCATGCACGGGTACGGGCTGTGGGCCACCCTTCAGCAGGACCGCAAGTAGCGGGACGGACCGGAAGCAGCGACGCATCTGATGCCAGGACAATTCGAACCGATCCCCGGGGGCGGCGCCGCCGTCGCGCTCGACGAGGTCGAGATCTCGATCATCCGTTCCCTCGCCGTGCAGCTCCTGGAGCTGATCGGTCCGGGCCCCGGTGGCGAGCCCTCCGACGACCCCCTGGCGGAGCTGTTCGCCGAGGGCCCGAGCGAGCCGCCCGCCGACCCTGTGATGCAGCGGCTGCTGCCGGACGCGTACGGCGGCCCCGGCAGTGAGACCGGGGACGTCGGACACGAGGAGGAGCTGCGGGCGTATTCGGCCGAGTTCCGCCGGTTCACGGAGAACGACCTGCGGGCGAAGAAGCGTGACGACGCGCTGGCCGTGATCCGTTCGCTCGACTCGACGGCGTCCTCCGGCGAGGGCGGAGCTGTCCTGAAACTGTCGGTCGAGGAGTGCCGGCACTGGCTCGGCTCCCTCAACGACCTGCGGCTCGCGATCGGCACGCGCCTGGAAGTCACCGAGGAGGACGACGCCGATCTGCTCTACCGGCTCCCCGACTCCGACCCCCGCAAGCCGATGGTGATGGCCTACCTCTGGCTGGGCGGATTGCAGGAGACGCTGGTCGGGACGTTGCTGGACTGAGTCCCGATCAGCGGACGCTCAAATCCGGATAACGATCCTGTCACTTCATTGCCCACGTTTGCCACGCGAAGAGAACTTTGTCCGCTTCTTGCTGTGGTGTGCGCCACAGGTGGCTGATTCCCCCACTGTTGCCGCCGTGATAAATCTTCACGACCACTCGGTGACGCCACCCATGTCGCCGAGGGCGCTCGGGCCGGCAGACCGCCGGTAGCACTCCATACATATCCGGGGGGATCAGGACCTGATCCGCAGCCATCACGCGGTGAGCGGGCGCGGATCAGCATGGAGAAAGGCGTCACCATGACCTCAGTGCAGGTCGAAGAGCAGCACGACGGGCACGACGGCAATGGTGCCGTGCAGGCCGCGGGCGGCCCGTCCGGCGAGGGCGAGGGCTACCAGCGCGGTCTGGGGGCCCGGCAGATCCAGATGATCGCGATCGGCGGTGCCATCGGCACCGGCCTGTTCCTCGGCGCGGGCAAGGCCATTCACAAGGCCGGCCCCAGCCTCATCCTGGCGTACGCCATCGCGGGCCTCGTCATCTTCTTCATCATGCGGGCGCTCGGCGAGCTCCTCATGTACCGCCCCGTGTCGGGCTCCTTCTCGGAGTACGCACGCGAGTTCATGGGCCCGTTCTTCGGATTCGTGACCGGCTGGACGTACTGGCTCTTCTGGGTCGTCACCGGCATCACGGAAGTCACAGCGGCCGCCCAGTACATGCAGTACTGGACACACGACTCATTCCCACAATGGGCGTACGCGCTCGTCTTCACGGTCATCCTGTACGGCGCGAACCTCATCTCCGTGAAGCTCTTCGGTGAGCTGGAGTTCTGGTTCTCGATGGTCAAGGTCACCGCCATCATCGGCATGATCCTGATCTGCGTCGGCATCCTCACCATCGGCTTCTCCGACGCCGGTGACACCGCGACCGTGGCGCACCTGTGGAACCAGGGCGGGTTCTTCCCCAACGGCATCGGCTCCACGCTGATGACGCTCCAGATCGTGATGTTCGCCTTCCTCGCCGTCGAGCTGGTCGGCGTCACCGCGGGCGAGTCCAAGGACCCGAAGACCGTCCTGCCCAAGGCCATCAACACCGTGCCGTGGCGCATCGCCGTCTTCTACGTCGGCGCGCTGATCATGATCCTCTCGGTCGTGCCGTGGACGCACTTCCAGCCCGGCGTCTCGCCGTTCGTCGCGGCCTTCGAGAAGATGGGTCTCGGCGTCGGCGCCGCGATCGTGAACTTCGTGGTCCTCACCGCCGCGCTCTCCTCCTGCAACTCGGGCATGTACTCCACCGGCCGCATGCTGCGTGACCTGGCGCTCAACGGCCAGGGCCCGAAGTTCTTCACCAAGCTCACGAAGAACGGCCTGCCGCTGATCGGCACCACGGCCTCCGCCGCGTTCATGCTGGTCGGCGTCTGGATCAACTACCAGTGGCCGGGCGAGGCGTTCAACTACGTCGTCTCCTTCGCGACCATCTCCGGCATGTGGGCCTGGATCATGATCCTGGCCTGCCAGATCCGCTACCGCCGCAAGGCCGACCGCGGCGAGCTGCCGCAGTCCACCTTCAAGGCGCCCGGAGCCCCGTACACCAGCTGGTTCGCGCTGCTGTTCATCGGCATGGTCATCGTGATGATGGGCGTCGACAAGGACGCGCGTGTCTCGCTGTACGCCGCTCCGGTCTGGGCCGCGATCCTCGGGGTCTCCTACCTGATCCTCAAGAGCCGCGACCCGCAGGCCGCCGCGTTCAACAAGCGCAAGTACGCCGCTGCCGCCGTCGCCTCCGACAGCGAGCAGGCCGAGAAGGACTGACGCCGACCCCTCGGGGTACCTGTCCAGCATTCGGGCCCGCCCGTACCACACTTCGGTACGGTGCGGGCCCTCTGCTTATCCTGACTGCCATGCTGACCATCACCCAGGCCCTCCACGACCAGATCGTCGCGCACGCGCGCCAGGACCACCCCGACGAGGCATGCGGCGTGGTCGCGGGCCCGGCGGGCACCGGCCGCCCCGAGCGGTTCATCCCCATGCTGAACGCCGCTCGCTCGCCCACCTTCTACGAGTTCGACTCGGGTGACCTGCTCAAGCTCTACCGCGAGATGGACGACCGCGACGAGGAGCCGGTGGTCATCTACCACTCGCACACCGCGACCGAGGCCTACCCCTCCCGCACCGACATCACATACGCCAACGAGCCCGGCGCCCACTACGTCCTGGTCTCCACCGCGGACACCGATGACGCGGGCCCCTTCCAGTTCCGCTCGTACCGCATCGTGGACGGCGAGGTCACCGAGGAAGAGGTGCGGGTGGTCGGGGCATACTGACCCCCGACCACCTTCCAGGGCGGCAGGAGCCAGGAAGCCGGTGCGAACCCGGCACGGTCCCGCCACTGTGACCCCACCCCACACCGGGGCGGGGGAGTCAGGAACTGACCTGCCGCCCTTCTCCACACCACGCAGGGGACGCGGAAATCCCCTGGAGGAGGCAGACCCGCCATGTCCCGCCCCGTACGCGCCCTCGTCGCGACCACCTTGCTGATCCCGCTCGCCGCATGCTCCACCTCACCCGGCGACGACTCCGGGAAGCCCGCCGCCAAGGCCGCCGGATTCCCGTACACCGTCACCAACTGCGGCGTGAAGACGACGTACGAGGCACCCCCGAAACGCGCCGTCACCATGAACCAGCACGTCACCGAGGTGATGCTGGAACTGGGCCTGCGCGACCGCCTCGCCGGGACCGCCTACCTCGACGACAAGGTCCTGCCGAAGTACGAGAAGGCGTACAAGTCCGTCCCCGTGCTCGCCAAGGAGTACCCCTCCTACGAGAAGCTGCTGTCCGCCAACCCCGACTTCGTCTACGGCGGCTACGCCAGCGCCTTCCTCGCGGGCGACGGCCGCAGCCGCTCCGCGCTCGCCAAGTCCGGCATCGACAGCCGCCTCGACATCGAGGGCTGCGCGAAGCGCCCGGTCACGATGGACGACGTGTACCGCGAGGTGCGCGAGGTCGGCTCCACGTTCGGGGTGCGCGAACGCGCCGACACGTGGGTGAGCGGCGCGAAGCGTGAACTGGCCGCCACCGAGAAGAAGTCGAAGGCCAGGAAGCCGGTCCCGGTCTTCGTCTACGACAGCGGCGACAAGACGGCGTTCACGCTGGGCGGCCGGGGCATCGGCAACGACATCGTCGAGCGCGCGGGCGGCCGCAACGTCTTCGCCGACGTGGACAAGTCCTTCGGCGACGCGTCCTGGGAGACGGTCGTCGAGCGCCGGCCCGAGATCATCGTGATCCTGGACTACGGCGCCACGACGGTCGCCCAGAAGAAACAGCGCCTCCTCGACGACCCGGCCCTGGCAGACATCCCGGCCATCAAGCACAAGCGCTTCGCGGTGCTGCCGCTGTCGGACGCGGTGACGGGAGTAAGAGCACCCAAGGCGGTGGGAAAGCTGGCGGCACAGCTGTGAGGGGGCGTTGGGGGATCCAGCCCGTCCGGCGTTTGAGGACGAGCCCGAAGGGCGATAAACGCGGATCAAAGGGGCACCGCCTCTTGATCCTGACGATACTCACCGCAGCCCTCGCGGCAGCGACAGTCGCCGGGCTCGCCCTCGGCTCAGTCAGCATCCCCCCGAGCCAGGTCCTGGAGATACTGAGCGGCAGAGCAGAACCCTCCCCGTTCAGAACCATCGTCCTGGACGTAAGACTCCCCAGAGTCCTACTGGGCGCCGCCGTCGGAGCCGGACTGGCAGTCATCGGCACCGTCCTCCAGGCGCTGGTCCGCAACCCCCTCGCCGACCCGTTCCTGCTCGGCGTCTCCTCGGGCGCCTCCGTAGGCGCGGTCTCCGCGATCGTGCTCGGCGGCGTCTTCGGCCTCGGTACCGCCCTGACCACCACCGTCACCATCCCCGCCGCCTCCTTCGTGGGCGCGCTGATCTCCCTGGTCCTCGTCTACGCCCTGGCGAGAACCGGCGGCGGGGGATTCGCCACCGGGCGCCTGATCCTCGCGGGCGTCGCCGTCTCGTACATCCTGACCGCGCTGACCAGCCTCATCCTGGTCACCGCGGACAGCGCCGACCACCTCAAGGAAGTCCTGTACTGGACGCTCGGCGGCCTCGGCAGCGCCCGCTGGGACATGCTCGCCCTGCCCTGCGCCGTCCTGGCCGTCGGCACGGCGCTCCTTGTCGCGTTGGCCAGACCTCTCGACCTGCTGCTCGTCGGCGAGGAGGGCGCCACCGTCCTCGGCCTGGACACGGCCCGCTTCCGCGCCGCGGTCTTCGTCCTCGCCTCGCTCCTGACGGGAGTCCTCGTCGCGTACAGCGGGGCCATCGGCTTCGTCGGCCTGATGGTGCCGCACGCCGCCCGCATGCTGGTCGGCGCCGCGCACCGCCCGCTGCTGCCGGTGGTGGCGCTGATGGGCGCGGTGTTCCTGGTCGGCGCCGACCTCGCCGCGCGTACGGTGGCAGCGCCGCAGGACATCCCGGTCGGCGTGCTCACCGCGCTGACCGGCGGCCCGTTCTTCCTGTGGCTGCTGCGCAGGAGCCAGACGCACGAAGGGGTGTCGGCATGATGCTGCGCGCCGAGAACCTCGGCTACACCCTTCCCGGCGGCGCGCGCCTGCTCGACGGCGTCTCACTCGCTGTCGCCGAGGGCGAGACGGTCGGCGTCGTCGGCCCCAACGGCAGTGGCAAGACGACCCTGCTGCGCTGCGTGTACGGGGCGCTCACCCCCTCCGAGGGCCGGGTCCTGCTGGACGGGACCGACCTGGCGGGCCTCGGCGCCAAGGCCCGCTCCCGGCACATCGCCACCGTCCCGCAGGACGGCCAGGCGGGCTTCGACCTCACCGTGCGGCAGATCGTCGCGATGGGCCGCTCCCCGCACAAACGCTTCTGGGAGGGCGACACCGAGCGGGACGAGGAACTGGTGCGGGCCGCCCTGGCCCGCGTCGGCGCGGCGGGCCTCGCCGACCGCTCCTTCGCCGCGCTCTCCGGCGGCGAGCGCCAACGTGCCCTGGTGGCACGGGCGTTGGTGCAGCAGCCCACGGTCCTCATCCTCGACGAGCCGACCAATCACCTCGACATCCGCTACCAGCTGGAGATCCTCGGCCTGGTCGGCGGCCTCGGCACGACCAATCTCCTCGCCCTGCACGACCTGAACCTCGCGGCGTACTACTGCGACCGCCTGTACGTCCTGCGGGACGGCCGACCGGTCGCCTCCGGCACCCCCAAGGAGGTCCTGACCAGCGAGATGCTCGCCGAGGTGTACGGCGTGACGGCGGAGGTCGCGGTGCACCCGGCGACGGGCGCCCCGACGGTCACCTACCTCCCGGCATCCAGGTAATGGACGGAAACCGTCCACCATGCGAGATCACATTCCAGAACCCGGACCGGGAATCGATACGATGAGCCCATGGTTCCCTACGACGTGAGCGACAAGATGCCGGGCATGCTGCTCGTGGCGCGTCTGCACGTCGACCTGTGCAGGCTCAGCAGCGCCATCTGTTCGCGCTGACCCCTGCCGCCGTACGGCCGGAAACGGGCCGCGGCGCCTCATCCGCGTACGAACGCGCACACCGGCGCACCACCGGGCCGCCGCGCGCCCACTCATCTGAACTCTTCCGACAGGAGCCCTCAGCCATGGCCATCGAGGTCCGCATCCCGACCATCCTCCGCACCTACACCGACGGCGAGAAGGCCGTCCAGGGCAGCGGAGGCACCCTTGCCGAGCTCTTCACCGACCTCGACTCGCGGCACACGGGCATCGCCGAGCGACTCATCGACCCGGCGAACGACGGCAAGCTGCGCCGCTTCGTGAACGTGTACCTCAACGACGAGGACGTCCGCTTCCTCGACGGCATCTCCACGAAGCTGACCGACGGCGACAGCGTCACGATCCTGCCGGCCGTCGCCGGCGGCATGGTCTAGGCCCGATCCCGGATGCCTCGCTACGACTCCCCGCTCGCCGCGGTCGGCAACACGCCGCTCGTCCGCCTGCCGCGCCTGTCGCCGTCCGACGACGTCCGCATCTGGGCCAAGCTGGAGGACCGCAACCCGACCGGCTCCATCAAGGACCGGCCCGCGCTGCACATGGTCGAACAGGCCGAGAAGGACGGCCGGTTGACGCCCGGCTGCACGATCCTGGAGCCGACCTCCGGCAACACCGGCATCTCGCTCGCCATGGCGGCCAAGCTCAAGGGCTACCGCATCGTGTGCGTCATGCCGGAGAACACCTCCCAGGAGCGGCGCGACCTGCTCGCCATGTGGGGCGCCGAGATCATCTCCTCCCCGGCGGCCGGAGGCTCCAACACCGCGGTCCGCGTCGCCAAGGAACTGGCCGCCGAGCACCCGGACTGGGTCATGCTCTACCAGTACGGCAACCCCGACAACGCGGGCGCCCACTACGCCACGACGGGCCCGGAGATCCTCACGGACCTGCCCACCATCACCCACTTCGTGGCGGGCCTCGGCACCACGGGCACGCTCATGGGCGTCGGCCGCTATCTGCGCGAACAGAAGCCGGACATCAAGATCGTCGCCGCCGAGCCGCGCTACGACGACCTCGTCTACGGCCTGCGCAACCTCGACGAGGGCTTCGTCCCCGAGCTGTACGACGCTTCCGTGCTGACCACCCGCTTCTCCGTCGGCTCGGCCGACGCGGTGACGCGCACGCGCGAACTCCTCCAGCAGGAGGGCATCTTCGCGGGCGTCTCCACGGGCGCGGCGCTGCACGCGGCGATCGGCATGGGCAACAAGGCCGTCAAGGCCGGCGAGAGCGCCGACATCGTCTTCGTCGTCGCCGACGGCGGCTGGAAGTACCTGTCGACGGGCGTCTACACCGCGGCGACGACCGAGGCGGCGATCGAGACGCTGCACGGGCAACTCTGGGCGTAGTCGGCTTGAAATCCCGCTGCCCGGGCTGGTTCTCCAGCCCGGGCAGCGGCATCTCCAGGCTCAACCGGCCAAGTACCGCACCTGATCCCACAACACCGGATCCACCACCCCCGCCCTGCGCCGGAACTCCCACAGCGGTACGTCCCTCAGCTCATCGGTCTCCAGGAAGCTGGGACGCCCCTCCGCGTCACCCACCGAGCCCGGCGGCAGCGGGATCACACCCGCCCGCTCCTCGTGGTACCGGCTGGTGATCTTCGCGACGAGGGCCCTCTCCCCGCGCACCGAGAGGACCAGACACGGCCGGTCCTTCCCGCCGGGCCCGTCCTCGTAGGGCACCCGAGCCCACCAGATCTCCGCGGGCCGCGGCGCGGGCAGCCGCCGCCGGGGCCCCCGCGGCCCCCGCGGCGGCCGCTGCCGGCCCGGCGGACGGGTGCTCGATCGCCGCGGCCCGCGGCCCCAGCCGTCCACCAGCGCGACAACCAGGGCCAGCACCACCACGGCGGCCAGCGCGAGCCACCACGACGTGTCCATACGCACGACGGTACCGGCGCACTCCCCGTACCGCCCGCCGTCCCACCAACGGCCCCATGCGCCCCCCGAACCGGTGACAGCGCAGGTGAGTTCCCCCACAACGGCCCTCGACGGAGGAGCGACCAGCCCTTTTGCGCCTTACGCTCGACGGACCGCATACCCACTCCCCAGCTCTCCTGCCAGCGCGGAGGTCCCAGCTTCATGAAGCTCACCGTCGTCGGCTGCTCGGGGTCGTTTCCGTCCGCGGACTCGGCCTGTTCGAGCTACCTCGTAGAGGCCGACGGCTTCCGGTTGCTGCTCGACATGGGCAATGGCGCCCTCGGCGAGCTGCAGCGCCACATCGGTCTGTACGACCTCGACGCGATCTTCCTCAGCCATCTGCACGCCGACCACTGCATCGACATGTGCGCGTACTTCGTGGCGCGGTACTACCGGCACGAGGGCGGCCGCTGCGCCCCCCTCCCGGTCTACGGCCCCGAGGGCACCGAGCAGCGGCTGACCACCGCGTACGCCGACACGCCCTCGGCCTCCTCGATGAGCGAGGTCTTCGACTTCCACACGGTCAAGCCGGCCTCCTTCGACATCGGCCCGTTCTCGGTGCGCACCGAGAAGGTGCACCACCCCGTCGAGGCGTACGCCATCCGTGTCGAGCACGGCGGGAGGTCACTCACGTACTCCGGGGACACGGGCACCTGCGAACACCTGGACGAACTCGCCACCGGTACCGACCTGTTCCTCTGCGAGGCCGCGTTCACGCACGGCAAGGAGAACATCCCCGACCTGCACCTCAACGGCCGCGAGGCCGGCCAGTGCGCCCAGCGCGCCGGTGCGGGGAGGCTGCTGCTCACCCATATCCCGCCGTGGACGGACCCCCAGGTGAACCTCGCGGACGCGCGCGCCGTGTACGACGGCCCGGCGGACCTGGCGGCGCCCGGAGTCACGTACGAGATCTGACCGGGACGTGCGAGATCTGACAGAGCCCCCGCCGTTGGTGTCAACGGCGGGGGCTCTCGTCGTCCCCGGTTCGGGGTCGTCCCCGGTTCGGGCGGAGGCTACTTCGCCTCGGCCTTCAGCAGCTCGGCCAGCTCCTCGTCGGACTCGCGGCCCGGCGTCGGGAGGTTGAACTTGGTGATCGCGAAGCGGAAGACCACGTAGTAGACCGCGGCGAAGCAGAGGCCGACCAGGGCCAGGCCCCACGGGTTCTTCGCGATGCCGAGGTTCAGGAAGAAGTCGACCGCGCCCGCCGAGAAGCCGAAGCCGTCCTTCATGCCGAGCGCCCAGGTCAGCGCCATGGAGACACCGGTGAGCACCGCGTGGATCGCGTACAGGACCGGCGCGATGAACATGAAGGTGAACTCGATCGGCTCGGTCACACCGGTCACGAACGCGGTGAGCGCGAGCGAGAACATCATGCCGCCGACGACCTTGCGGCGCTCGGGACGGGCGCAGTGGACGATCGCGAGGCAGGCCGCCGGGAGGGCGAACATCATGATCGGGAAGAAGCCGGTCATGAACTGGCCCGCGGTCGGGTCACCGGCGAGGAAGCGGTTGATGTCGCCGCTCTTGCCCTCGTACGAGCCCGCCTGGAACCACGGGAAGGAGTTCAGCAGGTGGTGCATGCCGACCGGGATCAGCGCACGGTTGGCGACACCGAAGATGCCCGCGCCCACGGCGCCCGAACCGACCAGCCACTCACCGAAGTTGTGCAGACCCGTGCCGAGGACCGGCCAGATGTAGCCGAACGCGATGCCGAGGATCAGGCCCGCGAAGGCCGAGAGGATCGGGACGAGACGGCGGCCGCCGAAGAAGCCCGCCCAGTCGGGCAGCTTGGTCCGGTAGAACTTCTGGTACAGCAGGGCCACGACGATACCCATCACGACACCGCCGAGGACCTTGGCGTCCACGGGGGCTTCTATCATGACGATCTTGCCGTCGACGACCTTCGCGATCTTGTCGAGGTTCGGGTCGGTGAACGTGGCGAGTACGTTCTTGAAGACGAGGTAGCCGGTGACGGCGGCCAGCGCCGTCGAGCCGTCGGACTTCTTGGCGAAGCCGATCGCGATGCCGACGGCGAACAGCAGCGCCATGTTGTCGAGGATCGCGTTGCCGCCCGCCGCCATGAACGAGGCGATCTTGGTGACGAAGGCCGGGAAGGAGTCCCGGCCCAGCATGTCGGGGTTGCCGAGACGGACGAGCAGGGCGCCTGCGGGCAGCACGGCGACCGGCAGCATGAGGCTGCGGCCGATGCGCTGCATGACAGCCATCACGCCGGCGCCCTTCTTCTTCTCGGCCGCGGGAGCGGAACTGGCCGTGGACACAACTTCCTCCAGTGGGCAAGGCGCCGCCTGGGGACATGGAAGTGGGGGACGGCGGCGTCTCCGGGGGACGCGGCGAGAATGCCGCGTGGTCTACACCAATAAGTGGTGTAGACCTGTTGTAGCACGGTGAAGGTGGCGTAAGGAACCTGCGATTCCTGTGGCCTGGGCCATATCTGGATATGACAGGCCAAAGGCCCCCGGACCTTGCGATCCGAGGGCCGTAAGCGGACGGCGAAGGCTCTCCGCGGTCTCTTTGCGGCGGACGGTTACGCCTTCGTCTGCTCCCTGTCCAACGCCTCCGCCTCCTCCTCCGGTTCACGTCCCGGAGTCGCCAGATCGAACTTCGTGATGACGAAGCGGAATACGAAGTAGTACACGACGCCGAAGCCAAGACCGATCAGAATGATCAGCCACGGCTTGGTCGCCAGGCTCCAGTTGATGACGTAGTCGATCAGCCCCGCGGAGAAGCTGAAGCCGTCCTTCACACCCAGCGCCCATGTCACCGCCATCGAGACACCGGTGAGCACCACGTGGAGCGCGTACAGCAGCGGCGCGATGAAGAGGAACGAGTACTCGATCGGCTCGGTGATGCCCGTGACGAACGACGTCAGGCCCACCGACAGCATCAAGCCGCCCACCACCTTGCGCCGCTCCGGACGCGCGCAGTGCGTGATCGCGAGGGCCGCCGCCGGCAGCGCGAACATCATGATCGGGAAGAACCCCGAGGTGAACTGGCCCGCCGTCGGATCACCCGCCAGGAACCGGTTGATGTCACCGTGCACCATCGTGCCGTCCGGCTTCGTGTAGTCGCCGAACTGGAACCATACGAACGTATTCAGGAACTGGTGCAGACCCACCGTGAGCAGCGCCCGGTTGGCGACACCGAAGATGCCGGAGCCCAGCCAGCCGAGGTCGACGAGCCACTTGGAGAAGCTGGTCAGCGCGTCACCGATGGGCGGCCAGATCCAGACGCACAGGCCCGCGAAGACGAGCCCGACGAAGGCCATGATGATCGGCACCAGCCGACGGCCGTTGAAGAAGCCGAGCCAGTCGACCAGCTTCACGCGGTGGAAGCGCTGCCAGAACCACGAGGCCAGCAGGCCCATCACGATGCCGCCGAAGACCCCCGGGTTCTGGAACGCCGCCTGCGCGACCGTGCCGTCCTCCGCGACGCAGACGCCGCTCCACATGCCCGCGGCGCCGAACGTCGTGTCCGCGGGGCAGTCCTCGGGGAAGGCGCGCAGCACCCCGTAGTAGACGAGGAAACCGGCGACCGCCGCGAGGGCCGTCGACCCGTCCGCCTTCTTCGCCATCCCGATCGCGACACCGATGCAGAACAGCAGCGGCAGCCCGAGCGAGGAGTCCAGCAGCGAACCGCCCGCCGCCGCGAACACCTTTGCCACGTTCGTCCAGCCGAGGCCGTCCTCGCCGAAGACGTCCGGCTGGCCGAGACGGTTGAGGATGCCCGCCGCCGGCAGGACCGCGATGGGCAGCTGGAGGCTGCGGCCCATCTTCTGCAGCCCCTGGAACAGGCCGTTCCACCACTTCTTCCGCGGTACCGCGGCGGCGTCGGAACTCATCGGCGTCCTCCCGGAACAGGCCAGGTTTGGCGGTCGTGGGAAACTGGTGTAGACCAGTTGGAGCGAGTTGGGAACGGGTGGGGGCGCCGCCTCGGCGGGAGCCGACACCTTGATCGTCATCATTGGGCACGCCCGCCGTGACCGCCCGCGAAGATGGTCCAACCGTGCGTTAACGTGACACAGCGGACCTACGGCGTGCTGAGGCCGCGTCCTTTGGAACCAGGGAGAAACACATGGCCAGCAAGGCTGAGAAGATCGTCGCCGGGCTCGGCGGCATCGACAACATCGAAGAGGTCGAGGGCTGCATCACCCGCCTCCGCACGGAGGTCCACGATCCGAGCCTCGTCGACGACGCCGCGCTGAAGGCCGCCGGCGCCCACGGCGTCGTCAAGATGGGCACCGCGATCCAGGTCGTCATCGGCACGGACGCCGACCCGATCGCCGCGGACATCGAAGACATGATGTGAGTTCCTGACCCCGCATCGCGGGACCCGCATCGCGGGACCCATACAGAGGGGCCTGCGATGGGAGACCCGCACCCAGGGGCCCGCAGCGCGAGACCCGTGCCTAGGAGCCCGCACCGAGAGACCCGCATCGCGGTACCCGCACCGAGAGGCCCCGTCCGCAGCGCTGGACGGGGCCTCTCGCACGCAAGAGCGAGCCCGTCCCGCGGACCGCAGCCCCCAAGGGCGGCAACTCGCGGGCCCGCTCAAAGGCTAGGCTCGACGCATGTCCTCTACGCCCTCGCCCCGCATTGACGGCCGCACTTCCGCACAGCTCCGCCCCGTCACCATCGAACGCGGCTGGAGCAAGCACGCCGAGGGCTCCGTCCTCATCTCCTTCGGCGACACCAAGGTCTTCTGCACCGCCTCCGTCACCGAAGGCGTCCCGCGCTGGCGCAAGGGCAGCGGCGAGGGCTGGGTCACCGCCGAATACTCGATGCTGCCCCGCTCCACCAACACCCGCGGCGACCGCGAAGCCGTCCGCGGCAAGATCGGCGGCCGCACCCACGAGATCTCCCGCCTCATCGGCCGCAGCCTCCGCGCCGTCATCGACCACAAGTCGCTCGGCGAGAACACCATCGTCCTCGACTGCGACGTCCTCCAGGCCGACGGCGGCACCCGCACCGCCGCCATCACCGGCGCGTACGTAGCCCTCGCCGACGCCGTCGCCTGGGCCCAGGGCAAGAAGATCGTCAAGGCCGGCCGCAAGCCCCTCACCGACACCGTCTCCGCCGTCTCCGTCGGCATCGTCGGCGGCGTACCCCTCCTCGACCTCTGCTACGAGGAGGACGTCAGGGCCGACACCGACATGAACGTCGTCTGCACCGGCGACGGCCGCTTCGTCGAGGTCCAGGGCACCGCCGAGGCCGAGCCCTTCGACCGCAAGGAACTCAACGCGCTCCTCGACCTCGCCGTCGGCGGCTGCGAGGACCTCGCCGCCCTCCAGCGCGAGGCGCTCGAAGCGACGCGATAGCGACGTAGGTCACGCCGAGCAACCAACAACCCGCGCCCGGCGTTGTAACGAGTACGGACGCACGGGCGGAACCGTGCGTCCGTACGCACCCCGGGGAGGGACCGAACCATGGCCGCGCGCCACCGTCGTATCGCCACCGCTGTCGCCACAGCCCTGATCGTCGTACCGGCAGGCGTCGGCCTCGTCGGCTGCGACGCCGTCTCCAAGGCCCTGGACTGCGTCCAGACCGCGGACACCATCGCCGACAGCGTCACCGACCTGCAACAGGCCGTCTCGAACGCCGCCGACAACCCCGCCGAGGCGGACCGGGCGCTCGACGACATCGGCAAGAACCTCGACAAGATCGACGACAAGACCGACGACGCCGACGTGGGCAAGGCCGTCGACGACCTCGACAAGGCCGTCGACAACGTCCGCGACGCCATCAAGAACGGCGACAACACGCCCGATGTCAGCCCGGTCACCGACGCGGCGGGCGAACTGACCAAGGTCTGCACGCCGTAAGGAACGCTCGCCACGGACGCGTCGCGCTCCCCGGTACCGGAATCGGGATACTGGGGGGCATGACCCGCCTCATCCTCGCCACCCGCAACAACGGCAAGATCACGGAGCTGAAGGCGATCCTCGCCGACGCAGGCCTCACCCATGAGCTCGTCGGCGCGGACGCCTACCCCGAGATCCCCGACGTCAAGGAAACCGGCGTCACCTTCGCGGAGAACGCCCTGCTCAAGGCGCACGCCCTCGCCCGGGCCACCGGCCTGCCCGCCGTCGCCGACGACTCGGGCCTCTGCGTCGACGTCCTCGGCGGAGCCCCCGGCATCTTCTCCGCCCGCTGGTCGGGCCGCCACGGCGACGACCGGGCCAACCTGGCCCTCCTCCTGGCCCAGCTCTCCGACATCCCCCCGAACCACCGCGCCGCCCACTTCGCCTGCGCGGCGGCCCTAGCGCTCCCCGACGGCACGGAGCGAGTGGTGGAGGGCCGACTCCGGGGCGTACTGCGCCACACTCCCGCGGGCTCCGGAGGCTTCGGCTACGACCCGATCCTCCAGCCGGACGGCGAGACGCGCACGTGCGCGGAACTCTCGCCCGCGGAGAAGAACGCGATCAGCCATCGGGGGGAGGCGTTCCGGGGGTTGGTGCCGGTGGTACGGGAGTTGTTGGGCTGACGCAAACGGGCTGTGTGGCCGGTCCCAGCCGACCGGCCACACAGCCCGCAAAAAGTGCGGCCGGTGGGACTCGAACCCACACGGGTGTGAACCCACTGGGACCTAAACCCAGCATGACTGCCAAATTCCATCACGGCCGCTCAAAAACGGTCAGTGTGTTTGACCGGCGGCGTTCAGTGTACGGGTTGGGCAGGCTGACCGGCGAGAGGTGGTCGCCCCTTCCGGCGGCACCACGTCTCCGTCAACGCGTGGCAGTTGGGGCACAGATACCGCAGGTTCTCCCGTCGGTTGTCGCGCCAGTCTCCGTTGACGTGGTCGATCTGCAAAGTGACCGACTGCCCCAGCCATTCCCCGGTGCTGCCACACCACGCGCACTGGTACGGGACTCCGATTTCGGTCAGGGCCCGATGGAGCTGGGGCCTCCTGGTCCGCCCGGCGTCGTCCGGCAGGACGACCAACACCCGGTGTGCGGTCGACGGCGGTGCGGGGCGCTCCGGCTGTCCCCAGGCCCTGCGTTTGAAGTGGCTCGTGTCGAGATGGAGGCGTGCCGCCGTGCGGCGGACACGGCGGTGATTCGTGTCGTTGACCTCCACGCCGAGACCACGCATCACATCGGCATAGCTCGAGCAGCTCCGCACCAGGTCGCGCAGGTCTTCCTCCCGGATGAGCAGACGCTGGTGGGAGAAGTGCCTGGTGTCGATGTGCTGAGCACGCAGTATGCGACTCAGTGTTGCGCGGGAGCGGCTGTCGTCCGGCACGCCCAACGCGCGAGCCACGCCGCGCACGCTGGTGGCCGTCAAGGCCGCCGTCTGCAGTTCCTCGATGGTGACGGGAAGGTCCACCTCGGGACGGTCGATGCCAGGGAAGTGGCTGATGTCGATGCCTGCGGCGCCGATACGGCGTCGGATGTGGGAGAGCGTCCCTGTGGCCGGTGTGGCGCCCAGCTTCAGTGCTACTTCGCGCAGTGAAGTCGATGACGCTGCGGCTTCGGCAATGGCGGCGTCCGGATACTTACGCCATGGGCTGCGTTTGGCGAAGTGGCTCGTGTCGAGCCCATGCTGGATCACCTTCTCCTGCACCACGCGGCGCTGCCCGCCGTCCGTCCCGAGGCCGAGGCGGCGCATCAGGTCGGTCCAGTTGCGTGCCTCAGCGACCATCGCCATGAGGTGCTTCTTGCTGTAGACGCCCTCCGGGCGTTCCTTGGTGTACCGGCTGACCGGCATCTTCCCCTCCGTATCCGGCCGCCCGTTCGCGGCCTCGTACGGAGTAACGAACCGAAAATCGGACCGTCACGCCCGAAATGCGGAACGGCCCGCCCTACTTGTAGGTGGACGCTGTTGGTTAATCCGGGCCGTGCTGCTTCGCCCCGTCGAGTTGTTCGGCGGGGCGAAGTGCTGCGAAGTGGCTGGTGCGGGTGCGGGCTCGGGGTGTTTTGGTGAGGTGGGCGTCGATGCGGGCGAGGTTGATCGCGGCGCCCGTGAGCTGGTGCTGAAGGCTGGTCTTCGCCTGGCCGCGGTAACGGGATCTGCGTAATCCGCACCGCAAGACACCCTGGGAGATGGTGCCCTCGATCCCGGCGCGGATCTGGTAGCGGTCCTTCCACTGGTCGGTCTGCTGCTCGGCCCTGGCGGCCCGCAGAGCGTGGTGTTCGTCTTGGTGGCGCAGACGCAGCTCACGGGGCCTGCTGACGGGCGCGTCAAGGCACTGGGCCCGCACGGGACAGGGGCGGCAGTCGTTCACGGAGAACACCACCCGGATAACCGGGAGTCCTTGCTGGGAGAGCCGGTTGCTCCAGGTTCTGCTGGTGTGACCGCCCGGGCAGGTGACCCGCTTGGCGCCCCAGTCGATGGTGAACGCCTCCTGGTCATAGCCGCTTGCGGTGCTTGTCTGGGTGCTCGTGTTGACCTGAACCGGACCGTGCAGGGCCACGCCGTGCTCATGCTGGGCGGCCACGATGTGTGCGGCGGTGGGGTAGCCGGCGTCGACCCAGTGCTCGTCGGGCAGGCAGTTCCGTCGGGCCAGGTCCGCATGGATCGTTCCGCTCATCAAACTGTCTGCGACGGTGGCAACGGTGGTGGCCACGTTCGTGATCAGGTGGGGGGCGTCCGGCTCGCAAGTCTCTGTCAGATGGACCTTGTAGCCGTCCCAGAGGATGTCGCGCTTCTTCCCGCAGCGTGCCTCGATGTCATACGGGTTGACCAGGCGTAACGCGCCCGGCGGGCGGTCTTTTGGGGCCCGGCGGATCACCTCTCCCTCCACCAGGTGGAAATGCTGGACCCAGACCTTTCGCAGTGTCTCCACCTCGGGCAGCACGCGCAGCCGCCCGTCCGTTTCAGGGGAGGTCACCGCCATCAGCAGGCGCATCCCGTCCGCCCCGATCCTTCTGCCGACTTCCTCCCGCCTGGACCGGGCTTGGGGGAAACGTGAGTCCTCGGCCCGGGTCGCGTAGTGCTTGAACCAGTCCGGCTCGGCCACCTCCGCCAGCCAGTCAGGGGCTGCCTGGGCCAGCGCGTTCAGGGCAGAGCGCAGTGTCTCCGCGACATGCTCCAGCCAGTTCAGCGCCCTTGCCGCACTCTGCACGTGGGTGGCGTCGGTCCTGGCCCGGCCTGCCGTCTTGAGCAGCCCTCGTTCCCGGGCCGCGGCCAAGATTCCGTCCAAAACCTCGCGCCCGGCATCCGCAGCGATCAGACGGTCCCGGAACTCCGAAAGCACCGAGTAATCGAACCCCGGATCACCCAACTCCAGCCCGAGGGCGTATTTGAAGTCGATTCTCGCCCGCACTGCCTCCGCGGCCTGCCGGTCGGTCAGCCCCTCCACGAACTGCAACACCAGCACCACCGCCAGCCTCCCCGGTGACCAGGCAGGCTTGCCCCGCGCCGGAAACAGGTCAGCGAACTCCTCGTCCGTGAACAACGGCCCCAGCTCGTCCCTCACCCGGATCGCCAGGCTTCTCTTCGGGAACGCGGCCCGCGCCACCCGCACCGTCTCCGCCGGAATCTCCCCAGACCCCTTCGGCTGCATCGACATCCGCACCCACCCCATACGACAACGTCGGCCTTCAAGACCACAACCAGGTCTTGAAGGCCGACGTCACGCGAGCCCCGGAATTAACCAACAGCCTCAACCCCCCGCGGGGCCGGCCGCCGCAACA